>NZ_JBHXQN010000010.1:0-206379 GCF_042717785.1 Streptomyces sp. NPDC058619
TTACTCCCCCCCCCGCCACCACTGTTGTCGGGCCCCCCCCCCCCGCGCCCGCCCCGCCGGCGCCCCGCCCCCGGGGGGGGGGGGGGGGGGCCGGGGCCGCCGGCCGGGCCACGGGCCCGTACGGAGGTGGCCGCCGCGAGGCGTCAGTCGTCGAGCGCGGCCGGCCGGAGCACCACCGCGGGGCGGCAGCGGTCGTGCCGGGCGTTGTCCGGCCGGTCACCGCTCAGCAGGGTCTGCTGCGCCGTGCGCAGGCCCGGTCCCGGTTCGATGCCGGTGTTCTCCACCACGGTGCGCCGGGCGCGGGCGTAGGCGTTGAGCGCTTCGGCGCGGCGCCCCGCCGTGGCCAGGGCGAGCATCAACTGCTCGTGGAAGTCCTCGCGGAGGGGGTGGCGTGCGCAGAGTTCCTCGAGCTCGCCGACGACCTCGCGCGCCCGGCCCGTGCAGATGTCCGCGCCGATCCGGTCGTGCACCAGGGCCAGTCGTTCTTCTTCCAGCCGCACCGTGTAGTGCGCGGGAAGGGACGCCTGTTCGAGGTCGCCGGGAGAGGTGCCCCGCCAGAGGGCGAGGGCTTGATGAAACGATTTTGCCGAGGAGGTGCAGTCGCCCGCGGCCCGCTGGTCCCGCCCGAGCCCGGCCAGCGCACGGAACCGGTCGAGGTCCAGGTCGCCCGGTCGTACACGCAGCAGATAGCCGTTCCCGGCGGTGAGCAGCAGCGGATGCCGCCGCGCGTCGCCGCCGTCGCGGCTGTGCGCGGGGTCCAGGACGCGCCGCAGTCCCGACACGTACATCTGGACGGCGGCCACGGCCGACGGCGGCGGCCGGTCGTCCCACAGCTCGCCGATCAGCGTGCAGATCGGGAAGCGCCGGTTGGCGTGGAGCAGCAGCAGCGTGAGCAGGGCGCGCCGCTTGAGGGAGGTGGGTGTGCAGAGCACCCCCGCCCGGTGGACCTCCAGGGGTCCCAGGATCCGGTACGTCGGCCCGTCCGCCGGCGTCGGTTCCCTCTCCGCGTCCCCGGGCGGGGCCGGCAGGCCGGGGGCGGTTCCCGTACAGCCGGGTAAGGAAGGGTCTGCCGAGGATCTTTCGGTTCTGGCCAGCATGATCTGACACCCCCGCGTAACCGGCGCGCCCTCAGGCGCGCTGTCCTGTCGGTCGGCACGCGGTAGGGCCTACCGGCGCTCACGTCATGGATACGGGATCGATGGAGAGAGTGTCATGGGCTCGAACAAGCCAAGTTCACCATCGGCGAGTTGTGACCGGCGCGGCGTCCCCTCTTACCGCTCCCGCTCAAACTCAGCCAAACATCCGGTCACCCGGACCGACTCGGGACTTCTCCTTGGCAGGGGGCCGCCACAGGGTTAGCGTGCCTCGATCTCCTCCCGCTGAGCACGTTCTTCCCGACCGTCGATCGATCCGTCGACCTGCTGTGAGAGGACCTCCATGCCCGCACGTCGCATCGCGGCGGCGACGGCCACCCTGGCCGCCGCGTTACTCGTTTCCCCCCTCCTGCTCGCCGGGCCCGCCACCGCGGGAGCCGACGCCCCGGGCCGGGCCGACCGGGGCGACGCACTGGCGGCGAAGCTCGTCAAGGAGGCGACGGCCAAGGACGCCTTCCGCCACCTGAAGACCTTCCAGGCGATAGCCGACTACAACGGCGGCACCCGCGTGGCGAGTTCCCGGGGCCACGAGCAGTCGACCGCCTACGTCGAAGCCGTACTCAGGGCCGCCGGCTACCGGGTCTCCCGGCAGGCGTTCGACTTCGTCTACACCGACGACATCGCCGAGACCCTCACGGTGCTCTCGCCCACGCCGCGCGACATCACGATCCAGCTGATGGCCTACACCGCCAAGGGCCCCGAGGGCGGGGTGACCGCGGACGTGGCCATCGTCCCCGTCGACGCCGACGCCACCCACGGCTGCGAGCCCGCCGACTTCGCCGCGGGCGCCTTCACCGGCAGGATCGCGCTGATCAAGCGCGGCGGATGCTCCTTCGCCGTCAAGCAGGCCAACGCCCACGCCGCCGGTGCGCTCGGCGCCGTCGTGTACAACAACACCACGGGCAAGATCAACGGCACCATCGGCGACGCGGCCCTCGCGAAGATCCCCACCGGCGGCATCAGCCAGGAGGACGGCGAGGCGCTGGCCGCCGAGGCCGCCGCGGGCCCGGTCACGGTCACCCTCGACATCCACGAACTGCGCGAGAACCGCCGGAGCTTCAACGTGGTCGCGGAGACCCGCGGCGGCGACGCGGCCGACACCGTCCTCCTCGGCTCCCACCTGGACTCGCTCCACGACAGCCCGGGCATCAACGACAACGGCTCGGGCTCGGCCGGCATCCTCCAGGTCGCGGTCAGGCTGGCCTCGTCCCAGGACAGGATCAAGAACAAGGTCAGGTTCGCCTGGTGGTCGGCCGAGGAGTTCGGCGTCCTGGGCTCGCAGGCGTACCTCGCCTCCCTGTCGGAGGAGCAGAAGAGGCAGATCAGGCTCTACCTGAACTTCGACACGATCGGCTCCCCGAACGCCGCCTACTTCGTCAACGACGGCGACGACTCGGACGGCGTCGGCGCGGGCCCCGGCCCCGAGGGCTCCGCCCAGCTGGAGAAGGGCATCACGGACTTCCTCGGCTCGAAGGGGATCCCGTACGAGGGCACCGACTTCACCGGCCTCTCGGACTACGCCCCGTTCATCGCGGCCGGCATCCCGTCCGGAGGCACCTTCACCGGCGCCGACGGCATCAAGACCGAGTCCCAGGCAGCCAGGTTCGGCGGCCGGGCCGGTGTCGCGTACGACGTGAACCACCACACGGCCGGCGACGACATCACCAACATCGACATGCGGGCGCTCGACGTCAACATCGACGTCATCGCCGACGCGGTGGGCCACTACGCGCACGACCTCGGCCCGCTCACCCGGCCCGTGGGTGCCGCGCGGCCGGACGGTGCCCGGGGCGGCGCCGCCGGTCCGCGCTACGGGCACGAGCCCGTGACCGGGTAGAAGGCCGCCTCCGCTTCCACCGGCGCCGGTCCGGGCTTCGGGATCTTCACGCCGGTGTGCGGGCTCAGGCGCGGTGTTCCGCCGGGCGGATCCCGAGGGTGCGCTGGAAGGCGACGCCGAGGGCGTACGCGTGAGAGTGGCGACCCGGCGGGAGACCGCGTCGACGTCGCCGGCACCCCTCTCGCCCGTTTCGCGGCCGGAACGTCCGACTCCGGCGGTGCCACGGCCGAGCTGGAGATCCTGCGGGGCCAGCTGTCCCGCATCCACGTCGACCGCACCCGATGACGCGACCGCATACGTCTTCGGCAACCGGATCACGGTCCTTGACGACGACGAGGGGGACGGGGTCACGGTCACCTTCGCCGACGGAGCGCGGCGCACCTTCGACCTGGTGGTCGTCGCCGAAGGCCTGCGCTCCCGCACCCGATCCCTGGTCCTTCCCGGCACCGGCACCGACGTCGTGCGCGAGCTCGGCTTCTGCACCGCCTACCTGACCGTTCCCCGCACGGCCGACGACACCGACCTGTGGCGCTGGCACAGCGCCGGCCGCGGGCGCAGCGTCACCCTGGGCCCGGACGACCTCGGCACCATCCGAGCCACGCTCGCCTTCCTGTCCGACGTCCGCGGCCTCGACGAGATCGGCCGCGCCGGCATCGTCACGATCCCGCGCCGCACCTTCGCCGGCGTCGGCTGGGCGGCGCCCCGCGTGCTCGCCGCCCTCGACGACGCCCCGCTCTACTTCGACGCCGTGGGCCAGGCCCGCATGCCGTCCTGGAGCAGCGGGCGGACGGCCCTCCTCGTCCTCCAGGTACGCGCCCTCGGGGGAGGCCGGCGCCCGGCACCGGATCGTGCCGGTCAGGCGGCGAAGCGGCGGTTGCCGGTGAGCGACCACACGGCGGAGATCCGGCCGTCCGTGACCGCGAACATGTCGATGCCGCTCTTGACGATGATGTCGCCGTCGCCGTCGGCGTGGCTCTCGATCCACCGGCAGGCCATCTCGCCGCGCTCGGAGTCGATCAGGGGTGCGGCGTCGGCGGCGAACGTCAGGCCGGTCAGGGCCTGGCTGTTGGCCGAAATGAACGCCGTCAGTTCGTCCTGGCCGAACGTCTTGGCAGAGCCGGTGCCGTCGAAGTCGTCCGCGAAGTGCAGCCGGAAGTCGGGGGAGAGGATCTGCTCCGCGGGGGCGATGTCTCCGTTCCAGAGCGCCGTCCAGCCCTCCACCAGCCGGGTGCCGGCCTCCCGGGTCAGCGGAGCGGAGTCGGTGGCGGGGATAGTCGTCACAGACATGGTTGCCTTCCGTGGTTCGGTCGTGGTCACCCAGCCTCCGGGCCGGGGGCGACAACCCCCTGTCGGTGTTTAGCCCTCCCGACGGCGGCTCAAGCGAAACCATAGAGTTCGTCGAGTGCCACGAACTCCTGCCCAGGAGTGTCCAGTTCGGACAGGTCGACCGGACGCGGCTCCGCCGTCTCCTCCAGTGCCCGGGCTTCCCGAATGCGGTCGAGCCGGAAGCCCCGTACTGCGGAGCGCAGCCGGCACCAGCCGATGAGGTACCAGTGCTCGCCTCCGAGGAAGCCCAGGGGTTCGACGGTGTGTTCGGTGACCTCGCCCTGTTCGTCGGCGTAACGCAGGTGCAGCAGCCGGCGGTTCGAGAGTGCCTCGCGCAGGGTGCGCGGGAGCGCGGGCGGCCGAACGGGATGCGCGGCGAGCCGTACCCGGGCGGCGAGCTCGCGCGCTGCCCGGAGTTCTCGCTGCGGCATGACGGCGAACAGCTTGCACAGCGCTGAGCGGGCGTCCGCGTCGAACGGTGTCCCGGACAGCGCGTGCAGGGCGACGGCCAGGGCCGCCGCCTCGGCCGGTGTGATGGCCAGGGGCGGCAGGGTGTGGTCCTTGTCCACCACGTATCCGCCGCTGCGGCCCGGTTCGGCGTAGAGCGGCACACCGGACTGCTGCAGGGCGCTGAGGTCGCGCTCGATGGTGCGGGTGCTGACGCCGAAGCGCTCGGCGAGCCACCGGGCGCTGCGCGGCCGGGGCGAGACCGCACGTAGCTCCTCCACGAGGGCGTACAGACGCTCGGTACGGTTCACAGCCAGGACCGTAGCCGATGCCCGGGACCGGACGACGGTGGATCCGGCCGGTGGTCCGCGACGGCCGGGACCGCGACCACGGAGGGGGACCGGGTGCGGTAGCGGGGCGGCAAGGCGCTACCAGCGGTCGTTACGGAGGGAGCCGGCTTCGGAGAGCGGTCACGGTGTCCGAGGCGCATGCAAGGCTGGCCCCTTGCCGCCCCCTGCCGCCGGCTTGGACCGACTCCCGCTCCTGCGCCGCTGGCCGGAGCTCGCCACCGTCCGCGCCGCCCACGTCGTCACCGGTTTCGTCAGTGCCAGATCCGCTGGTGCCTATCCCCGCCAGGGTCAGGCTGTGCGGTAGGGCTCGACCCATACTCGGATCCATGAACGGAAAAGTGCGGCCCGGGGACTTCCTGCAGAAACGACGCTCCCAGCTGCTGCCCGAGGCGATCGGGGTGCCCACCTACGGAGAGCGGCGGCGTGTGCCGGGCCTTCGGCGCGAGGAACTGGCGCTGCTGGCCGGTGTGAGCGTCTCCTACTACACCCGCCTGGAACAAGGGCAGTCCCTGAACGCCTCGCCGCAGGTGCTGGACGCCATCGCCCGGGCCCTGCGGCTACAGGAGACCGAGCGCGTGCACCTGCACAACCTGGCCCGGCCGGCCAAGTGCCCCAGGCCGGGGCCGACGGCCCGCCCCGGAGCGGGTGACGCGGGCGACCGGTCAGCTGTTGGAGGCACTGGCCCACGTTCCGGCGATCGTGACCGGCCGCCGCAGTGACGTCCTTGCATGGAACGGGCTGGGCCACGCGCTGTTCGCCGGACACCTGGATCCGGGCGCCGCCGACCGGCCGACGGAACGACCCAACATGGCCCGACTGGTGTTCCTCGACGCGCACACCCGTGACCTGTACGCGGACTGACCTGCCAAGGCCCGGGCCGTGGTGGGGAATCTGCGCCTGGTGGCAGGCCGGTATCCGGACGACATCGCGCTTCACGCGCTGGTGGGTGAACTGAGCGCGAAGAGCGCGGACTTCGCCTCGATGTGGGCCGACCACCGCGTCAAGGCGTGCGCCGTCGCCACCTACGAGATGCGGCATCCGCTGCTCGGCCCGCTGACCGTCACCCAGCAGACCTTGAGCCAGGGCCCGAGCCAGAACATCGTGGTCGCCACCACGGAGGGCGGTTCGCCGGCGCGGACCGCGCTGGCCCTCCTCGCCCACGTCGGCCCGCAGGGTGACCCGGCGCGACCGGAAGCCCCGGCCGACGCCGGCCGAACCGGCCCACCGCCGGGCGCCGGGCCGACATCCGGCGAGCGCCCGTCCTCGACCCACCCGGGCGCGGGCGGACACCGTCCGCTGCCCGAGCAGGTCCCGGCGCACGACGCCCCGACCGAAGCCTCCCCTTACCCCGAAGCCCCCTCACCCCGGTGCGCCGGCGTACCGCTCCCGCGTGCCCACGAACAGTCAAGGAACCCATGTTCAGGAACAAGTGGTCCAAGACCGTCCTGTCAGCCGCCGTACTGACGCTGGCCACCGTCGCCGCGACCGGCCCCGGCGTCGCCTCGGCCGCCGGCGCGGTCCAGACCCGAGCCACCGGTCTGGCCGGGATGGACGACTTCGCCTTCACCGGCCGCGGAGACCAGATCCTGGCTGCCCTCAACGGCCCCGGCGAGGTCGCCCTCGTCCAGCCGGACGGCACCCACACCACCGTCCTGACCGCCGCCGACGGCCTGCAGAACCCCACCTCCATCGCCCTGCGCGGCGACACCGCCTACGTCCTGAGCGCGGCCTACGTCACGGCCGAGGACCCCAACCTCCTCCTCGCCCACCTGAACGAGTAGCACCGAACCGGGGTACGGGTACGAACCCGTACCCCGGAGGTTCGTGAAGGAGCATGACGCGGGCCGGCCAGCCGGTCCTTGGCTTCTTCGGGGATCGGCGTCGCGCCGCTACCGGACGAGGTGGCTCTCGATGTGGTCGATCACCGCTGACACGGCCTGCCGGCAGGCGGTGCTCGACCGACGGACCTGGGACAGCGGCATGCCGCCCTGGATGGCGGCCAGCAGCGCGGTGGCGAGGGCGGCGATATCGGCGCTGTCGCTCAGCTCGCCGCGCGCCTGCATGCCTTTGCCGCCCTCACCTGGGGTCGCTGACAGTGCCGCCGGCTTCGGGGGCGACGGACAGCGCATCGCGGTGTCCGTCGCCTGCGCCGCATCGCCTCCGTACGCTGACCCACGCGGGAGCGGTCAGCCAGAGGTCGACGCCGGCGACGGCCGGCCACGGCCCGGCGGCCGCGGTGCTCCGCCATCCGCACGGGGGGACGCGGAAGCGGGTCGTCGTCCCGCTGGACGCGTGCGGGCCTGTGATCGTGAACAATTACACTCGCCTCCGTGACACTCCTGTGCAGGCACCACCGCGAATCGGTCTGCGCACCGGAGCCCGGGCCGGCCGCCGGGGGCTTCGCCGACGAGAGGGCTATCAGTGGGAACGGCACGTACGGAACAACCTGAACCACGCCAGCCTGTGATGGCTGATGTCGCGCGCGTCGCCGGAGTGTCGCACCAGACGGTGTCGCGGGTGCTCAACGGCGCACCCCACGTCCGCCCCGGCACACGTGAGCGGGTGCTCGCCGCCATCCGCGAGCTGGACTACCGCCCCAACGTGGCGGCCCGGACTCTGGTCACCCGCCGGTCCCAGACGCTCGGCGTGGTGAGTTTCGGCAGTGCGCTGTACGGGCCGGCCTCCATGCTGGACGGCATCGAGCAGGCCGCGCGCAGTGCTGGCTACTTCGTCAGCGTGGCGAGCATCCGGTCCCCGGACGCGCGCGCGGTGCAGGAGGCCGTGGACCGGCTCAGGGATCAAGGCGTCGAGGGCATCGTGGTGATCGCGCCGCAGACCCCGGCGGTGCGAGCGATAGCCCAGCTTTCCACGGCGGTGCCCGTGGTGGCGGTCGGGTCGGGAAGCGGGGCGCGCGTGCCCACGGTCTCGGTCGACAACGAGGCGGGCGCCCATGCCGTCACCCGACACCTGCTCGACCTCGGGCACGCCACGGTCCACCACATCGCCGGCCCGCCGGGCTGGCTGGAGACCACGGCCCGGCAGGCCGGGTGGCGCAGGGCCCTCGAGGAGGCCGGCGCGCCGGTGCCCGAGGCCCATGCCGGGGACTGGAGCGCCCGCGCCGGATACGAGGCCGGCCTTCGGATCGCCGAGGACCACGCCGTCTCCGCGGTGTTCTGCGCGAACGACCAGCTGGCGCTGGGCCTGCTGCGCGCGCTGCACGAAGCGGGCCGGGCGATCCCCGGGGACATCAGCGTGGTCGGTTTCGACGACATCTCCGAAGCCGCGTACTTCGCACCGCCGCTGACCACGGTCCGACAGGACTTCAGCGAACTGGGCAGACGTGCGCTGGAATTGCTGGTCGACGAGTTGACTGGAAACGACCGCACGGCCGGCGCGGGCGGCAGGGGGCACGATGCGGCGCCGGAGTCCCCGAGCAGGCACGTCCTGGTCCCCACGGAGATAGTGCTCCGCCGCAGCACGGGCCGCGCACCCCGGTAGTTTTGGGGAGCCTCGGGCATCCGGGCAGGTCAGGGGTCCCCGGGCGCCGCCAGGGGTGCCCGGGGCCTGAGGTCAAGATTGGGTAACGCTGCATGAGGGGGCTCTTGTGAAGGCCCATTGTTAACGCTCACAATCTGACCTCAGGGCGGCTCGCGCGCCGCCGTCCCCTGCTGCCCGGGTTCCGTACCGGGGCGCCGGGCTACGCACGAAGGATGTGAACGTGACCCCGTCCCGCCCCCCAGCCGCCCCGGACGCCGTGCGCTACGTCGTCGGTGTCGACTTCGGCACGCTGTCCGGCCGCGCGGTGGTGGTCCGCGTACACGACGGTGAGGAGCTCGGCTCCGCCGTCCACCCGTACCGCCACGGCGTCATCGACCGTGAACTGCCCACCACCAGGGCCGCCTTGCCGCCCGACTGGGCACTTCAGCATCCGGACGACTGGCGCGAGGTGCTGCGCACCGCCGTCCCGGACGCCGTCACCTCGTCGGGCGTGGACCCCGGGCTCGTCATAGGCATCGCGACCGATTTCACCGCCTGCACGGTCCTGCCGGTACGGCGCGACGGGCGGCCGCTCTCCGAGACCGGGCTGGGCCACCGCCCGCACGCCTGGCCCAAGCTCTGGAAGCACCACGCGGCCCAGGGCCAGGCCGACCGGATCAACGACCTCGCCCATCTGCGTGCCGAGAAGTGGATCGCCCGGTACGGCGGCAGGATCTCCGCCGAATGGCAGTTCGCGAAGGCGCTCCAGGTGCTGGAGGAGGACCCGCAGACGTACGCGGCGACCGAGCGCTGGATCGAGGCCGCCGACTGGATCGTCTGGCAGCTCACGGGTACCGAGACCCGCAACACCTGCACCGCCGGCTACAAGGGCATCCACCAGGACGGCGCATACCCGAGCGAGGAGTACCTCGCCGCCCTGCACCCGGGCTTCGGGGACTTCGCCCGTACCCGCCTGGAGCATCCGCTTTCCCCGCTGGGTTCCCGGGCCGGCTCGCTCACCGCGCAGGCCGCCGCGTGGACGGGCCTTCCCGAGGGCATCGCGGTCGCCGTCGGCACCGTGGACGCCCACGTCGCCGCCGCCGCGGCCCAGGCCGTCGAGAACGGCCGGCTGCTCGCGGTCATGGGCACCTCCACCTGCCACGTGGTGAACGGCGCCGCGCTGGCCGACGTGCCCGGCATCTGCGGGGTCGTGGACGGCGGGATCGTCGACGGCGCGTACGGCTACGAGGCGGGACAGAGCGCCGTCGGCGACATCTTCGCCTGGTGGCTCGCCCAAGGCGTCCCGGCCGACTACCGGGCGCAGGCCGAGGCCCGCGGCGAGGACCTGCACCAGCTGCTGACCCGCAAGTGCGCCGACCAGCCCGTCGGCGGCCACGGCCTGGTCGCCCTCGACTGGATGAACGGAAACCGCTCCACCCTGGTGGACCACCACCTCTCCGGCGTCATCGTCGGGCTCACCCTGTCGACGCGGCCCGAGGACGTCTACCGAGCCCTGCTGGAGGCCACCGCCTTCGGCACCCGCACCATCGTCAACGCCCTGGAGCGGGGCGGGGTACCGGTGCACGAGTTCATCGTCACCGGCGGCCTGAAGAAGAACGCCCTGCTGATGCAGATATACGCCGACGTGCTCCGCCGCCCGGTGTCCCTCGCGGCCTCCGCCCAGGGCCCGGCCCTCGGCGCTGCCATCCACGCGGCCGTCGCCGCCGGCGCGCACCCCGGCGTACGCGCCGCCGCGGCGGCCATGGGCCGTGTCCAGCGGGCCGCCTACCTGCCGGACCCCGCCCGGGCCGACGCCTACGACGCGCTGTACGCGGAGTACCGCGTCCTGCACGACCACTTCGGCACCGGCCCCGACATGCAGCTGCACCGGCTGCGTGCCCTGCGCAACGCCGCCCTGACGGCCTCGACCGCCCAGACCGCCCCCACCGCCCCCGCTGCCCCCACCGAGAGGCCCTGACCGCTCATGACGCCACCGATCGAGCAGCTGCGCCGCGAGGTCAGCGACCTGCACCAGGAACTGGTCCGCTACGGCCTCGTCGTCTGGACGGCGGGGAACGTCTCCGCCCGCGTACCGGGCGAGGACCTCATGGTGATCAAACCCAGCGGTGTCCCCTACGAGGACCTGACCCCCGAGCACATGATCGTCTGCGACCTGGACGGGAAGGTGGTCGAGGGCGACTACGCCCCCTCCTCCGACACCGCCGCGCACGCCTACGTCTACCGGCACATGCCGCGGGTCGCAGGGGTGGTGCACACCCATTCCACCTACGCCTGCGCCTGGGCGGCGCGCGGCGAGGCCGTCCCCTGTGTCCTGACCGCAATGGCCGACGAGTTCGGAGCCGAGATCCCCGTCGGCCCCTTCGCGCTGATCGGGGACGACTCCATCGGCCGGGGCATCGTCGAGACGCTGCGCGGACACCGCTCGCCCGCCGTCCTGATGAAGAGCCACGGCGTCTTCACCGTCGGCAAGGACGCCAAGGCAGCGGTCAAGGCCGCCGTGATGTGCGAGGACGTCGCCCGCACGGTCCACATCTCACGCCAGCTCGGGGAGCCGCTGCCCCTCGCGCAGAGCGACATCGACGCACTGAACCACCGCTACCAGAACGTGTACGGCCAGCAGGCCGGCCGGTGAGGAGCTTCCCCGTGGCGACACTCGAAGAACGCGAAGTGTGGTTCCTGACCGGCAGCCAGTCCCTTTACGGAGACGAGACCCTGCGCCAGGTGGCCCGGCAGTCCCAGCAGATCGCCGACACCCTGCACAGCGATCCCGGCGTCCCCGTCAGGATCGTCTGGAAGCCCGTCCTCACCGACGCCGAGGCGGTCCGCCGCACCTGCCTGGCGGCGAACTCCGACGACGCCTGCATCGGGCTCATCGCCTGGATGCACACGTTCTCCCCGGCCAAGATGTGGATCGCCGGCCTCGACGCGCTGTGCAAGCCCCTGCTCCACCTCCACACCCAGGCCAACGTCGCCCTGCCCTGGTCGTCCATAGACATGGACTTCATGAATCTCAACCAAGCGGCGCACGGAGACAGGGAGTTCGGCTACATCCAGTCCCGCATCGGTGTCACCCGCAAGACGGTGGCGGGCCACGTGAGCGACCCCTCCGTGGCCGCCCGCATCGCCTCGTGGACCCGGGCGGCGGCGGGGCGGGCCGAACTGCGCGGCCTCAGGATGGCCCGCTTCGGCGACAACATGCGGGACGTCGCCGTCACCGAAGGCGACAAGGTGGAGGCGCAACTGCGCTTCGGCGTCTCCGTCAACACGTACGGGGTCAACGACCTCGTCGAGGTCGTCGACGGCACCCCGGAGGCCGATGTCACCGAACTCACCAAGGAGTACGAGGCCACCTACCGGGTCGCTCCGGAGATGCGGGCCGGCGGGGACCGCCACGCCTCGCTGCGCCACGCCGCGCGGATCGAACTCGGTCTGCGCGGGTTCCTCACCGCGGGCGGCTTCCGTGCCTTCACCACCAACTTCGAGGACCTCGGGGGGCTGCGGCAGCTACCGGGGCTGGCCGTCCAGCGACTGATGGCCGACGGATACGGCTTCGGCGGCGAGGGCGACTGGAAGACCTCGGCCCTGCTGCGCACGCTCAAGGTGATGTCGGAGGGGCTGCCGGGCGGGGTGTCCTTCATGGAGGACTACACCTACCACCTGGAACCCGGCAGGGAACTGATCCTCGGCGCGCACATGCTGGAGGTCTGCCCGTCGATCGCGGCCACGGTTCCCTCCTGCGAGATCCACCCGTTGGGGATCGGCGGCCGGGAGGATCCCGTCCGCCTGGTCTTCGACGCACACACCGGTCCGGCGGTGGTCGTCGGTCTCGCCGACATGGGCGACCGCTTCCGCCTGGTCGCCAACGAGATCGACGTGGTCGAGCCCGCCGAGCCCCTGCCGAACCTGCCCGTGGCCCGGGCCGTGTGGCAGCCCCGGCCGGACCTGCGGACTTCGACCGAAGCCTGGCTCATCGCCGGAGCACCGCACCACACCGTGCTGTCGAGCGCCGTGGGCACCGAGGAACTCGGTGACCTCGCCGACATGCTCGGCACGGAGCTGCTGGTCATCGACGGGGACACCGGCATCCGCCGGTTCACCCAGGAGATCCGCTGGAACCAGGCCTACCACCGGCTGGCGCAGGGCTTCTGACGTCCGCCACCACCGTGACCGCCGTTCAGAAGGGACACACGTGATCCACTTCCGCTCGCCCCGCGCCGTGTTACGCCGTACCGCGGCACGACGTCCCCGTCCGCCGCTCTGGATCGCCCTGTCGGTCGTCCTGCTGGCGCTGCTCCCGACCACGGCCGTCACCGGCGGCCCTGCCGAGGCCGCAGCGGGCCGTACGTACACCAACCCGGTGAAGGCCCAGAAGGGCGCCGACCCCTGGCTGCAGTACCACGAGGGCAACTACCACCTGGTCGCCTCGACCTTCACCGGCGAGATCACGATGCGCAAGTCGCCGACTCTGGAGGGCCTTTCCACCGCTCCGAGCGTACGGGTGTGGTCCGACAACACCCCCTCGCGCAGCACCAACATCTGGGCGCCCGAGATGCACTTCGTCGACGGGCGCTGGTACCTCTACTACTCAGCCGGGCAGGCAGGCGCCGCATGCTGCGACTCGCAGCGCACCCACGTGCTGCAGAGCGCCGGCAGCGACCCGATGGGCCCGTACACCTACAAGAACATCCTGACCGGCGCCAACCTGGTGCCCGGCGGATGGCTGATCGACGCGAGCCTGCTGCGGGTGAGCGGAAAGCTGTACCTGCTGGGCAGCGGCTTCATCAACGGCAGCCGGCAGAGCCTGGTGATCGCTCCTCTCGGCAACCCCTACACGCTCAGCGGTCCGTTCCGGGTCATCTCCGGTCCCACCCTGAGCTGGGAGAGTCAGGGCGGATCGGTCAACGAGGGCCCCGAGCCGCTGTACCACGAAGGCCGGACCTTCCTCACCTACTCCGCCTCCAGCTGCAACACCCCGGACTACAAGCTGGGCCGGCTGGAGCTCACCGGCGCCGACCCGCTCAGCGCCGCGTCCTGGACCAAGGCCCCCGCCCCGGTGTTCCAGCGCAGCGACGCGGCAGGAGTGTACGGACCGGGCCACAACGGGTTCTTCAACTCCCCGGACGGCACGGAGAGCTGGCTCGTCTACCACGCCAACGACACCACCGCGGGCGGCTGCGACAACAGGCGCACCACACGGGTCCAGAAGTTCACCTGGCACCCGGACGGCACACCGGACTTCGGTACTCCGGCGGCGGTCGGCACGCCACTGCCCGCCCCGGCGGGCGAGACGGCGGCCACCCCCGCCGCGTACACGCTGGTGAACCCCCACAGCGGAAAATGCCTGGACCTCGCGAACGGGTCCTCCGCCGACGGAGCGGACGTCAGGCTGTGGTCGTGCAACGGCAGCACAGCGCAGAAATGGCGCTTCGAGGACCAGGGGGACGACACGAGCCGGCTGATCAACGTGGCCGGCGGCAAGGCGCTCGACGTGGCGGACTGCTCCGCCGCCGACGGAGCGGAACTGCGCCAGTGGACCTGGCTGGACAACGCCTGCCAGCGCTTCCGGCTCATCACCGGCGCGGGCGGCCTGCTGCGGCTGGAGAACGCGCACAGCCGGAAGGTCGCCGACATCGCCGACTGCGGCACCCGCGACGGCACGGGAGTCCGCCAGTGGACCTGGCTCGCCAACCCCTGCCAGGAGTGGCAGCTCCGGACCGGCTGACCACGCGACTCCGTACGGAAGAGGAGAAGAGATGACCGGAACACTCCTGTACGCGCGAGTCCTCGCGGCCGCGGCGGCCCTGCTGACCTTCGTCGTACTGCCGCCCCCCGCCCCCGCCCTGGCGGGCCCGCCGGCTACGGCCGCCTACACCAACCCGCTGGCCGAGCGGCGCGCGGACGCCCAGATCCTCAAGCACAGCGACGGCTTCTACTACTTCACAGCCACCGTCCCCTCATACGACCGCATCGTCCTGCGCCGCGCCACCACCCTCCAGGGACTGTCGACCGCGCCGGAGGCCGTGATCTGGACCAAGCACGCCACCGGTGACATGGGCGCCCACATCTGGGCACCCGAAATCCACTTCATCGACGGCAAGTGGTACGTCTACTTCGCCGCAGGCCGGAGCGACGACATCTGGAAGATCCGGATGTACGTGCTGGAGAGCTCCGCGGCCAACCCGCTGACCGGCGGCTGGACCGAGAAGGGGCGGATCGCCACGCCCATGGACAGCTTCGCGCTGGACGCCACCACCTTCGTGGTGGGCGGCATCCGCTACCTCAGCTGGGCGCAGAAGGACCCGGCCGTCGCCACCAACTCGAACGTGTACCTCGCCAGGATGCCGAACCCCTGGACCCTCTCCGGCACACCGACCCGTCTGACGGTTCCCACCCACCCCTGGGAGACGGCCGGCTTCAAGGTGAACGAGGCTCCCGCCCTCATCGAGCGCGCGGGCAGGGTGTTCCTCAGCTACTCCGCCTCCGCCACGGACAGCAACTACTGCCTCGGCCTGCTCTCCGCGTCGGCGTCGAGCAACCTTCTCGATCCCGGCGTGTGGACCAAGAGCCCGACCCCGGTCTTCACCAGCAACACCGCCACCGGACAGTACGGGCCGGGACACAACTCCTTCACCAAGACCGAGGACGGCAGGGGCGACGTCCTCGTCTACCACGACCGCGGTTACAAGGACATCTCCGGCGACCCGCTGGACGACCCCAACCGCCGCACCCGCATCCAGAAGCTGTACTGGAACGTTGACGGCACACCCAACTTCGGCATCCCGGTCGCCGACGGTGCCTCCCCGCACCGCCTCGCCTCCGTCAATCACCCCGACCGCCACGTTCGCCACCGGGAGTTCCGGGGCAGGCTGGACGCGGACATCAGGAACCTGGCCGACTCCCAGTTCCGCACCGTACCCGGGCTCGCGGGCAGCGGCACCGTGTCGCTGGAGTCGGCGAACCTCCCCGGCTCCTACCTCCGTGAGAGGAACGGCGAGGTGAGGCTGGAGGAAAACGACGGCAGCGCCGCCTTCCGGAGCAGCTCCACCTTCCAACAGCGCGCCGGACTCGCCGACGCGGCGGGGGTCTCCTACGAGTCGTACGGCGCGCCCGGACGCTTCCTGCGGCACCGCGACTTCCTGCTGTACGTGGAGCCGGTGGTCACCACGTTGGCCAACGCCGACGCCACTTTCCGACTGGAGTAGCCGCGGCGCGCCCTCGCCCACCGGCGTCCGGCCGGTGGGCCCGGAGCCTCAACCGTCCGCCAGGAGCTGTTCCGTCCAGATGGTCTTGCCCGCCGCCGTGTACCGGCTGCCCCAGCGGTGGGTGAGCTGTGCGACGAGGAACAGGCCGCGGCCGCCCTCGTCGGTGAGCTGTGCCCGGCGCAGATGCGGCTGTGTCTGGCTCGGGTCGGAGACCTCGCAGATCAGCACACGGTCCTTGATCAGCCGCAGGCCGACCGGACCGCCCGCGTACCGGATGGAGTTCGTGACCAGCTCGCTGACGATCAGCTCCGTGGTGAAGACGAGGTCCTCCAGGCCCCAACCGGTCAGCTGGTCCGAGACGAGTTCCCGGGCCCGCCCGACGAGGGAGGGGTCGGCGGGCAACTCCCACACGGCGGTGTCATCGGCGGACACCTCCCCGACCCGCACCACGAGCAGTGCCCGGTCGTCGTCCGGCGGCTCGTTCAACAGGGCGCCAAGGATCCGGTGCCCGATCTCGGTGACCGGCAGCCCGCTGTCGGCGCCGTCCCGCACACCCGCCCGGACCGCCTCCAGCCGCCGCTCCGAGCGGTCGGTGCCCTCGTCGAGCGCTCCGCCGTAGAAGGCCAGTACGTCACCGGGCCCCAGGCACAGCTCCGTGGGTTCGAACGGCTGCCCGCCGGTGCCCAGGACCGGACCGGGGCGGTACGCCACCGGGCCGCTCCCGGCCGGTCCCCTGGCAGCGAGCACGGGCGGGGGGTGGCCGGCTCCGGCCAGCACGCAGGTGCGGGACACCGGGTCGTAGGTGGCGTAGAGACAGGTGGCGCCGGTCAGTGCGCTCGGTGCACCCGCGTCCCGTTGCTGGCGGTCGTCGTCCTCGATGAAGCGCACCACGAGGTCGTCGAGGTGAGCCAGCAGTTCGTCCGGACTGAGGTCGAGGTCGGCCAGAGTCTGCACGGCCGACCGCAGACGCCCCATCGCGGCCGTGGCGTCGAGGCCGTGCCCGGCCACCGCGCCCATGACGAACGCAAGCCGCAGCGAGGGGAGTTGGATGACGTCGAACCAGCTGCTCCCGATGGCCGGGGTCGCGGCGGCGGGCACGTGGACACCCGAGGCCTCGGCGCCGGTGACGTCGCTGACCGGCCTGGGCAGGAGGCTGCGCTGCAGGGCCTCCGCGGTACGCCGCTCACGGGTGTAGCGGCGTGCGTTGTCCATGCTGAGCGAGGCCCGGGAGCCGATCTCCTCACCGAGGACCGCGTCCTCCTGGTCGAACGGGCGGCGCTCCGCGGTGCGCCACAGGACCAGGGCGCCGAGGACTGCGCCGCGCGCCTGCAACGGGATCAGCATGAGGGAGGCGGCCCGGGGCGGAAGGAGCAGCCGTGCGCGTTCCTCCTCGCCCGATAGCACCGCGCGGAGCTCGGTCAGGTCGGGAAGGAAGACTGCCGAGCTCCCGCGCACGTGCATGCTCTCGACGTTCCTGAGACGGATGGTGTCGCCCACGGCGTGGCTCTCGGGCGGCCACGGCCCGTCGGCGGCTCGGACGGCGACGCGCCGCATCGGCGCTCCGGTGACCAGCTCTCCCGGCTCCTCGCCGAGCAGCACGGGTTCGGTGAGGTCGACGGCCGCCAGGTCGGCGAACGCGGGGACGAGCACCCCGGCCAGCTGCTCGGCGTCGCGCACCATGTCCAGGGAGCTGCCGATCTCCGCGGCGGCCGCGTTGAGCAGCGCCAGCCGCTCGGCGGCACGCCGGTCCGCCGGCGGCAGGGGCGGTGCGCGACGGACGTCACCGGCGACGGCGACCGGTACGGGGTGGTCCGGGTCGGCGGGGCGCATGCGCAGCAGGAACCGCGCCGACGAGCCCTCCATGAGGGAGATGATGTCGACGTCGGCCTCCAGCACGCCGCCGTCCGGCCGCAGCAGCCGGGCCCGGGCACTGCGCCTGGCACCTCCGACGGCTCCCGCGACCAGGCGGGCCCACAGGCCGGGATCCTCGAAGAGCGCTTCCGCGTCCAGCTGCTCGGCCCCGGGGCCCCAGGCGGCCTCGGGAGCGCCCAAGAGCGTCGCCGCCGAACGTGTGCCCGTCAGGACCTTGGCGGCGGCGTCGAGTACCAGAACAGCCGTGGGGAAGTCCGCTGCCGCGACGGGTTCTCCCGGGCCGTTGTCGCTCACGCGTGTCTCACTCCGGCAGGATCGAGGACGCTCCTCATCTCATTGAACACCTCTCGCGCGGGGCGCGCGCGACGGTGGGCGGACGCCGTGCGGGCGCGGCCGCCGACGGCCCGGGAGGTCGCCGACGGCCGCGCGTCACCCGCCTGCGGCGGCGCCGGCTAGCGCAGCGGCGGGTAGGCGTTGCGCATCAGTTCCTGGAACTGTACGGAGAACCACCGGCCCGAAACGGGCGCGCCCGGCAGGGCTCCCGACGGGTTGAACCCGTTCCGCGGGTTGCCCCCGTACGTCGGGTCGCACATCCGGTCGAATCCCTTGCCCTCGTCGTTGGGGATCTCGCTGCTGGAGCCGTCGGACTCGCCGGGCGGCTTCATCCACACGTACGCGTCGATTCCCGGAGCGGGGTGGGCCGCCGGACGCTCGCCGAGCCCCGCACCGGACTGGTTGCACCAGTTTCCGATGTGGATGCGGCGGTCGAAGCGGCCTCCGTCGACGTACGTGTCCACGCCGGCCGGGGAGCCTGGGCCGCTCGGCCTGGCGGCGCCGCCCCAGCCGTTGCGGGAGGTGTCGATGAGCATGCCGATTCCCGGGTCGAAGCCGACGGAGACGAGCTTGGCGCGGAAGGCCTGCGCGAAGGAGAGTTCGTCCACGTAGCGGTTCCAGTCCACCCATTTCGACTCGCGGACGGACTTGCCGGCGACCGAGTCGCCGACCGAGAAGTGCTCCTCCTTCAGGGCGCTGTAGTTGGCGGTGTTGGTGATGAATCCGTGCACGGAGGCGACGGTGCTGCCCTCGGCCGTGGCGGCCTGCTTGAACAGGTCGGCCGAGGGAGCGAAGTTGTCGTCCCAGCCGATCCACCCGTGGTGCCCCGCGTCGACGTAGTTGTAGACGTTGGGGACGGCTCCGAGCTTCTTCAGGGCGTACCCGACGCCCTTCACGTAGTTGCCGTTGGCCTTCATGGTGTCGCACTGCGGGGTGGCGGTCGGCCGGCTGCCGGTGTTGGTGACGAGATTGGGCAGGGAGTCGATCTCGACCGTGGTGACGATGCGCAGGGCGGCGTACCGGGGGTCGGCCAGGATCGTTGCGATCGGGTCGATGTACCGCGCCTTGTACGCGTCGATCTCGTCAGCCTTCAGCTCGCCGTTGGAGGCGAGGGCCGCGCAGTCGCGGCCGGGCAGGTTGTAGATGACGAGCTGGACGACCAGCTCCCCCGACCCCTTCTGCCGCAGGGCCTCGTCGAGGTGCGCGCGCAGCCCCCGGCTGCTCGACGTGCCGGCGATGGCGGCGATCCGGTCCAGCCACACGCCGGTCGGCTGGCCGGAGACCCTGCTGCCGCCGGGCTCGGCAGCGGCCTTCGCGGACCACTCGGGGTTCACGTAGACCGACGCTCCACGGTACGGGTTGTCGACACGGGTCCCGGGCGGGTCGGTGGGCCCGGGCGGGTCGGTCGGGCCGGGCGGGTCCGTGGGGCCGGGGCCGGTGCCGCAGGTGACGCCGTTCAGCTTGAACGCGGCCGGGAGGGGGTTGGCCCCGCTGAACGAGGCGTTGAATCCGAACGAGGCGGAGGCGCCTGTGCCGAGCGACCCGTTGTAGGCGACGTTCCTGGCGGTGACGCCGGCGCCGCTCTGCGTCAGGCCGGCGTTCCAGCCCTGGGTGACCTGCTGGTTTCCGGCGAAGGTCCACTCCAGCTGCCAGCTCTGGACGGCCGAGCCGGTGTTCGTGACGGTGACCGCGGCGGTGAAGCCGGAACCCCACTGGTTCTGCACGGTGTAGTCGACCTTGCACCCGGCTGCGGCCGTTCCCGCGCCGCCGGTGGACACGGCGGTCGCGGTACCGGTGGCCGCGGCGACGAGGGCCGCGGCCGCCAGTAAGGCGGTACGGGGACGGAGTGAAGTCGTGGAGGTCATGGGGTGTCCTTTCCTTCGCGTGCGGGGAGGGCGCGCAGGTGGTCGCGGAGCCCGATGCCGAAGGCCGTGGGGGTGCCCTCGTAGGAGGTGATCAGTGCGGGGCCGGAGGAACAGTCCCACGTGTTCCAGGTCCAGCCGAGATAGGACAGTCCGCGGCCGTCGAACCACCGCATCACCCGGTCGACAAACGCGTGCGAGCAGGTGTTCTCACCGATCTCGCCTGCCACGATCGGCAGTTCGGCCGCGAGCGGACCGAGCGTGGCGTCCCAGCAGGCCTCGTCGGCGCAGGCGTTGAAGTTGTAGACGTGCCAGGCGGCGGCGAGATTGCCGGCCGGGTCGTGCGGCCGGTGCGCCCACCACCGGCTGAGGTCGTTGGCGTACGCGATGCCCGCCGCCAGGACCAGGTTCCGCGCTCCGGTGGCCCGTACCGCGTCGAGGAGGTCCTGCATGCCCGCCACCTCGTAGCCGATGCCGGGACAGCTGCCGCCGTCCCGCCAGCAGCTCCAGGCCTGGGAGGGGGTGGAACCGGCGCGGTCCGGATAGGGCTCGTTGAACAGGTCGAGGACGACGGCGGGGTCGCCCTTGAAGGTGTTCGCGACCGAGGTCCAGAAGGCGGGCGCGTAGCGGGCGTCCGGCATCGGCTTCTGGCAAGTGGCGTGGACGTCCGCACAGCCCGCGGAGTTGCCGGTGTACTGGCCCCAGGACCAGTGCAGTTCGACGATCGGGGTCATGCCGTGGTCCTCGATGCGCCGCACCAGGGCGGTCACCGCGTCGCGGTAGCGGGCTCCGGCGTACTCGGGCTTGACGTTGTCCAAGCCGAGCCAGCACTCCTCGTTGAGGGGGATGCGGACCGAGTTGACGTTCCAGTCGGCGATGGCCGCGACGGCGTGGTCGTCCACGGGACCGTCGAAGATCCCGTGGCCCTGGACGCACATGAACTCGCCGCCGGAGCGGTTGACCCCCCTCAGACGGCGGGTTTCGCCTGAGGCGTCGACGAGCTTGTTACCGCTCACACGCAGGGCAGGTGGATCCTCCCCGGGTGTGGGTGTCGGTGTCGGTGTCGGCGGCTCGGTCGGGCGGCCGGGCACGGTGGCGCAGATGTTCCCATTGAGAGCGAAGGCCGTGGGAGACGGGTTGCTTGACGACCAAGAGCCCAGGAAGCCGAGCGCGACGCTCGATCCGGTGCCGAGCCCGCCGTTCCACGTCTCGTTGACCGCAGTCGCGGTACGCGAGCTCTGGGACCACTTCGCGTTCCATCCCTGACTGACCCTCTGGGTGCCGGGAAAATCGAAAGCGAGCCTCCACCCGGACAGCGGAGCCCCCTTGTTGGTGAGGGTGACCGCCCCCTGGAAGCCCTGGTCCCAGGTGTGGGTGAGGGTGTACTCGACGACGCAGACGGGCGCGGCCGCGGCCGCCGGGAGATGGGGGAGGGGCGAGGCGCTCACCATGGTGAGGGCCGCGCCCACGAGTAACGCGGGCAGGTGCGGAGGGTGTCGCATGAGCGACTCCTTACAGCTCAGACGCATGCGTGACGCAGCGTCAACTGACGGAATCGCTCCCACTGGTAAGGCTGGACCATAGCGCGTGGCCCGGCCGGCGAACAGAGCCGTGCCCGGCTTTGTCGCGGCGCCGCCCTGCTTTCTCGCCGAGTCGCGCATCTTGACCGCATGCCCGTCCGGGCGCATGGTGGGAGCGCTCCCACTGGTGCTTTGTCCCCCGTACTTTCGTCCCACCGACCCCCTCCATCCCCTCGGGAGGCGACGGCTGACGTGCCCCGACACAGGAAGGCGAACGGTTCACCCCGGCCGTGGCCGGGGTGAACCGTCGTCGCGTGGCGACCCTCAGGAGCCGGCCTTGCGCTTGTTCCACACGTCGAAACCGACCGCCGCCAACAGCACGAGCCCCTTGATGACCTGCTGGTAGTCGGTGCCGATGCCGACCAGTGACATGCCGTTGTTGAGTACGCCCAGTACGAGACCGCCGATGATCGCGCCGAGCACCGTGCCGACACCGCCGGAGGCCGAGGCGCCGCCGATGAAGGCCGCCGCGATCGCCTCCAGCTCGAAGTTGATGCCCGCCTGTGGCGTACCCGCGTTGAGGCGGGCCGCGAAGACCAGCCCGGCCAGCGCCGCCAGGACGCCCATGTTGACGAAGGCGAGGAAGACGATCCGCTTGCTCTTGACGCCGGACAGCCTGGCGGCGGGCTCGTTGCCGCCGATGGCGTACGTGTGACGGCCCAGGATGGAGTTGCGCATCACGTAGCCGAAGGCGACCAGGAGCACGCCGAGGATGAGCAGCACGATCGGGAAGCCGTGGTAGCTCGCGAGCAGCAGGGTGAAGGCCGCCACCGCGGTGGTGATCGCCGCCAGTTTGGCGAGGAAGAAGCCCATCGGCAGCAGCCGCAGTCCGTAGGAGGCGGCCTGGCGGCGGCCTCGGACCTCCTGTACGACGGCCAGCGCGAGCACGCCGAGGCCGAGCAGCAGGGTGAGGTTGTGGTAGTTCGTGTGCGGGCCGGCCTCCGGCAGGAAGCCGCTGCTGATCTGCCGGAAACCCTGGGGGAAGGGGGCCACCGACTGGCCCTGGAGCAGGATCTGCGTTCCGCCCCGGAAGAGCAGCATCCCCGCGAGCGTCACGATGAACGACGGGATGCCCACGTAGGCGATCCAGAAGCCCTGCCACGCCCCGGCCGCGGCCCCTATGAGGAGCGCGGCTGCGGCCGCCACGGGCCAGGGGACGTCGTGGTGCACCATCATCACCGCGGCCGCGGCTCCGACGAAGGCCGCCAGGGATCCCACCGACAGATCGATGTGCCCGGCGATGATGACGATCATCATCCCGATGGCCAGGATCAGGATGTAGCCGTTCTGCTGGATCAGGTTGGTGACGTTGAGCGGTTTGAGCAGTGTTCCGTCGGTCCAGATCTGGAACAGCACGATGATCAGCGCCAGGGCGACCAGCATGCCGTACTGCCGGATGTTGCCGCGCAGGAGGTCCATGAGGAGGGCGCGCGGGCCTTCAGGCGCACCGGTGCCCCTGGTCCCGCCCGGGGCGGTTTCCGCGGCATCGGTCGCGGGGCTCTGGATCTGGGTCATGCCTCACACCTGCTCGTTCTGGGTTGCGGCGCCCACGGTCATGAGGCGCATGAGGGATTCCTGGGTCGCGTCCGTCCGGTCCGTCTCACCGGTGATGCGCCCCTCGGCCATGGTGTAGATGCGGTCGCACAGCCCGAGCAGCTCCGGCAGTTCGGACGAGATCACCAGGACGGCCTTGCCCTGGGCGGCCAGCTCGGCGATCACCGTGTAGATCTCGGCCTTCGCACCGATGTCGATGCCCCGGGTGGGCTCGTCGAGGATGAGCACTTCGGGATCGGAGAAGATCCACTTGCTGAGGACGACCTTCTGCTGGTTCCCGCCGCTGAGCTTGCCGGTCTCCGCGAACACCGAGGGCGCCTTGATGTTCATGGTGCGGCGGTACCTCTCCGCGACGCGGGTCTCCTCGTGCTGGTTCACCCAGCCCCGGCGGGAGACCTTGGCGAGCGCGCTCAGCGAGATGTTGCGGCGGATGTCCTCCGTGAGGTTGAGCCCGAGGCTCTTGCGGTCCTCGGTGACGTAGGCGAGGCCGTGGGCGATCGCCTCGGGGACCGTGCGCGTACGGATCTCCTTGCCGTCGAGCAGCACCCGGCCGCTGGTGCGGCGTCCGTAGGAGCGGCCGAAGACGCTCATCGCGAGCTCGGTCCGGCCCGCGCCCATCAGGCCCGCCATACCGACGATCTCGCCGCGCCGGACCGTGAGCGACGCCCCGTCGACCACCTTGCGGTGCACGTCGATCGGGTGCAGGACGGTCCAGTCCTCGACCGCCAGCGCGATCTCCCCGATGTCCGGGGTGCGCTCGGGGTAGCGGTGCTCCAGGTCTCGGCCGACCATCCCGCGGATGATGCGGTCCTCGGAGATGCCCTCTGATTCGACCGAGATGGTCTCGATGGTCCGGCCGTCGCGCAGGATGGTGACGGCGTCGGCGACGCGGGCGATCTCGTTGAGCTTGTGCGAGATGATGATGCAGGCGATGCCCTGGGCCTTGAGCTCGAGGATGAGGTCGAGCAGTTTGCGGCTGTCCTCATCGTTGAGCGCGGCCGTCGGTTCGTCCAGGATCAGCAGCTTGACCTCCTTCGCGAGGGCCTTGGCGATCTCGACGAGCTGCTGCTTGCCCACGCCGATGTCCGCGACGCGGGTCTGCGGGTTGTCCGGCAGCCCTACCCGTTGGAGCAGGGTCCGGGCGTGGGTGAGCGTCCGGTGCCAGCTGATGAAGCCGCGCGAGGCGTGCTCGTTGCCGAGGAAGACGTTCTCGGCGATGGACAAGTAGGGGATTAGCGCCAGTTCCTGATGGATAATCACAATGCCCCGGCGCTCGCTGGCCCGGATGTCGCCGAAGGCGCACGGTTCTCCCCGGAACCGGATCTGGCCTTCGTAGGAACCGTGCGGGTACACGCCGCTGAGCACCTTCATCAAAGTGGACTTGCCCGCCCCGTTCTCGCCGCAGATGGCGTGGACCTCGCCGGCGGCGACGGTCAGGCTGACGTCCGACAGCGCCTTGACGCCGGGGAAGGACTTGCTGATCGAACGCATCTCGAGGACGGGTCCGGCCATGGTGGTGAGTCCGTTCGACTGGGGTGATGCGGCGGGCCGGTCGGGGCGGCGCCGCATCACCGGCTCTTCGGCCCCGGTGGGTGGGCCCGGTGGCGGCTACTTCAGCTGGTCGGCGGTGTACTGCCCGGAGTCGACGAGCAGTTTCCGGTAGTTCTCCTTGTCGACGCTGACCGGCTGCAGCAGGTAGGAGGGCACGACCTTCACCCCGTTGTCGTACTGCTTGGTGTCGTTGACTTCGGGCGTTCGGCCGCTGAGTAGAGCGTCACCCATCTGCACGGCCACCTTGGCGAGTTCGCGGGTGTCCTTGTACACGGTCTGGGTCTGCTCGCCGGCGATGATGGACTTCACGGAGGCGAGTTCGGCGTCCTGGCCGGTGACGATGGGCAGCGGTTTGCCCGTCCCTCCGTAGCCGACACCCTTGAGGGACGACACGACGCCGATCGAGATGCCGTCGTAGGGCGAGAGCACCGCGTCGACGGTGGCGGACGAGTAGGCCTTGCTGAGCAGGTTGTCCATCCGTGACTGGGCCAGGCCGCCGTCCCAGCGCAGGGTGGCTGCCTGGGTGAACTCGGTCTGGCCGCTCTTGACCACGAGCTTCTTGGCGTCGATGTGGGGCTGCAGGACGCTCATGGCGCCCTGGTAGAAGAAGGCGGCGTTGTTGTCGTCCGGTGATCCGGCGAAGAGCTCGATGTTGAAGGGGCCCTTGCCGTCCTGGAGACCGAGCCGGTCGGCGATGTACGTGGCCTGGAGGACGCCGACCTTGTAGTTGTCGAAGGTGGCGTAGTAGTCGACGTCCCCGGTGCCGCGGATCAGGCGGTCGTAGGAGATGACCCTTATCTTCGCGTCGGCGGCCTTGCGGAGCACGTCGCTGAGCGAGGAGCCGTCGATCGGAGCGATCACCAGGAGCTTGGCACCCTTGGTGATCATGTTCTCGACCTGGGCGACCTGGTTCTCGACGACATTGTCGCCGAACTGGAGATCCGTCTTGTAGCCCTTGGCCTGGAACTGCTTGACCATGTTGGCGCCGTCGTTGATCCAGCGCTCGGAGGACTTGGTCGGCATGGCGATCCCGACCAGGCCCCCCTTGGTGTCGCCCGCGTCCGCGTCGGCCCCGACGCCGTTCGCGCTCTGGCCGCAGGCCGCCAAGGTCAGGCCGAGGGCCGCCACAACGAAGCCTGTCGAGATTCTTCGCACGTTTCCTCCAGTGATACGCCGTGACTCGGCGTGACAGGGGCCCGGCCTGGCGTGGCCCTTCGGTCCCCCGTCGGCGGCGTGGGCTGGTGCCGGGCCGCTGGTGTGCACTGCCTTGCCGCACTGCTCTGGCCTGGCGTTACAAAAGTGTTAACGCTCACAACGACGTCGTCAAGACCCCTGAGATCACCTTTGCGTACCCTCCACGGGCCTTGGAACACCGCAGACGCCCCGACCCGCGACGGCGACACCCACCCGGAAGCCCTCATGACCGAAGCCGTTGAAGCTCCCTGGCTCGGACCCGGTTGCACCCTCACCGGCCGCACTTGGTGGCCCGACGGCGTCGGGCGGACCGTCACCCGTCGGCCGGCCTGCCTGCCTCCATCCGCCACGGTCCTCGCCGGCGCCCAGGAGGGCTCCGACCGGCTCATAAGGCAGTCCCTGCGAGCGGAACCGGCGTGCCGGTCGGGCTGCCGCAGGACGGCCGGCCGGATCCGGTCCGTGACTGGTCCGGAACCGCTGGTCAGGGGTGGGACGGTGAGGGGAGGAGCCGGGATGGGGCACATGAATCGGTCCTTGATGTGAGAGCGCCGTGCGGAAGGCGCCTGACGGGCCAATGCCCAGGCCAGACGCCTCCCCCCGCACCTCAGAGGAAGCCGAGCTTCTTCGGGGAGTACAACGCGAGGAGAATCTTCGTCTCCTGGTGGTACAGCGCGCGTACCCATGCTGACCCGCGAGAACAGTCATGCCTGCAACTCGGCGGAGTTGTGGCCTGGCCGGCCATTCCAGCGTTTCCCACGGGACGCAGACCGGCTGTGTACACGAAGGGCTCCGTCCGGCTGGACGTCACCGGCAAAGGTGGACGCTTGCATGGGCGGCCCAGGTGAACCCGGCCCGTCCCCGGCCCCGGCCCCCGCGCGCCCGTCGTAACGCCGCGATCAGCTTCCCGAACTGCCGCGGGCCCAGTCCGCTGAACGGGGCTGTCGAGGAAGGTTCCGACGCCGTGATCACACCAGTCGCCGCGTGATCATTGCACTGCTTCAGGTCCTCCCTGCTCGAACGCCGTGCGGCAGCGTTCAACCTGGTCGGCCACCTGCTCCATGAACCAGCGCATGATCTCGTAGGGGACAACGCGCTCGTCAGGGCCGTAGACGCGGACGGTCGGCTCCGGATTCGGGTCCTCGTCCGGGACAAGCGCTACCAGCAGGGCGGAACCGGGAAAGTGGGTCACCACGGCGTTGGAGTTCTCAGCCTCCTTGGCCGGCGCAGACCGAGCCTCGCTCAGCTCCACGGCCCAGCCATCGTCGGGCAAGGCGTAGTGGAACAGGACGGCGTAGTGACGGCCTGCACGTTCTCTCAGCTCCCATGGCATGTCGGCAGGCTGCCACAGCTGCCGCGTCGGAGTCTCGCGAGTATCCCGGCTCTCACCCGGGCGCAACGCAGCCGGCGTTTGCGGGACAACCGTCAGGGGTTGCTCCACCCGGATGTGCTGGAAAACGAGTCAAGCAGGTCCACCACGAAAACCAGGGTCGAGCCCGCCGGGATCAACGCCGAGGGCGACTGATTGCCGTAGCCGAGACGCGGGGGAACGATGATCTGGCGCCGACCGCCGACCCTCATCCCCCTCACCCCCCGGTCCCAGCCCTTGATGACCCTGCCGCTGCCCAGGGCGAACTTGAACGGCTCGCCCCGGTCCCAGGAGGCGTCGAACTCCCTCCCGGACGCGAAGGTCACCCCGACGTAGTGGACCCTGACCACCATGCCCGGCTTCACCTCAGCCCCGTCCCCGACGACCAGGTCCCGGATGGTCAGCTCGGTAGGAGCGTCACCCTCCGGAACGTCGACCTCGGGCTTCGTCAGTTCGCTCATTGCCGCCTCATCACTTTCGTCGGGAGCCCTCGCACGGACCAGCCGGACACATGGACACTCCATGCAGCAGATGGTCACGCTACCGAGCACGCCGATCCCCGGCCCCGGCGGCCACACGTGATGATCTTGCGCGGGCCCGATGCCGGTCAGTCGAGCGCCGGGGGCCCCGACAGCGAGGCGGCCGGATCCCAGCCGCGCCGGGGTACGGAGTCGAGCAGCAGGCGCGTGTACGGGTGCTGCGGTGCGTCCAGTACGTCGCCGGTCGGGCCCGATTCCACGACCCTTCCCGACTTGAGCACCAGCACCTCGTCCGCGATGTGCCGGACCACCGCCAGATCGTGGGTGACGAAGAGACAGCCGATGCCCGCCTCGCGGCGGATCGTGGAGAGCAGTTCGAGGATCTGCGCCTGGATGGAGACGTCGAGCGCCGCGACCGCCTCGTCGAGGACGAGGACGCTGGGCTCCACCGCGAGGGCGCGCGCGATGGCCACGCGCTGGCGCTGCCCGCCGGAGAGGCGCCGCGGCAGCGCCGAGGCCTCGCGCTCGCCGAGGCCGACCTGCTCCAGGAGCCCGGCGACCCGGGCCCGGCGGGCATTGGTGTCCAGCGGGGTGTGGAGCCGCACAACCTCGTCCACGCATCCGGCCGCCGTGATCCGCGGGTCCAGCGAGAGGTACGGGTCCTGGAAGACCATCTGGATCTCCCGGGCCCGGGAGAGGCGTTCGGATCGGGCGCGGACCCGCGCCGAACGGTTCCGGCCCCCGAGACGGACGGTGCCGGCATCCGGACGTTCCAGGCCGACGAGCATGCGGACCGTCGTGGTCTTGCCGCTGCCGGACTCCCCGACGAGGGCGAGGGAGGCACCCGGTGCCAGGGTGAAGGACACGCCATCGACGGCGGCGTGGTTCCCGTACCGCTTGCACAGCCCCTCGACGACCAGTCCCTGCGTCGCGGTGGTCACAGCGTGATCCCTTCGTCGGCGCGGTGGCAGGCGGCGAGTCCGTCGCCGTACCGCGCAAGTGCGGGTGTCTCCTCGGAGCAGCGCGGCAGCGCGTGGGCGCAGCGCGCGGCGAAGGCGCAGCCGGGTGGCGCCTCGGAGAGGGAGACGGGGCGGCCGGGGATCGGCCGGGGTGCCGGTGAGCCCCGTTCGATGCGCGGGGTGCAGGCGAGCAGCCCCGCCGTGTACGGATGGCGCGGCCGTTCGAACAGCTCGTCCGTGCCCCGCGTCTCGACGATCCGGCCCGCGTACATCACGTACACCCGGTCGCAGATCGCGGAGGCCAGTTCGAGGTCGTGGGTGACGAAGAGCAGGCCCGTGCCCCGCTCGGCCCGCAGCCGGGTGAGGATCGCGATGATCTCCGCCTGGGTTGTGACGTCCAGGGCCGTGGTCGGCTCGTCGGCCACGAGCAGGGCGGGTTCGGCCGCGAGCGCCGCGGCGATGACCACCCGCTGGAGCATGCCCCCGGAGAACTCGTGCGGACGGCGGCGCAGGGCGCTCCGCGGGTCGCGGATGCCGACCGCGCCCAGGAGTTCCTCGGCCCGGGCGGTGGCCGCGGCGGCGGGGGTTCCCGCGGCGCGCAGTCCTTCGGTGAGGAAGTCGCCGACCCGGCGCAGGGGGTTGACGGAGGCCCGCGGGTCCTGGAAGACCATCGCGACCTGCCGGGCCCGCAGGGCGGTCCGCTCGGCTCGGTTCATGGTGAGCACGTCCCGGCCGGTGACCCGGACCTGTCCGCTGGTGCGGGCGCCGGCGGGCAGCAGGCCGAGAACGCTGCGGCAGGCCACCGATTTGCCGGAGCCGGATTCGCCGACCAGGCCGACCGTCTCGCCGGGCAGTACCCGCAGGCTGACCCCGTCCAGGATCGGGCGGGCCGCCCGGTCGTCCGGCAGGCGGATGCCGAGCCCGTCGATCTCCAGGACGGGTGGGCCTGCGGCCGGGGTCTTCTCCTCGGTCATGGTGTTCACCGTTCCCGCCTCGCGATCCGGTCGGCGAGTCCCTCGCCGACGATGCCGAACGCCACCACGGCGAGCACGATGCACGCCGAGGGGGCCAGGGCGGGCAGCATCGCCCCTTGCTGGACGGCCGACTGGCCTTCGTTGATCATGGCTCCCCAGTCGGCGGTCGGCGGTTGCACGCCGAAGCCGAGGAAGGAGAGCGCCGCCAGGTCCATCAGCGCGTACCCGAAGTTCATCGCGGACTGGGCGAAGACGGTCGGGGCGATGTTCGGCAGCAGGTGGCGCATGCAGACGTTCCAGCCGGAGAAGCCCTGCACCCGGTAGGACTCGATGTACGGGCGGGCCTTCTCCTGACGAGCGATCCCGCGCACCAGCCGTCCCACGTAAGGGGTGTAGGCCACGGACATGGCGATCACGGGCGCGATCATGCCGGAGCCGACGACGGACACGAGCAGGATCGCGAGCAGCAGACCGGGGATCGCGAAGGCCATGTCCATCGAGCGGGACAGGACCGAGTCCGCCCAGCCGCCGCGCCAGGCCGCCACGACGCCGAGCAGGGTGCCGAGGAGGGTGGAGACGCCGACGACGAGCAGCGGCCCGAGCAGGCCGGTGCGGGCGCCGTGGATCATCCGGGACAGGACGTCCCGCCCGGACTGGTCGGTGCCGAGCAGGTGCTCGCCGGTGGTTCCGGCCAGCGGCGAGGAGAGGTCGAGGACCTCGGGGTCGTACGGGGAGAGGACGGGGGCGAGGGCGGCGACCAGGACGAGCACGGCGAGCACCGCGACCGAGGCCGTGAACATCGGGCCCTGGCCGAGCCGGCGCAGGAAGCGCAGGCCGAACCGGCGGCGCAGCGGCGTGGGCGCCGCGCCGACCGGGGAGGCGGCGGAGGGTGTGGTGAGGGTCATGAGGAGCCTTCCCCCCGGAGGGACAGCCGGGGGTCGATGAGGGGGGCGAGCAGGTCCACGGCGAGGTTCACCAGGACGAAGGCCGCCACGCTGAGCAGCGTGATCGCCTGGACGACGGCGAAGTCCTTGGCGGACACCGACTGCACGAGCAGGGACCCGAGGCCGGGCACATCGAAGGCGGTCTCCACGATCGAGGTGCTGACGAGCAGTCCGGCGAGCATCGTGCCGCCGACGGTGACGACCGGGCCCAGCGCATTGCGCAGCACGTGCTTGCGGACCACGGTCCGCGGTGCGACACCGCGGGCGTGCGCCACCTCGACGTGTTCGCGGCCGAGCTCGTCGAGCATCGCCGAGCGGGTCACCCGGGCGAGCAGACCCCCGAAGGTCAGCGCCAGGGCGAAGGCAGGCAGCGTCAGGTGGTACAGCCGGTCCGAGAAGCCCACGGGGGTGCCGCCCGGCCCCGGGAACCAGCCCAGTTGGACGGAGAAGAGCGATACGAGCCCGATGGCGGTGACGAACGAGGGGGTCGCCGTGGCCACGCCGGTGCCGAGGAGCACCGCGCGGTCCAGCACGCCGGGGCGCAGCGCCGCGAGGATGCCGCCCGCCACACCGAGAACGCTGACCAGCAGGGCCGCGTACCCGACGAGCACGGCGGTGCCGGGCAGCCGGGAGCCGATGAGCTCGGTGACGTCCTGGTGGAACTGCGCGGAGCGGCCGAAGTCGCCGCGCAGGACGCCGCCGAGCCACTTCGCATACTGCACGGGCAGCGGGTCGTTCAGGTGGTACTGGGCGCGCAGGGCCGCCACGGCCTCGGGGGTCGCGGGGCGGCCGTGGAGCAGGAACGACACCGGGTCGCCGGGGGCCAGGTGGATGGAGCCGAAGACCACGAGAGAGGTCACGAACAGCACCGTCACCAGGCCGAGGAACCGTCCGACGAGGTAGCGGGTCATCGCTTCGCGGCCCCGATCGTCGCGGCCCACGGGTAGTACAGCTGCACGATGCCGGTCGGTGCGCCGGTCACCCGATCGCCGAGGAAAACCGAGTAGGGCGCCTCGTACACGGGGATGATCGGCAGTTCGCGCAGTGCGATCCGCTGGAGCTCGGCGGTCAGCTCCGCCCGTTCGGCCGGATCGGGCTGCGCGTTGGCCCGGTCGAAGGCGGCGTCGTACTCGGCGTTCGTCCAGCTGCCGTAGTTCCCGAAGTCCCCGGTGCGCAGGTACTGGTAGAACTCCAGCGGGTCGGGGGTGTTGTCGTATCCGTTGGTGATGACCAGGTCGAGGCCGGCGCGCGCGTTCGGGTCGACGAAGATGCTGCTGTACGCGTCCGGGGCGACAGCCTTGAGCTGGACGTCGAGGCCGATCTGGCGCCCCGCGGCCTGGACGGCGTTGGCGACGACGCTGATCTCGGGCGCGAGCGTGCTGGTGACCAGGGTGATCGTGCGGCCGGTCGCTCCCGCCTCCTGGACGAGCTGCTTCGCGGCCTTGACGTCGAACACCGGCTCGGACAGGGAGTCGTAGAGCGAGGCGGTCTTCTCCGGGGCCAGCGCCCAGGCGCCGCGCGCGGCGGGGGCCTTGGCGGGGAAGCCGACGCCGCCGGCCGCGGCCTTGACGATGTTCTTCCTGTCGAGGGCCATGGACAGGGCCTTGCGGACCTTGAGGTCGCCGAGCGGGCCGTGGAAGTTGAGGACGGCCAGGTTCGAAGCGGCGGTATTGGGGCCGAACAGCACGCTCCCCTTGCCGCCGGAGCGCAGCTGGGCGAGGGAGGCGGAGGGCACCATGTACCCGCCGTCGGCGGTGCCGGAGAGGAAGGCGTTGGCCCGGGCGGCAGGGTCCTCGGTGAAGGTGAACTTCACGCTGTCGGACTTGGGGGTCAGCGACCGGTCCCAGTAGTCGGCGTTCTTCTTGAGGGTGATGCTCTCGCCCTGGGCCCACCGGTCGAGGACGAACGGGCCGGTGCAGTTGACCGTGCCCTTGGGGGTGCCGTAGTCCTTGCCGGCCTTGGCCAGGGTGGCCGCGCTCTCGATGGTGCCGGGGGAGGCGGCCATGAGCTCGTTCAGGAGGACGTCCGGCTGGGAGAGCCGGATCGTCACCTCCAGGGGGCCGGTCTTCTCGATGGCGGTGACGTTCTTGAACGCCGAGCCCCAGGGCGATCCGGTCTCCGGGTCCGTGTGGCGGCCCAGGGAGACGACCACGTCATCGGCGGTCATCGTCGTCCCGTCGTGGAACTTCACCCCGGGCCGCAGGGTGTAGACCAGCGTCCGGGGGTCGGGCTGCGCGTATTTGACGGCGAGACCGGGCTCGATCTTCATGTCGGGTGTGACCCGCAGGAGCTGCTCGCAGACGTTGGCGAGCACGGTGTTCGGCGGGTAGTCGTACGCGAGGGCGTAGTCGAGGGTGTAGGGCTCGGCGTACAGGGACCAGGTGAAGGAGTCCAGGGAGCCCTGCGCGGGCGGCGAGGTGGCGGTGATCTGGTAGCCGCCACCGCCGGCGGACTGGTGGGTGGAGGCGCCGGAGCAGGCGCTGCTGGTGGCCGCGAGTGCGGCGGTACAGGCGAGAAGAGTGGTGATCCTGGGCGTGCGCATGCAGACCCACCCCTTTACGGGTGTAGTGACGGGCGCTGGGGGATGGAGCGAGTATTAATGCGGGAACGTTCCCGCACAAGAGTTTGCGGGAACGGTTTTGCAGAGGTCGCGAGGGTGGCAGCATCGACCCATGACCGATGTTTCACGGCACGACGGGGCCGCCACGCAGCCCACCCGACGCGTCCGCCTCGTCGACGTGGCCCGCGAGGCGGGACTGTCCAAGACGACCGTCTCGGCAGCGCTCAACGGCACCGGGCGGCTCTCTCCCGAGGTGCGGGAGAAGGCGCGCGAGACCGCGCGCGCCATGGGCTACCGGCCCAACGCCACCGCACGGCAACTACGCGCGGGGCGGGCCCGGCTGATCGGATACGCGGTGGGGGAGTTCGCGGACACCCCCTGGACTTTTCTGGAATCCCCGTACTTCGCCAGGCTGACCGGGGCCACCGCCGCGACCGCGCTGAGGCACGGCTACGCCGTGGTGCTGCTGCCCGCGGGCACCCTGCAGAGCGAGTGGGCCGAGCTGCCCCTCGACGCGGTCGTCGTAGCCGATCCGGTCGCGGACGACCGGATCGTCGACGACCTGCTCGCGGCGCACATCCCGGTCTTCAGCGACCGCTCCGTCGAGGGGCGGCCGGGCGCCCACTGGGTGGACGTCGACGCCGTGGCGGCGGTGCGCGAGAGCCTGGACCACCTCGGGGAGCAGGGGGCCCGGCGCCCCGCGCTCGTCCTGCCCGACAGCACCACCCTGTTCCACACGGAGGTGCTCGCCGGGTACCGCGCCTGGTGCGCCGCGCGCGGCCTGCCGGAGCGGGTCGCGCGCGCCGCGGCCCCGGGCAACGGACCGGTCGTACGGGCGATCGAGACCGCCCTGGCGGGGGACGGGGAGGGGCCGGACCGCGTGCGCCCCGACGCCCTCTTCGTCGTGGCCGAGGCGAGCCCGCCCCTCGTTTTGGAGGCGGCGCGCCGCCAGGGCTACGAGGTCCCCGGCGACCTGCTGCTCGTCTGTGTGAGCGAGGACGTGACGGCGGAGCACACCGAACCCCCGGTGACGACGCTGAGCCTGCGGCCCGAGGCGGTCGCGGAGGCCGGCATCGAGCTCCTCGTGGCGGTCCTGGAGGACGGGCGCCGGGAGTCGGCCGGGTTGCTCGTGCCGACCCGGCTCGACGTACGGGCATCCTCGGTGCGGCGCCCCCAGCCGGTGCACCCTCAGACGGAGTGGACGAGCCTGCCGCCGACGTAGGTCCGCTCCACCCGGGCCCCGGCGATCTCCTCCGGGGGTGCGGCGAAGATGTCGCGGTCCAGTACGACCAGGTCGGCGAGGTGGCCGGGGCGCAGGCTGCCCGCGTCGTCGAGGCCGTTCACATGGGCGGAGCCGGCCGTGTAGGCGGCCAGCGCGGTCGCGAGGTCGAGGCGCTGTTCGGGCAGGAAGACCCGGTTGTCGGCGCCGGCCTCGGGGTCCTTGCGGTTGACGGCGACGTGGATGCCCTCGAGGGGGTCGGGGCTGCTGACGGGCCAGTCGCTCCCGGCGGCCAGGGTGGCGCCGGCCCGCAGCAGATCGCCGAAGGGGTACTGCCAGGCGGCGCGCTCGGGGCCGAGGAAGGGGATGGTCAGCTCGTCCATCTGCGGTTCGTGCGCGGCCCAGAGCGGCTGGATGTTGGCGATGGCCCCGAGCCTGGCGAAGCGGGGGAGGTCGTCGGGGTGCACGACCTGGAGGTGGGCGAGGTGATGGCGGTTGCCGCGCGGGCCGTTGGCGGCGACGGCGGCTTCGAGCGCGTCGAGGGCCTCGCGGACGGCCCGGTCGCCCAGGGCGTGGAAGTGGATCTGGAATCCGAGGGCGTCGAGTGCGGTGGTGTACCCGCGCAGCGCCATCGGCTCGACGAAACTGAGGCCGGTGTTGGCCGTCGCGCAGCCGCAGCCGTCCAGGTACGGGGCGGTCATGGCGGCCGTGAAGTTCTCGGCGATCCCGTCCTGCATGATCTTCACGGAGCCGGCCCGGAAGCGGCCGTGGCTCAGCTTCTCCCGCAGTGCGACCAGTTCCTCGATCTGCTCGGCGCCGCGGTCCCGGTCCCACCAGAGCGCACCGGTCACCCGCGCGGTGAGCGACCCGTCCCGGGCGGCGCTCACGTAGGCGTCCGAAGGATCGGGCTTGCCGCCGAACACGCCGAGCAGCGCGTCCTGCCAGCCGGTGATGCCGAGCGAGTGCAGCAGTTCCTGGGCCCGCAGGAGGCCTGCCAGCCGGTCGGCGGGGGTGCTCGCGGGCACGAGACGGGAGACCAGCGCGGTGGCGCCCTCCTGGAGCACTCCGCTGGGACCGCCGTCCGGCTCCCGTTCGATCCGGCCGTCGGCCGGATCGGGGGTCTCGGCGGTGATCCCGGCGAGCTCGAGCGCCCGGGTGTTGGCCCAGGCGCCGTGGTGGTCCCGGTTGACGAGGAACACCGGCCGGTCCGGAAGTACGGAATCCAGCAGCTGTCGGGTGGGCAGGCCTCCGTCGAAGCTCTCCATCGACCAGCCGCTGCCGGTGATCCACGCGTGGTCCGGGTGGGCGTCCGCGTACGCCCGGATCCGGGTCAGGTACTCCGCGACGCCGACCGTCCCCGTCAGATCGCATTCGGCCAGCTCCGTACCGCCGTAGACGGCGTGGACATGGGCATCCTGGAACCCCGGGATCAGCAGCTTGCCCGTCAGATCGACGACCTCGGTGCGGGGGCCGATGAGCTCCCGGACCTCGTCGTGGCCGACGGCCACGATCCGCTCGCCGACGACGGCGAGCGAGGTCGCCCGGGTGCGGGCCGGATCGACGGTGAAGACGGGGCCGCGGGTGAAGACCAGATCGGCCTTGTCCATACGGAGCTCCAGTACATGAGGCGACGGTTGGTGGAGACATGGAAGCGGGACGGCCGTTTACACGTCAATGGTGTTGACGTAAGGTCCGCCCATGGCCGAACGAGTGATTCCAGAAGGCGGGCGTCGGCGTCACCGACCGACCAAGCAGGGCGCCGTACTCTCGGAACGGCTGATCATCGACACGGCCCTGCGCCTGGTCGCGCAGCACGGCGCGGCGGCGCTCTCGGCGCGCAGGCTCGGCGCGGCGCTCGGCGCGGATCCCAGCGCCCTCTACCGCTACTTCCGCAACACCGACGCCCTGCTCCTCGCCCTGTCCGACGAGCTGATCGGGCGTGCGCAGGAGGGCTGGTCGGCCACCGGTGACTGGCGGACCGACCTGCGTGCCATCGGGCTGCGCATCCACGCCTCCTACCAGTCCAACCCCCAGGCCGCGCTCCTCACGGCCCACCGCACGACAGGGCGCCCCCACGAGACCCGGGCCGTCGAGACGATCCTCGGCATCCTGCGTTCCGGAGGTTTCCCGGACGCCCACGCCGTGCGGATCTACCACGCCTTCGTCGACCAGGCTCTCGCCTTCGCCGCCCAGGACGCCGCCGCGCTCACCCTGCCGGAGGCGGCCCGGGAGACGGACGAGGAGGTCTGGCACGCGGTGTACGGCAGGCTGTCGCCTGAAACCCACCCGAACATCGCGGCGACCTTCCCGCTGCTCGCCGCCGACATGCGCGACAGCGGCTACCCCTTCGCCCTGGATCTGATGCTCGGTGCGGTGGCGGCGCTCCGCCCGGCGGCTGACGGCGGCTGACGGCGGCCGACCGGTGGCCTCGGCCGAACGCCGGGCACCTGCCCGAAGGGTGGCCCGCCGCACGCGCGGAGGCGCTGCTCCGCGACCTCGCCGCACGTTCAGGCCATCGAGGACGCCGCGGAGCGCCACGGGATCGACTGCGACTGGGAGCGCACCGGCTCCATCGTGGTGGCCACCGAGCCGTACCAGCTCCCCGGCCTTCCTCGGCGGCCTGTGAAACAAGGCCGACGTCGCCCTGGTCAACCCGGCCGGGCTCGCCTGGGGACTCAAGAGCGCCTGTGCCGCCCGGGGCGTCCGGATCCACGAGCACACCCCCGCCACCTCGCTCGCCGAGCACGGGGCCGTGATCGGCGTCCGTACCCCCTACGGCCGGATCACCGCCCGGCGCGTCGCGCTCGCCACCAACGCCTACCCCTCCCTGGTCCGGCGCCACCGCCCGTACACCGTCCCCGTGTACGACTACGCGCTGATGACCGAGCCGCTGACCGCGGCGCAGCTCGCCTCCATCGGCTGGACGTGGCGCCAGGGCTTCGCGGACAGCGCGAACCAGTTCCACTACGTCCGCCTCTCCGCGGACAACCGCATCCTGTGGGGCGGATACGACGCCGTCTACCACTACGGCGGGCGCGTCCGCGCCGAACACGACCGGCGGCCCGCGACCTTCCGTGGCCCGCAGAGTGCGCTGCCTCCTCCTCAAGGACCTCCGTCACCTTGAACGGAAGCCGCTGGGGACGAGTTCGGCGGAGCCGCTCCACTGCGGTCACCGAACCGGGCCCGGAGTCCCGGACCGGCGCGTCTGCGCAGCGAACCCGGTGAGAACGGCGAGCGAAGTCCGCGCATCACTCGGGTCGCTGCGATGCCGTAGGCGATGCCGAAGACCAGTGAGGCGAGAAAGGCCAAGTGCCTGGAAAACCCGTCGATCAACGGGAAGATCTGCCAGTGGGTCAGGTAGATGTACAGCGAGCTGCTGGCCAGGAGGGCGGCGACCTGATTGACGCGTTCGCGGCCGGGGAGGGACGGCACCCACACGAGCAGGGCGAACGTGGCGATGATGATCGCTTCTCGTCCGGGGTCGCCGGGGAAGAAGCCGGGCACCGTGGCCAGGGCGGCGGCCGTGACCACGATCCGCTGCGTCTTGGTCCGGGCTTTCGCCGCCGCCCAGCCGAGCGCGAACAGCCAGAAGACGGTGACCGCGTCGGGCATCCGGGTGCGGTCGGGGAGGCCGAGCAGGTCGTAGCGGGTGAGCAGGCCGAGAGCGGCGAGCGTCAGGGGCAGGCCGTAGGGGAATCGGCGCTCTGCCCGGTCCGCGAGGGGAAGCGCCAGGAGGGCCGCGGCGACGATCAGGATGTAGACCAGCGCCTCGATGAACCAGAAGTGCATGCCCGTCTCGCTGTCCTCGGGCCCCAGCACGCTGTCGAGGAGGGCGAGGTTGGTCAGGGTGTAGTCGTTGGTGAAGAGGAGTGCGAAGCCGATCCAGATCACGGCCGGCACCGCGACCCGTGTGATGCTGAGGCAGGCGCGCCGGATGCGTTCGCCGCGTTCAGCGGTGGTCAGGTGGAAGCGGGCGAAGTTGTAGCCCGCGATGGCGAGGAGCAGGTGTGCTCCGCCCTTGATGCCGAAGACGTGGACGTGCGATCCGACGATGCAGAAGATCGCCACGGCGCGCAGGGCGACGCTGGTTTCCAGTGTCCGCCTGTGTGCGGGGATGGCGACCTCCGGCGGCCTGAGCTCCCGGATCGGAGTGGTGTGCCAGTCGCTCGGCAGGTGGCCGAGCCGCTCTTCGACGTGGAGGGACATCTCGACGTACGAGAGCGAGTCGCCGCCCAGGCTGACGAAGGTGCTGTCCCGCGTCACGTCGGTCCGGTCGAGTACGCGTGCGTAGAGCAGGCACAGGTCTTCGGGGCCGGGACCGGGACCGGGGCCCCGGCCTTGGTCTGATGAGTCGGCGTCGGCCGGGCGGGCCAGTTCGCGTACGGCCCGGTAGTCGGGCTTGCCCGTAGGCAGGCGGGGAAGGTCCGCCAGGACGTGGACCCGGACCGCCCGGGCGGGCAGGCCGCACTCGCTCGTCACCAGGTTTCGTATCCGCCGGGCGTCGGCGGCGTGGGCACCGGCGGCGACGCTGACGGCAGCCACGGACAGCGCGGCGTCATCGCCGGTGCACAGCGCGGTGACCCCGTGCCGGGCGAGCATGGCCTCGACCTGGGCGGGGTCGATGCGCAGGCCGAGGATCTTCGCGAACCGGCTGCGCCGTCCGACGATTTCGTACATGCCCTCGGCGGTGCGCCGCGCGATGTCGCCGGTGTGCAGCTCATCCATGGTCCGGCCCAGGGCGAGGTCTTCGGGGGTGTCGGCGTAGCCGAGCATGACGTTCGGCCCCGCGTAGACGAGCTCCCCGGTGTCCTGCTCGGGCCAGTCGGGCAGCGGCTCGAGGCGGAAGGAGCCGCCGGGGATCGGAACTCCGGCTGCCTCGGGGTGGGTTTCCGCGAGGACGGGCGGCAGGTAGGCCATGCGGGCAGTCGCCTCGGTCTGGCCGTACATCGCGAACAGCTCCCAGCCGGCGGCGCGGCCGAGAGCCGCGTAGTGCCGGACCCGGTCGGGCGCGAGCCGGCCGCCTGCCTGGGTGACGTAGCGCAGGTGGGGCAGGTCCATCGAGGCGAAGCCGACGCGGTCGAGCAGGTCGAAGGTGTACGGGACACCTGCGAAGGTCGTCCCGCGGGCGGTCCGGAACAGGTCCCAGAAGCAACCGTCGGCGACGGAGAGGCCGGTGAGGATCAGCGCGGCGCCGCGCAGCAGATGGCTGTGGATGACGGACAGGCCGTAGCAGTAGTGCATCGGCAGCGTCGTGGCCGCGCGGTCGGTGTCTCGGATTTCGAGGTACTCGGCTATGGACTCCGCGTTGGCCTGAAGGTTTTCGTGCGACAGGCGAACGAGTTTCGGCGAACCGGTCGATCCGGAAGTGCTCAGCAGTAGCGCGAGATCCGGGTGCAGGTCATGCGCCGAGACGGGGCGCCGCTCGTCGAGTACCCACTGTCCGCCGTCCGGGTGCGCCACGACGTCCGGGTCGTACGCGTCGATGAGTGACTGCACGGCTTCCAGATGGTCGCCCGGCACCAACAGGACCGGGTGCCCCGCCGAGAGAGCCGCGAGGTGAACGACGAGCGCCTCGATGGTGTTGGCGCCGACCACCAGGACCAGACGGCGCGCCCGACCCAGGCGATGGGCTGTCGCTTCCACCCGGGCGGCGAGCTCGCGGTAGGTCACGGGGCCATCGGCGGTGATGACCGCGGTGCGGTCGCCGTGGGTCGCGAGAGCGCTGGCGAAGGGGGCGGTGTCGGTGCCTGGCAGCAGGGCGGAAGGAGCTTTCACGAACGCATCTTAGGAAAGGCTTACCTCATTGGATAGTCACAGGAAAGTCACAGATGAGACAGGGAAGATCCATAAGGAATTCACAGGTAAGGTCGGCTTCGCCGAATCCCCGGTGTGGCCGGAACGTTGCGTGCGTCACCTTGACCTTTAGGTTAGCTTTACCTTACTTATAGGTCGTTCACAGGTTCTCGCTGCACGTGCAGGAAGGCTTCCCATGCGACGCCCCTTGGTCCACTGTCTCGCCGCGTTCTCCGCGGCGGCGCTCCTCCTTCCCGCCCTCGCGGGCTGCGGCGTCGACGAGGACGACGCCGGGCTCGTGATCTACTCCGGCCGCAACGAGAAGCTGGTCAAGCCACTCCTGGACGACCTCGAGAAGGCCGTCGGCACCACGGTCGCCGTCCGCTACGGCGAGAGCGCCGAACTCGCCGCCCAGATCCGGGAAGAGGGCGACAAGACCAAGGCGGGCCTGTTCTTCTCACAGGACGCCGGCGCCCTCGGCGCGCTCTCCGCCAAGGGCCTGCTGGAGAAGCTGCCCCAGGCCTCGCTCGACAAGGTCGACCCGGCATTCCGCGGCGGCGCGGGCGACTGGGTCGGTACCTCCGGACGCGTCCGCGTCCTCGCGTACAACCCAGCCCAGGTCTCCAAGGTGCCCGACAGCGTGCACGATCTGGTCAAGCCGGAGTGGAAGGGCAAGATCGGCTACGTCCCGACCAACGCTTCCTTCCAGGCCTTCGTCACCGGCATGCGGGTGCTGGAGGGCGACGACGCCACCCGCGCCTGGCTGGGGGGTCTGAAGGCCAACGAGCCGAAGGTCTACGACAACAACCTGAAGGTGCTCGACGGTGTAGGGAAGGGCGAGGTGTCGCTCGGCCTCGTCAACCACTACTACTGGTACGAGCAGGTCGCCGAGAAGGGCGAGAGCAAGGTCAAGGCAAAGATCCACTTCCTGCCGGGCGGTGACCCCGGCGCCCTCGTCAACGCGGCCGGAGTCGGCATCCTCAAGGGCAGCGACCAGGCGTCGCCGGCGCAGAAGGCCGTCGACTTCCTGCTCTCGGAGAAGGCCCAGAGGTACTTTGCCGACGACACCAAGGAGTACCCTCTCGCCGCCGGTGTCACCAGCACCGTCAAGGACCTGCCGCCGCTGGCCTCGCTCGACGCCCCCAAGATCGACCTCGGCAGGCTGGAATCGCTTCAGGAGACCCTGAAGATGCTCCAGGAAGCCGGGATGGTCTGACCCTCATGCACTCCTCGGATCCCGTCGTACCGGTGGATCCCGCAGTCCGCCCGGCAGGCGCCACCGCGCCGGCCGGGCGGCTGCGTGCCGGGCGTCGCCCGCCCGCCGTCCTGCTCGTTCCCGCGGCCCTCGCCGCGGTGTTCGCGCTGCTGCCGCTCGGCTACCTGGCCGTCCGCTCCTTGGAGCGCGGTCCCGCGTTCGCCTGGGACGTCATCGCCAACGAGCGCACCGCCCACCTGCTCGCCCGCAGCCTCGGGCTGGCCGCCGTCGTCGTGTCGGCCTGCCTGGTGCTGGGCGTGTCCCTGGCCTGGCTCACGGTACGGACCGCACTGCCCGGCGCCCGGGCCTGGTCGGTGGTGGTGACCCTGCCCCTGGCCGTGCCGAGCTACGTCGCCGCCTTCACCTGGCTGTCGGCCTTCCCCGGCCTCGTGGGCTTCCCTGGGGCCGCGCTCGCCCTGACGCTGGTGAGCTTCCCGTACGTCTACCTGCCCGTCACCGCCGCACTGCGCGGGGCCGATCCGGCACAGGAGGAGGTCTCGCGCTCGCTCGGCCACGGGCCGCTGCGGACCTTCCTGCGCGTCACGCTGCCGCAGCTGCGCCCCGCCGCGGCTGGGGGAGCCGTCCTGGTCGCGCTGTACGTGTTCTCCGACTTCGGCGCCGTCTCGCTGATGCGGTACGACACCTTCACCCGCGGCATCTACACCTCCTACCGGGCCAGCTTCGACCGCACCCCGGCCGCCGCGCTGAGCGTCGTCCTGGTGGTGATGACGATCCTGCTCGTCGCCGCCGAAGCCCGTACCCGCGGCCGCGCGGGCCACGCCAGGACCGGGACCGGCACCGCACGCCCCCCCGTTCCCGCGCCGCTCGGCCGGTGGCGGATACCCGTCCTGACCTGGTGCACGGCGGTCACGGCCGTCGCCGTACTCATGCCGCTGGCCACTCTCGGGTACTGGCTCGCCGTCGGCAATTCGGCGACGTGGGACCCGGCCACGCTCCTCGACACCGCCGGCACCACCCTCGGCGTCGCCGCCGCCGGCGCCGCGCTCACGACTCTCCTCGCCCTGCCTGTAGGGGTGATCGCCGCCCGCCACCGGGGCCGGACCGCACACCTGCTGGAGCAGTCCGCCTACGCCGGACACGCGCTGCCCGGCATCACCGTCGCACTGTCCCTGGTCTTCTTCGCGGTCCGCTACGCCGAAGCGCTCTACCAGGAACTCCCGCTGCTGGTCTGCGCGTACGCCGTGCTCTTCCTGCCCGTCGCGGTGGCCGCCACCCGCGCCGCCGTCCTCCAGTCCCCGCCGGTGCTGGAGGACGTCGCCCGCTCACTCGGCCGCAGCCCCCTGCGCGTACTGCGCGAGGTCACCGTGCCACTCGCCGCGCCCGGGGTCGCCGCCGGAGCTGCCCTGACCTTCGTCGTGTGCATGAAGGAACTCCCTGCGACCCTCCTGCTGCGCCCCACCGGCATGGACACCCTGGCCACCCGGCTCTGGACCGAGACCGGGACCGGATCGTTCGCGGCCGCGGCCCCCTACGCCGCGGCGCTGATCCTGCTGGCGGCCATCCCCTCCTACCTCCTCGGGCGGCACCGCACATGACCGACGTACAGATCACCGGAGTGTCGAAGTCCTACGGCCCGGACGCCGCCGTCCTGCGCGGACTCGACCTCACCGTCCCCGCCGGCACCCTGGCAGCGCTCCTCGGCCCCTCCGGCTGCGGCAAGACCACCCTGCTCCGCATCATCGCCGGCTTCCTGCGCGCCGACGCGGGCACCGTCACCGTCGGCGGACGCACCCTGTCCGGCCCCGGCGTCCACCTTCCACCCGAGCGCCGCCGCATCGGCATCGTCCCCCAGGAAGGCGCTCTCTTCCCGCACTTGAGCGTCGCCCACAACGTCGCCTTCGGCCTGGCCGGCCACGACCGCGCCGAACGCCGCAGCCGCACCGAGGAGATGCTCGAACTCGTCGGCCTCGGCGGCTACGGCGGCCGGATGCCGCACGAACTGTCCGGCGGCCAGCAACAACGCATCGCGCTCGCCCGAGCCCTGGCGCCGGAACCCGCACTGGTCCTGCTCGACGAACCGTTCAACGCCCTCGACAGCGCCCTGCGCGCCGGGGTGAGGACAGATGTCCGGGCCGCCCTGCGCGCCACGGGAGCCACCGCCCTCCTGGTCACCCACGACCAGCAGGAAGCCCTCTCCACCGCTGACCTGGTCGCTGTCGTACGCGACGGCCGCGTGGCTCAGTGCGACACACCGCAGGAGGTCTACCGCCGCCCCGCGGACCCCTGGGTGGCCCGCTTCGTCGGCGACGCCGTACTCATCCCCGGCACCGCCGACCACAGCACCGCAACGACCGCGCTCGGCCGCCTTGCCCTCGCGGCGCCCCCGGGAGGCCGGAGCGAGGGCACCGTCCTCCTGCGGCCCGAGCAACTCCAGCTCACCGAAACCGCGACGGCCGCCCAGGGCACCGTCACCGACGTGACCTTCTACGGCCACGACGCCATGGTCACCGTCTCCGTCGACGGCCTGGAGAGTCCGGTCGGCATCCGAATCGCCGGGCCCGTCGCGGTACGCCCGGGCCAGCGCACCGGCATCCTCGTCAAGGGCGAGGCAACACTGCATCCATGAACCGGAGGCGTTCCAGGTTCCCCAGCCAGGTGGGGTGGCGTCGGCGGTTGCGAAGGGGAGTAGCGCCGCGAACCGGTCGTCGACACACTGGAGCCTCGGGCTCCCGGTGGCCGGGCCCTGCGTACGAGGCGGGCGGGCGAGGCCTCCGGCCGGGCATCGACCGGCTGCCTGTGTATGCTCGCGCTCGCGATCTGGTCCGGCGTCGAGATCTTCGAAGTGCCTTGATCGGATCGCGCGGTCTGGTCCCCGGCTTGCAGGACGATCTCAGTCGCGGGGCCAGGGCGGTGCGTCGGTGGTGGGTTGCCGCGTGGTGCAGCGGCCAGGATCTGCTGGTAGCCGGGGTGGTCCGGAGGGCGCTCTGGCCCGTGCATGGCCCGGATATTCTCGATGGAGTGGGATATCGGAGAGTACCCGACGGTGGTGTTTGTGCAGGTCGGACACCCCATGTCGTTTGGTGTCAAGCGGCATGGGGTTGGGTGTGGTGGGACCAGGCGGTCGCTTCGTCGTAGCGGGTGCGGGTTTTGAGGCAGCCGTGGAGGATGCCGACGAGTCGGTTGCCGAGCTGGCGGAGGGCGGGGTTGTAGCCGGCCTCGCGGGCGCGTTGCTTGTCGTAGTAGCCACGGGCTCCGGGTGAGGCCCGCAGGGCGCAGAAGGCTTGGGTCTGGAGCGCGTCGGCGAGCCGGTTGTTGCGGACGTAGCGGGCCTGGACGGTTTGGCTCTTGCCGGAGGCCCGGGTGATGGGGCTCGTGCCGGCGTAGTTCTTGCGGGCCTTCGCGGAGGCGTATCGGGTGGGGTCGTCTCCGAACTCGGCGAGCACCCGGGCTCCGACGATCTCACCGATGCCGGGCATCGAGAGGTAGATCTCAGCGTCCGGGTGCGCCAGAAAATGTGCCCTCACCTGCTCTTCCATCACGGCGATCTGCTCGTTCAGCGCGATGATCAGACGGGCGTGAGCGGTGGCGGCGGCCGCGTAGGCGGCGGTGACCGGCTTGGGCAGGCCAAGCTGCCGCTCGCGCAGCGCGCTCTGGATGGCGGCCGCTTTCGCGTCCCGGTTGTGGCGGCGGTGGCGGGTCAGGACGGCGGCGATCTGGGTGCGGGTCAGCTTTGCCGCCGTGGCGGGGGTGGGTGCCTTGACCAGCAGTTCCAGCGGGTCTGTGCTGGTCAGTGCCAGGTCCGCGTAGGCGTTCAGGGCGGCGGGGAAGTGCTCGCGCAGTGTGGTGCGAAGCCGCTGGAAGGTGCGGGTGCGTTCCCAGATCAGGGTCTGGTGGGCGCGGGCGACGACCTTGACGGCCTGGGCGTGCTCGCTGTCGCCGGCCACCGGACGCAGCTGAGCCCGGTCGATGCGGACCATGTCGGCGAGCGCGTGCGCGTCGCCCTTGTCGCTCTTGGCTCCGGAGGATCCATACCGTTCCTTGAAGCGGTTGATCTGCCGGGGGTTGATCGCGAACACCTGGTAGCCGGAGGCGATCAGGGCCTGAACCCACGAGCCGCGGTCGGTCTCGATCCCGACCACCACCTCGCCCGGGACCAGGCCCTCGCCGCCGTGGCGGGCGACGAGTTCGTGCAGTTTCGCGATGCCCGCAACTCCCTCGGGCAGGTTCGCGGCGGCCAGCTTCCGGCCACTCTCGTCCTGGACCTCGACATCGTGGTGATCCTCGGCCCAGTCATCACCGATCAGCAGCAACAGACCCTCCCCAGTCACGTACTTCCCACAGCGGTGCAGCCTGCGGAAGGCACGGCACGCGGCCTAATGGATCCAGTGCTCACGCCCTGACGGGCGGGCACGCCACCCCATCAGCGGTCTGGCCTCCCGGCCGACCAGCAAGGGCACGGTCTGACCTCAGAACTCGAAGGCTCCGGCGTCGAAAGTGCTCACCAGCTGGCGGCTACGGAACCGAGCATTCCCCGGTTCCGTAGCTCCCATTAGGCGCCGCGCTCTTCTTCTCAGAAGAAGCCGATCTTCTTCGCGGAGTAGCTTACTAACAAGTTCTTCGTGTGCTGCTGGTACACGCGCCGCACCCCACCTGACCAGCAGGAATGGGTGTGAATGCGGGGGAGGGGCGTGGCCTGGTCCGGAACTGGCCCGGATCTTGGTCGTGGTCGGCAGTACTGCAGCCACCCGAGTGATCATGGTGACGGCGAGGCTGGTGGAGCGAGCGGCACGGTACGGCCTCACCCTCGGCACCCTGATCCAGGGCGTGTGGGCGCTTCTGCGGGGCGATCTGCTCGACACCGACCGAGTGGTGTTCGGCACCGGGATTTCAGGGCGCCCCGCGGAACTGGCCGGGTACGACGCGATCGTCGGCCTGCTCGGCGACTCCCTGCCCACCGAGCTCGCCTGGTCGGCGGACCAGCCGTGGGTGGAAGTCCGGCGGCGACTGCGCCCAGGCCCCGGCCGTGCCGGGGAGCTGGCTGCACGGGCCGCCCGCCCATCCCCCGGCCACCCTGAGGGGCAGCGGGGCTCACGTGGGCGGTACGCGTGGAGTGCCCCCAGCCGTGTCCCGCGACCAGGCTGGGGGCTCGTCCCGGAGGTGCCGGCAGGTGTCAGCCGCCGGCCTTCGCCTTCGTGGCGGTGGCACCCGCGGCGACCGCCGGGGGCTTGAGCTGGATCCAGCCCGCCTTGCTCGGTGCGCCTTCCTCGTTGAGGAGGAAGAGCATGTAGTGGCCGGGCGGGGCCGCGGCGGCGGTCGGTGGGGCCTGGAGCTCCAGGAAGTTGCCGCTGCGGCTCTTGATGCGTAGTTCTAGGTGACGCTGGCTGGTGTTGATCGAGTGGGTGGCGGTGGTCGGGGCCAATAGGACGGCGCGGGTGACGTCGTTGGGCGTGCTGGTGCTGACCGTGATTTTTTCGTTGTAGGCGACGCTGGGGTTGAAGATCAGGCCGAGCGCGGGGCGGCTGCCCTGGTGGAGATAGGCGGGCTCGTAGATCTCGATGCTGCCGTTGTTGTTGTCGGTGATATCGGGGTCGTTGGCGAGCTGCTGGAGCTCGTCGCCCGTGACCATGACTCGGCCGTCCGGGAGGACCACGGCGTTGGAGTGGTAGCCGCGCGGAAGCCGCTGGACGGGGCCCAGCTTCCAGTCGCCGTTCTCGTCGCGCAGTTCGACCTGGCGGTACTTGAGGTCGGCGTTGGGGTTGTACGGCCCGTTGCCGTAGTCGCGGATGTCGAAGGCACCGTTGACGGTGAGCAGGTTGCCGTCGGGCAGGAGCAGAGTGTCGTCCTGGGTACGGCCGAAGGCGCGGGGCTTCTCGGTGTTCCACTTGCCGCCGGCCAGACGGTAGGTGTTCGGGTCGTTGCGGTCGCCGCCGAGGACCAGGACCGAGTCGGGGCCTCTGAAACCGGCCGGGAGGGGGACCGCGGAGCCGTAGTTGCGCCTCCACTCCCCGCCGTCCGGGCCCGGCTTGGCCTTGTTGATGTCCGGGCGGTTCGGCAGGTCGGTCTTGGTGTCGGCGACGGTGTCGAAGAGCCATTGCTGGTCCACGGAACGGCCGAGTCCGTAGATCTTCCCGTCGCGCAGCGAGAACAGCTGCGGATAGTCCCACTTGAAGGGGGCTTCGGTCTTGAGCTGGTCCACTCCCCAGCCGATCGGCTTGACCGACTTCTCGAAGGGCACCTGGTGGGTCGCGGCGGGGAAGCGCTCGACGACGGGGGTGGGGGTGCCCCAGCCGAGCTCCGACTGACCGGACATGATCACCTGGCGTCCGTCGGCGCCGGTGACCACGCTCGGGTACCACCGGCCGACGGACATGTCCTTGTTCAGGTACCACTCCTCCGCCCACGGGTCGAAGACCAGGGACAGCTTGGCGCCGCTGCCTCCGTTGCCGCCAAGGTTGCCGCCGAAGACGCCGAGCATGCCGTTGGGCAGGTAGGAGTGGCCGGCGCAGAAGAACGGGGCCGGGCGGGGTTCGTTCTTGCCGTCGGGCATGTTGATGACCGGCGGCTTCTTCTCGGTGAACGCGCCGGCGCCGGTCCCCTTGGCGGGGTCCCAGATCCAGGCGCGGCCGGCGTTCTCCTTGCCGATGGTTTGTGTGGGGGCGGGCTCATTCTGCGGGTTGGTCTCGATCCGCTCGAAGGAGAACAGCAGGACCTTGCCGGTGGGCAGCAGCGCGACGTGGGCCGCGAAGTCCGGGGACTGGAAGTACTCCTGGAACCGGCCGAACTCGGCCGCGTCGAAGGACGCGTTGGCCTTCTCCTGGGAGGCGGTCAGCGCCTTGAGCCGCTCCGTACGGGTGGTCTGCGGGTACTCGCCGACGCCGGCCATGGCCATCCGGGTGCGGGCGTGCTCCTCGGCGTGTTCCCTGCCGAGCGTCGCAGCCTCCTCCGGGTCGACGGTGACCGGTGCGCTCGCCGCCCGGGAGGCGGGGCCGTACGGGACGGCATCGCCCTCGTCTCCGTGACCGGTGTGGGCGAGTACGGGGCCTGCCGACGCCAGGGCCATGGACACGGCCATCGCGGTGGCGGCGCAGACTGAGATCGCCGTGGCGAGCCTCCGGCGGGCGGGTAGGCGCGGATTGCTGCGGGACATGGGACTCCTTGCTGGCGAGAGGAAGGCGCAGCGGCCCCGGCTGGGGGACACGTCGGCTGACACGGGCTGCACCAGGACTGCCACATGTTCACGCACAGTGACGATCTTCAGTGTTGAGGCGCGCCGGTCGGCTGTCACTCCGAGACGTGCAGGCGGGTGACTCCGACCAACCCAAAGGATCTGCACGCCTTCTACCAGCGCATTCGAGGCGTAAATGGGTGGCGGTCGGCGTAATCGGCCAGTCGGCCGGTGGGAGGGCATGGGAGTGCCGCATACGTTGTTGATTACTCTGCGCAGCATTGGCGTAGAGGTGTCGATCTTCTAGGGAGAGCATGGTGGACGATCTCAAGCTGCGTGAGAGCGACGACATCCAGGGCGATGTGATCGCCGGCTTCAAGAAGGACCAGATGACCCTGCTGTTCCTCAAGTTCGAGGATGCAGCGCGGGCGCGCACCTGGGTCAAGGCGCTGGAACCGCAGATTTCCACGACGAGGCAGGTGGCGACCTTCAATGCCGCCTTCAGCAAGGCCAGGAAGGCCTCGGCCGGCGACGACCCGAAGGCGCTGAAGGCCACCTGGATCAATGTCAGTTTCACCTGCGCGGGCCTGCGGGAGCTGACCGGAAAGGACCCGCTGCCCTCCGTCAAGCCCGGCAGCGGTCTGGAGGCCTTCAAGCAGGGCTCGGACAAGCGGGCACTCGGGGACACCGGCGACAGCTCGCCGGAGATGTGGCTCTTCGGCAACGGCAAGGGCCAGGTCGTCCACGCCGTGCTCACCGTCGCCTCGGACACCGTCCAGGACCTCCAGGCGACGGTCAGACAGCAGCGCGAGGCGTGCGCCGCGGCCAAGATCGTGATCGTGTTCCAGCAGGACGCCGCCACCCTGTCCGGCAGCCGGAGGGGGAAGGAGCACTTCGGCTTCAAGGACGGCGTCAGCGAGCCCGGTGTCATCGGCTTCGACGAGCCGGACCCCGTCAAGCCCGAGTACGTCAAGGGCCATCACGGCACCCGGCTGATCCCGCCCGGCGAGTTCGTCGTCGGGCACGACCGGGTCGGCGGCGTGCCGCACGAGACGCCCGACTGGGCTGACAACGGCAGCTTCCAGGTGGTGCGCCGGCTCGGCCAGGACGTCCCCGGCTTCTGGTTCCAGGTCGCCGGGCAGCTGAAGGCGCTCAAGCAGGCCAAGGTGGTGCCGCCTGAGGCCACCACGGAGTGGCTGGCCGCCCGCCTCGTCGGCCGGTGGCGGTCCGGCACCCCCGTCGCCACGTGCCCGAATGCCGACCGGCCCTCCAGCGCGCTGGCCGGGGAGGACAACGACTTCGGCTACCGCAACGACCCCGAGGGCTTCATCACTCCGCTCTTCTCGCACCTGCGCAAGACCAACCCCCGGGACGGCCTGCAGGAGAAGCCCGGTGATCCGCCGTTCGACGAGAATCCGGTGATGGACCGCCGCCGGATCATCCGCCGCGGCGCCCCGTACGGCGCGCCCTTCGACCCCGCCTCGGATGGCCCCGGAGGGCCCGACGAGAAGCGCGGCCTGCTCTTCGTCTGCTACCAGTCGGACCTTGTGCAGCAGTTCGAGTTCATCCAGAAGGCATGGATCGACAGCCCGGACTTCCCACCCAACCGGACCAACAAGCCCGGCCCCGACGGAATGGTCGGCGCCGCCGGCAAGCTCAGTTACGAGACCCCCGGCAAGACCACGCAGCTGAGCCTGAGCCAGTTCGTCTTCACCGAGGGGTCCGTCTACGCCTTCGCTCCCTCGCTGACCCTGCTACGGCTGCTCGGTGACGGCCGGCTCACCGACAAGCCGCCCACCGTAGTCCGGCCGACCGACGCCTTCCTGCCCATCCCCGACATGCAACGGGACAAGGGCAAGAGCTGGTACTGGGCGTATGGGGCGGGCAGTGACGGCGCCGTCTGCCGAACCGTCTCTATCGCCGACGGGGACGAGCACACGGACGTCATCGAGCGCCCCGACCGGCCGCTGACCATGTGGCCGTGCTACATCGGAGTGACGAAGGTCGACGCGGTCCTGCCCGTCCCGGACGAACAGCGGATCAATGGCCGCAGCCGGTTCTGGCTGTTCCACACCGTCGAGGGCCGGCAGGTCTACCGGCGGATCTGGATCGCCGACGGCGCCGAGTCCGGGCTCCCTCCCGAGCAGGCGGCCGGGACCGACCTGGCGGACCGTTCGCTCTCCGCTTGGGCCTCGTTCAGCGGCATCGAAAGGGTGGACGCCTTCCTGCCGGTGCCCGACATGCAGCGGGTGAACGGCAAGAGCCACTACTGGGTCTTCCACACCCTCATGGGTCGTCAGGTCTACCGGCTCATCTCGGTCGCCGACGGCAGGATGCACCAGGACGCCCTCGAGCGCGGCGACCGAGGGCTCGACCTATGGCGATCACTGACCGGGATCACACGGGTCGACGAATTCCTCGCGGTCCCGGACATGCAGCGGATCAACGGCATGAGTCTGTTCTGGGTGTTCCACCAGGACCAGTACCGGATCATCGTGATCCGCGACGGCCACGGCCACGAGGACCAGATCACGGTCGAGGACCGACCCCTGACCGTGTGGACGTCCCTGACGGGCTGACAGGTGCCCTGCCCTTGGCCCTCGGCAGCGGCCGCTCGACCATGGGCCACCGCATCCCCGCCACGGCCACCCCGGGGGCCCGGCCGTGGCGGGACCGGAGAGGCGGGTGCAGTCTCGGCGTGTTCCGGCCAGGCAGTCGGGCCGCACCGGCGGCTGATGGCGAACGGTGTCGCCGCCGGGGCTTTGGGATCGTGAGAGGCTCAGCGTCTGCTGGTATGCACGGTGGAACGGCGATCGCGCCGGCCCGTGCATGGCCCGGATCTTCTCTGTGAAGTGAGATATCGGAGGCAAGTGAACTCTGCAATCACCGGACTTCGGTAGCCGTCTCGAGACCAGGGCAACCGCGCCTGACCGGCCGTTTGTGCAGGTCAGGCACCGTGCTCAACTTCCTAGAAGAAGCCGAGCTTTTTGGGGGAATAGCTCACTAATAAGTTCTTCGTCTGCTGGTAGTGCTCCAACATCATCTTGTGGGTCTCGCGGCCGATGCCGGACTGCTTGTAGCCGCCGAAGGCCGCGTGGGCCGGGTAGGCGTGGTAGCAGTTCGTCCACACGCGGCCCGCCTGGATCGCACGGCCCGCGCGGTAGGCCGTGTTGACGTCGCGGGTCCACACGCCCGCGCCCAGGCCGTACGCCGTGTCGTTGGCGATCCGTACGGCGTCGTCGAAGTCCTGGAACGAGGTCACCGACACCACCGGTCCGAAAATCTCCTCCTGGAAGATCCGCATGCGGTTGTCGCCCTCGAACACGGTCGGCTGGACGTAGTAGCCGCCCGCCAGGTCGCCGCCGTGGTCGATGCGCTCTCCGCCCGTGAGGACCTTCGCGCCCTCCCGCCGGCCGATCTCCACGTACGACAGGATCTTCCGCAGCTGCTCCTGCGAGGCCTGCGCGCCGATCATCGTCTCCGTGTCCAACGGGTGCCCGGGCACGATCAGTTCGGTGCGTGCGACGGCCGCATCGAGGAAGTCCGCGTACCGGCCGCGCTCGATCAGTGCGCGCGAGGGGCTCGTACAGACCTCGCCCTGGTTGAGGGCGAACATCGTGAAGCCCTCCAGTGCCTTGTCGCGCAGCCCGTCGTCCGCCGTCCAGATGTCGTCGAAGAAGAGGTTGGGGCTCTTGCCGCCGAGTTCCAGCGTGACGGGCTTCAGGTGTTCCGCCGCGTACTGCATGATCAGCCGCCCCGTGGACGTCTCCCCGGTGAACGCGATCTTCGCCACGCGCGGGCTGGAGGCGAGGGGCTTGCCGGCCTCCTCGCCGAAGCCGTTGGCGATGTTCACCACCCCCGGCGGCAGCAGGTCCGCCACCAGGCTCAGCCAGAAGTGCACCGAGACCGGAGTCTGTTCGGCCGGTTTCAGCACCACCGTGTTCCCGGCCGCCAGAGCCGGTGCGAGCTTCCACACGGCCATCAGGATCGGGAAGTTCCACGGGATGATCTGACCGACCACGCCCATCGGTTCGTGGAAGTGGTAGGCCACCGTGTCGTCGTCGATCTGGCTGAGTGCCCCCTCCTGCGCGCGCAGCGCCCCCGCGAAGTAGCGGAACTGGTCGACGGCCAGCGGGATGTCGGCGGCCAGGGTCTCCCGGACCGGCTTGCCGTTCTCCCAGGTCTCGGCGACGGCCAGGGCTTCCAGGTTCTGTTCCATCCGGTCCGCGACGCGCAGCAGGATCGTGGACCGCTCCGCGACGGAGGTGCGCCCCCAGGCCGGGGCGGCCGCGTGGGCCGCGTCCAGTGCCGCCTCCACGTCCTCGGCGGTCCCGCGCGCGACCTCCGTGAACGCCTCCCCGTTGACGGGGGAGGGGTTGGCGAAGTACCGGCCACGGACCGGTTCGACGTACGCGCCGCCGATGAAGTGGTCGTAGCGGGACGCGTACGACATGAGCGCCCCCTCGGTTCCGGGCGCAGCGTATCGGGACATGGAGTCCTCCCCAGCCGGGCGCCGCCGCCGTCGGCAGCGCACGCGAGGACGCTAGGGGCGCGCGGGTTGCGACCGGGTTGCACGCCCGCCGCGGACCGCATCCGGGCGTACGGGGCCCTGCCGCGGGCCCAGTTCGAAGTCCAGGGCGCGTACGCGGGCCAGCGCCGCCGCCCGGCGCCCGGGCGGCAGCGCGTGCGCCAGCGCCTGCCAGGCCTCCGGGTCGTCCGCACCCCACGGGCTGCACACCCAGTCCGTCAGCAGCCCGGCATCGGCCCGGGCGACGACCGCCGCCCGCGCCTGGTCCTCGATGCGGCGGCGCAGCCGGACGATGCCCGGCGCCGTGGAGGCGGGCAGCAGGGGGCCGCGGTACCGGTGCAGGGCGGCTGAGACGGCCCCGCCGGCCAGGCGACGGGTCAGGGCGGTGAAGTCCGCCGCCAGCGGAGCGGCCGTACGGTAGGGCCGCGACAGCGGTGCGCCGTCGCCCAGGAGTGCGCGCAGCCGCGACATCTCGGCGCGCAACGTCACCGGTGACACGGACTCGTCCTCGTACAGCGCGATCGCCAGCTCCTCGCCCGACAGACCCTCCGGGTGGTGTGCCAGCAGCGCCATGATCTCGCTGTGCCGCCGGCTCAGCCGCACCGTGCGGCCCCCCGAGACCAGCAGCGCCTCGTCCCGGCCGAGCGCGGTGAGCGTGTCCGCGGCGGCCGCGGTGGCGGCGGTGGCGGCGGACGCCGGGTAAGGCTCCGGCTCCGGGTACCGGTACGGCTCCGGGTCGAGGAGGGCCAACTGGGCCTCGGCCGCCCGGGCCACCGCCCGCACGAAGGCGAGCGCGTGCGGGAGCGCGAGCCCGTCGCCGCCGGTGATGTCCACCGCGCCCAGCACGCCGCCGGTACGCGGGTCCCGCACCGGGGCCGCCGCGCACGTCCACGGGTGCACGCGGCGGCTGAAGTGCTCCGCCCCGAAGACCTGCACGGGTTCGCCGACCGCGACCGCCGTGCCGGGGGCGTTGGTGCCCATCGCCGTCTCCGACCAGCGCGCCCCGGGGACGAAGCCGAGCCGCTCCGCCCGCCGCAGGGTGCCCGGCTCGCCCTCCACCCAGAGCAGGCCGCCCCGCGCGTCGCACACCGCCAGCAGATGGCCCCCGTGCGCCGCGAAGGCCCCGACGAGGTCCCGGAAAACCGGCATCACCCGGGCCAGCGGATGCTCCGCGCGGTAGCGGCACAGCTCCGCCTCCGCCAGCTCCACCCGGGGCGCGCACTCGGGGCTGACGCGGGCCCGGGCGCACCGCCGCCACGACCGCGCGATCACCGCCCGGACCGGCGCCTCGACCCGGCCGTCCCGGGTGAACGCGGCGTGCGCGCGCCGCAGTTCCCGCGTGCGCTCGACGGGGTCGGCCCCGCCCGGCAGCGCCACCAACGGATCGCCCATGTCATCCTCCCGTGGTGCCGCTGTCCCCGGAGCGCCCCCATCGTCGTCCCGCATCCGGGCCCCGACAAGCGGTACGTCGGCCAGGACTCGGGGGGATTTACCGGCGCGGCCCCGGGCGGGCCCTCCGCGCGGGCCCCGTTCTAGCGGGACTCCGGGGCCCCCGGGGGGTCCGTGGCGGCGGGACCGGGTTCCGGGTCCAGAGCCGTCCAGGCCGAGGCCGGGTCCGGGGTCGACGGGCCCGCCGGGACCCACCGCCCCGACTCGCGGCGGTACGGCCACCAGCGGCCCTCCCGGCCCAGCCGGAGCTGGCGCCCGGTGTCCGCCGAGGTCCAGCGGGCACGGACCCGGCGGAGCGCCGGCGCCTCCTCGTCCGCCCAGGCCGCGGTGAGCGCCGCCCGGGCCCGGGCCAGCCCCGCCCGGTCCGGCGTCCAGTCGTCCTCCAGCGCCGCGAGGGCCGGTGCCCGGCCGAAGCCCCAGGCCCGTACGGCCAGTTCCATCGCGGCCCGGTCCCTTCCGAGAGCCGCCGCCAGACGGGACCGGACCCGGACGTCGCCGGCCTCCGCCGTGAGCCGTACAGCGTCTTCGGCGGTCGTCAGCGGGGCCGACGGGGCGCGCTCGGCGTGGCCGGGAGCCAGCGCGCGCGCCAGCAGCCGGTACGCCTCGGCCGCGGCGGCCTGTGCCAGGAACTCCACCGCGTCCACGTCCAGCCCGTCCGGCTCGGCCTCCGTGTCCAGCGTCGGCGGCTGGCCCGGCGCCTCCGGCAGGGCGGGCGGCGCGGGCAGCGCGGCCGGGGCCCCGGGGGCCGCGTACGCCTCTGCCGCCGGGACACCCGCCAGGTCCGCTGCGGCGGGTTCCGGACCGCCGTCCGCCTCGGCCTCCGCGCTGCTGCGTTCCTCCAGCCCGTCCACCAGCTCCTGTTCGCCGCGGCCGCGCAGCAGCAGCAGCACGAACGGGTCCTGGTCCAGCAGCCGTGCCACCTGGTAGCACAGCGCCGCCGTGTGCGGACAGTGGTCCCACTCCCCGCAGTCGCACCGCGGGTCGAGGTCCCCGATGCCGGGCAGCAGCTCCACCCCCGCCTCCGCCGCGTCCTCGGCCAGCTCCGGCGGCACCTCCCGGTCCAGGAGCGCCGCGATGTGCCCCGACTCGGCCGCCGCGAGCCCGAGCAGCCGGTTCCACTGCGCCTCCGTGAACTCCTGCACCAGCACGTCGGTGCGGTGCGCCGTCCCGTCCCGGTCGCGCACCACCGCGGTCAGCCCGCCCGGGCGTACCGAGACCGCCCCCACCGCGCCGGTGCGCGCGTACCGGCGGCCCTTCTTGACCTGCTCCCCGTCGAGGGCGCTGTCCTCCAGGGCGCGCAGCCAGGCATGGCCCCACCACGTGTGCGCGAAGCCGCGGCCGGGCGGGGTGGGCGGGAGCGCCGCGAAGGTCTTCTCGTACGGGTCCCTGCTACTCATCCATCACTCCCCGCGGCCGGGCGCAGCGCCACGAGCTCGGCCAGTTCGGCGTCGGTCAGTTCGGTCAGCGCGCCCTCGCCGCCCGTGAGGACGGAGTCGGCCAGGGCCCGCTTGCGCGCCAGCATGTCGGCGATCCGGTCCTCGACGGTGCCTTCGGCGATGATCCGGTGGACTTGTACGGGCTGGGTCTGGCTGATCCGGTAGGCGCGGTCGGTGGCCTGCTCCTCGACGGCCGGGTTCCACCAGCGGTCGTAGTGGATGACGTGTCCGGCCCGGGTCAGGTTCAGTCCGGTCCCGGCCGCCTTGAGGGACAGCAGGAACACCGGGACCCCGCCGTCCTGGAAGCGGTCGACCAACTCCTCGCGGCGCGGCACCGGCGTCCCGCCGTGCAGCAGCTGCGCGGCGATCCCGCGCCCGGCGAGGTGCTTCTCCAGGATCCTGGCCATGGCCACGTACTGGGTGAACACGAGGACGTATCCACCCTCGGCGAGGATCGTGTCCAGCAGTTCGTCGAGGAGGTCCAGCTTCCCGGAACGTCCGCCCGCGGCGCCCCCGGGACCCGCGCCGTGCCCGTGCAGGTACTGCGCGGGGTGGTTGCAGATCTGCTTGAGGGAGGTGAGCAGTTTGACCACCAGGCCGCGTCGCTCCATCCCGTCCGCCTCCGCGATCGAGGCGAGCGTCTCGCGCACGACGGCCTCGTACAGCGCGGTCTGCGCCGGACTGAGGGCGACGGCGTGGTCGGTCTCGGTCTTGGGCGGCAGCTCGGGCGCGATCCCGGGGTCGGACTTCTTGCGGCGGAGCAGGAACGGCCGGACGAGCGCGCCCAGTCGGGCGGCCGCCCCGGGGTCGCGCCCGCTCTCGACGGGGTCGGCGTAGCGGCTGCGGAAGGTGCCGAGGCGGCCGAGGAGTCCGGGCGTGGTCCAGTCGAGGACGGCCCACAGCTCGGAGAGGTTGTTCTCGACAGGCGTTCCGGTCAGCGCCACGCGGGCGGGGGACGGGATGGTGCGCAGGGCCTTGGCGGTCGAGGAGTGCGGGTTCTTGACGTGCTGGGCCTCGTCGGCGACGACCATGCCCCAGCGGGCGGCCGCGAGCACGGCCGCGTCCAGGCGCATCGTGCCGTACGTGGTCAGGACGAACCCTCCGGTGACACCGGCGAGGCTGCGGCCGGGGCCGTGGAAGCGGCGCACCGGGGTGCCCGGCGCGAACTTCTCGATCTCCCGCTGCCAGTTGCCCAGCAGCGAGGCCGGGCACACCACGAGCGTCGGCCCGGCGGTGGCGGGCCGGTCCGGGGCGTTGCGGTGGAGGTGGAGGGCGATGAGGGTCACCGTCTTGCCGAGGCCCATGTCGTCGGCCAGGCAGGCGCCGAGGCCGAGCGAGGTCATCCGGGCCAGCCAGCGCAGGCCGCGCAGCTGGTAGTCGCGCAGGACGGCCCGCAGTTCCGGCGGAGCGTCGGGACCCTCCTCCCCCGACGGGTCGGCGGTGAGCCGCGCCCGCAGCTGTGCGAGGGCGCCCGTGGCCTCGACCGGTACCGGCCTGCCGTCCAGGTCCGCCGAACCGGTGAGTACGGCCGCCAGCGCGTCCGCGCCGGAGACCTTGCCGTCGCGCCGGGCGCGGGCCCGGCGGGCCTCGGCCGGGTCGATGAGGACCCACTGGTCGCGCAGCCGGACCAGGGGACGGTTGGCCTCGGCGAGCCGGTCGAGCTCGGCGGCGGTCAGGTCGCCCTGGCCGCCGAGCGCGAAGCGCCAGCCGAAGGAGAGCAGAGTGTCAGGGGAGAGCAGGCCGGAGGGCGCGGAGGGGGGAGGGGCTGAGCCGGTGCGAGGGGTGGGGCCGGTGCGACAGGTGGGGCCGGTGGGGTCCGCGGAGCCGGCGGGGTCCGTGGAGCCGGGGGGCTCCGGCGCTCCGACGACGGCGCGGGCGGTGAGGGTACGGGCGAACCCGCGCGGCCAGTGCACCTGTACCCCCTCTGCGTCCAGGGCGCGGGAAACCGCCCCGAGCAGTTCGGTGACCTCCTCGTCGGCGAGCCCGACGGCGTCCGGCACGGCCGCGCCCAGCAGCGGGTCGAGCGGAGGCCACAGCCGCGCGGCGCGGCGCAGCGCGCGCAGGGCGTCCATCCGGGCCCGGGGCGGGAAGGCGGCCGCGGCGGCGCCGGCCCCGGCCCACACGTCGGCGGCGTCGGCCACCAGGGCGGCGTCGGCCAGGCTGTGCATCTGGAGGACGGCGCGGAAGGAGGCGGCGGCGCCGTCGTCGGCATCGGCGCCGGGGGTTGCGACGAGCTCGATCCGCAGCGAGATCCGTACTCCCGCGTCGTGCCCGGCGGCCACCTCGGCGGCCCAGTCGCGCAGGCCCGGCTGGAGCCGGGACTCCCGGGCGGCGTAGGCGGGCCCGCCGGCGGCGGCGGGCGCGGCGGGGGAACGGGGCAGGGTGTCGGCGACGGCGTCGAGGAAGGCCCTGAGCAGGGGTTCCGGTGCGGGCAGCCGCGGCGGTCCGTCCGCGGTCAGGGGCACGCAGCGGGCTCCGGGGGGCATGGCGGCGGCGAGTTCCCGGACCGCGTCGAGATCGGCGGGCGCCAGTGGCCCGATCCGCCAGGCGTCCCGGCCCCCGGGACTGAGGCCGGGCAGCAGCTGCCCGCGGGCCGCGAAGCCCAGGGCCAGCAGGGCGGCGGCGCCCCAGAAGGCCGTGGCGGAACCGGGGGAGGAGGGGCCGCCGGGATCGGGCGGGGAGTCCGCACCGAACACGGCGGCCCGGGCCCGGGTGAGCAGCGGCAGGGCCACGCCGACGGGCAGGACGAGCGCGGTCACGGCGGTGCGGCGCAGGTCGGGCGCGACGACGGTCAGCTCTTCGAGCCGGCCGGGGCCGGTGCTGGCGTCGGCACCGGCACGGGCGTCGGCACCGGCACTGAAACCGGCCCAGAGGCGCGGAGCCTCGCCGTCCGGGTGCCAGAGCGCGATCCTGCCGCCCCGCGCGGGGTCGTCAGGAAGGAACACGGCCGAGCAGTGGAGGAGGTGATCGAGGCCGGGGATCTCAGGAAACACGCATTCCTCAAACTTGACTACCGAGCAGGGTGGCTGAGAGTACCCCACCCGGGACCGGGAAGGCCCAGTCCGGGCCGTGACCCGGGTCACTTTCCTGCCGCTTCGCGTGTCGGGGAACGAGGGGTCGGAGCGGCGCGTTGAGGGGGGTAGTGGTCGACGACAGAAGGAGGTGTCCGCAGATGTCCACGAGCGGAAAGGTCGCGGTTGCCGGAGTCGTGGCAGCCATCGTGTTGTTCTGGGCGGTCGGGTTCTGGGCGGGGCTGCTGGTCCTGATCGGTGTACCCGCTGCCGCCTACCTCCTGCTGGACTCCTCCCAGCGCCGTCGCCTCCGGGGTATATCCCGGAAGCAGATCGGCCGCTGACACCGGCCTCCACGCGACTCCCGGCGGCTACGGCGGCGCCGGGAGCCGCGTCGGGCAACCATGTGGCGCCGCGCGCCACCGGCGCGCCCCGCCGGTCAGCGCTTCGTCCGACGGCCGGCCGACCGCTTCGGCGGTCCGACCGGGATCCGTCGAGGACCGCCTTGACGGACGCGCGCTCCCACTCCGCCTCCGCCCAGCGGTCCGGCCGCGAGGTCGGCCCGCGAGGTCAGGCGGGGCGGACCGCCACACGGTCCAGCGCCGCCAGCAGCTCCGGCAGCTCCGGCCGCCCCTCCCGGGGGACCGCGAGCACCTCGCCCGGCTCCTCGTCCAGCAGGACGAACGCCACGTCGCCGGTCCGCGCCACGAGCGACCAGCCGGCCCCGTCAGCCCGCAGCGTCCGGGCCCCCTCGCCCGCGAAGGAGGACCGCACCCGACCGGGCGGTGGCGGGGTCCGGGCGTACCCTGCGGCCTCCTCCAGCGCCCGGGCCAGCCCCGGGTGCGCCGCGGCGGCCACACCGCCGTCCGTCGCCACGCGCTCGCGCCAGTCGGCCCACTCCCGGGCGATCTGGTCCGCGCCCATCCGGCGCTGGACCGGCCCCCAGGTCTCGGCCGAGGGCGGAGCCAGCGGCACCCGCCCGGTGCCGTCCGCACCCTGCTCCGGATCGTGCGGCTCCGGGATCCCCGAGGCCGCCACCGACAGCTCCAGCGGCCAGCCCGCCAGCGAGACGACGATCGTCCGCTCGTCGGGCGACAGGTCGTACTCCATGCCGCAGTCCCAGGAGGCGATGGCCGCGGCCACCAGCGAGACGTCGTCCACGACGACCGTCCAGCGCGCGCCCTCCTCGTCCTGGCCGAGCACCAGCCCGTATCCGGCCCGCGCCGGCGCCACGCCCAGCAGCGCGCACGCCTCGGGGAAGTCGTCGCCCAAGATGCTCGGGAACTGCGCGGGGGTCATCAGTACGGCGGTCAGCACGTACAGCGAGCCGCCACCCTCGTCGTCGGACACCTGGCCTCCCGGTAGCTCTCTCGTCGGCGCACCCTAACCAGCGGGTAACCCGCCCGTCGAGAGCCTGCGGGTGACGATTTCCAAGGACGCTACCTGCACGTAGAGTTGGGGTCCCGCCACAGAAAGGGACATCCGGTGCAGCGATACGACCGGCTGAAAGAGATCCTCCGGCTCGACCCGGACCAGGACTTCCTCGCCATCTACCGGCTCACCGCCACCTACGAGTTCCCCTGGGACTTCGCCAGGGCCCTCGAACTCGCCCTCTTCCGCACCTACGCGGTCCCTTCCATCGGCCGCCTCCTGGCCGAGACCGCAGAGTTCACCGACCGGGCCCAGCGGCGCTACGACGACACCGCGCTGCTCCTCGACGCCGTCGTGGAGCACGGCTTCGAGAGCGACACCGCGCGCACCGCGATCCGCCGCGTCAACCAGATGCACCGCAGCTACGACATCTCCGGCGACGACATGCGCTACGTCCTGTGCACGTTCGTGGTGGTTCCGGCACGCTGGCTGGACGCGTACGGCTGGCGCCCGCTGACCCACCACGAGCGCAGGGCGTCGGCCAACTACTACGCCGCCCTCGGCCGGCACCTGGGCATCACGGACATCCCGGACTCCTTCGAGGAGTTCGAGTCCACGATGGACGCCTACGAGAGGGCCCACTTCGGCTGGCACGAGGGCGGCCGCAAGGTCGCCGACTCCACCATCGACCTGATGGCCTCCTGGTATCCGGCGCCCCTGGCCCCCGCCGTGCGCGGCGCCGGCCTCGCCCTCCTGGACGAGGCGCTGCTGGACGCCTTCCGCTACGGCCGGCCGAACGCGGGCGTCCGGCGGCTGGTCCGCGGCGCCCTGCGGCTGCGCGGTCGCGCCGTACGGCTGCTGCCGCCGCGCCGGACCCCGCACTACGCCCGCCAGAACCCGGAGATCAAGAGCTACCCCGGTGGCTACGACGTGGGCGAGCTCGGCACGTTCCCCGTGCCCGGCGCGGGCGGCTGCCCCGTACCGCATCCCCGCCGGCCCGCCGGAGCCGAGGCTCAGCCTCCGGCGTGATCCCGGGTCCGTCCGCGCGTCCCGGGCGCGGGGCCGACGTACGAGACCGTGCGCGGGCACGCCCCGCGCCCGCCTCGTGCGGTCCCGCGCCGCCCGCCCCTCGCGCCCGTCTGAACCGCCGCATCGGCGCACCGGCCCCGCTCACGCGCGACGCACGGCCAGCACCAGGTAGCGGTCGTCCTCGTCGGCGTACGAGGTCATGTCCCAGCCCGAACCGGCCAGCAGCGGGCTGAGGTTGGGCTCGGCCCGCATGTCCTGCGGGGTGAGCTCGCGGCCGTGGCGCGCGGCCAGGGCGGCCCGCCCGATCGGGTGGAACAGCGCGAGCCCGCCGCCGGGGCGGACCACCCGGGCCAGCTCGCGCAGGTTCGCCCCCGGGTCGGGCAGGTGGGCGATGAGACCGGCCGCGAACACCGCGTCCAGGCACCCGTCGCGCAGCGGCAGCCGGGCGACGTCCGCGAGCAGCAGCGCGCCGTCGGCCGCCCGTCCGGCCCGCTGTGCGGCGGCCAGCATCTGCGGGGTCAGGTCGGCGCCGAGCACCGTACCGGAGGGGCCCACGGCCGCGCGCAGGGCGGGCAGCGCCCGTCCGGTGCCGCAGCCCGCGTCGAGCACGCGGTCGCCCGGCCGCAGTGCGAACCCGGCCACGGCCGTCGTGAAGGCGGGCCCGTCCCCGGGGAACTTGCGGTCCCAGTCCGCGGCGCGCGCCCCGAAGAACTCCTGCACGTGTGTGTGGTCTTCGCTCATGCGCCCATGATCCCCCACCGCGGCCGGCGCCGGCGCATGCGGACCGTGCACAAGGTGGTACGTGGCGTGATCGAAGACAAACGTATCTCTGTCATATTCCAGCAGTTCCAGCGGCTTTCGAAATGCGCCCCCTGTTCGCGCCCTCACCCGGACTAGCGTCCGGTGGCCATGGGACACCTGGACCACGCCGCCTACGGCTGGCTGACACCCGCACTGTCATACGTGATGGCATCGATCGGCGCCGCCCTCGGCCTGCGCTGCACCGTCCGCGCGCTCGCCGCGACGGGCGCCTCCCGCCGCAACTGGCTCCTCGCCGCCGCCTCCGCCCTCGGTACCGGCATCTGGACGATGCACTTCGTCGCGATGCTGGGATTCGACGTCATCGGCACCGAGATCCACTACAACGTGCCGCTGACCATCCTCAGCCTCCTCGTGGCGATGGCGGTCGTCGGCGCCGGGATCTTCGCCGTCGGTTATGGCAAGAGCCCCCGCCGGGCCCTCGTCCTGGGCGGCCTCACCACCGGCCTGGGCGTCGCCAGCATGCACTACCTGGGCATGGCGGCCCTGCGCCTGCACGGCGAGGTCTCCTACGACCCGCTCGCCGTCGGGCTCTCCGTCGCCATCGCCGTGATCGCCGCCACCGCCGCGCTGTGGGCCGCGCTCAACATCAAGTCGCCGCTGGCCGTGGCCGGCGCCTCGCTCGTGATGGGGGCCGCCGTCAGCAGCATGCACTACACGGGGATGCTGGCCGTCGCCGTCAGGGTCACCCCCTCGGAGGCGGCCCTGCCCGGAGCCACCGCCACCCAGTTCATCTTCCCGCTCGCGGTGGGGCTCGGCTCCTACCTGTTCATCACCGCCGCCTTCGTCGCGCTCTCCCCGACCGCCGTCGAGCGCGCCGCCTCCGCCTCCGCCCAGAACCTGGGGGAGCGGGCCGTCGCGCACTGAGCGGGCCGGGCCGCCGCGGCACCGAACGCCGTGGGACGCGTACCGCCCCGTCCCACCGCAGCACGCCGGCTCCGCAACCACCGCCCCGCCCCGCACGCAACCACCGCAGCACGCCGGCTCCGCAATTACCGCCCCGCCCCGCCCCGCAGCACGCACCACCGCACCCGTAGGCACCGCCCCGGAACGAGGAGCCCATGCGCACACCCCGCAGAAAACCGGAAGCAGCGGCGCAGCGGCTGCCCGCGCCCCCGGCCCGCGGACGCCGGGCGCACGCCGGGCCCCCGGCCCAAGAGCCGGCGCCACCGGAGGCCTCCCCGTACGGTCGCCCCGGTCCGGCCGCCGCGCAGGGGTACCGGCCCCGGCTGCGCCTGCGTCCCCGTGCCGTCCGGGCGAAGATCGTCTCGCTGCTGATGGTCCCGGTCGTCTCCCTCCTCGCCCTCTGGGGCTTCGCCACCGTCAGCACCGCCCAGGACATCGCCCGCCTCAGCCGGGTCCAGCGCATCGACGCCGAGATACGCACCCCCGTCGCGGCCGCCGTCACCGAGCTCCAGGCCGAACGGCGCATCGCCGTACGCCTGCTCGCCGACCCCGCCGCCGACCAGCGGGCCGCCCTCGACCAGCAGGCCCGCCGCACCGACGGCGCCGTCCGGCGGCTACGGCTCGGCGACCGGCACACCGTCGCCGACTCCGGCGGCCACCGCGCCGACATCGTGGCGCGCCTGGGCGGGTTCGTCGCCGCCGCCGAGGCCCTGGCACCCGGCCGCGAGGACATCGCCGGCCGGCGCACCGCGCCCGAGGCCGCCTACCAGGCGTACACCCGGGCCGTCGACGCCGCCCTGGCCGTGGGCGGGGCCCTCACCGGTGGCGAGGACGCCGAACTCGCCCCCGAGGCACGGGTCCTCCTCGAATTCGACCGCGCCGCGGAACTGCTGTCCCGGGAGGACGCCCTGCTCGCCCTGCCGGGCCAGCGCAGCGCCGAAACGCTTCGGCAGCTGACCAGCGCCGTCGAGACCCGCCGCACCCTCACCGACTCCGCCGCCCGCGACCTCCCCGCCGGCCGGCGGGCCTCCTGGCAGGCCGTCGCCGAAAGCGCCGTCTACGCCGGCCTCACCGGCGCCGAGGACCGGGCACTGGCCGTCGGCACGGCCCGCGAGGCCCAGGGGGCGCCCGCCGGATGGGAGGCCCTCCACGCCTCGGTCGGCGCCTCGATGCGGGAGATCGGCGAAGCGGCGCGCACCGCCGCCGCCGACCGTGCGGACCCGTTCGCCGAGGGAGCGCTCAGCGCCGCCGGGGCCGCCGTACTGCTCGGCCTCGCCTCCGTCGCCGCCTCGCTCGTCATCTCGGTCCGCATCGGGCGGGCGCTGGTGGTGGAACTCGTCTCGCTGCGCAACACCGCCCTGGAGATCGCCCGCCGCAAACTCCCGGACGCGATGGACCGGCTGCGTGCCGGCGAGGAGATCGACGTCGCCGCCGAGACCCCGCCCGTCGCCGCCGCAGACGATGAGATCACCCAGGTCGGCGAGGCGCTGGCCACCGTTCACCGGGCCGCGCTCAGCGCCGCCGTCGAACGCGCCGAACTCGCCAGCGGGGTCTCCGGGGTGTTCGTCAACCTGGCCCGCCGCAGCCAGGTCCTCGTCCACAAGCAGCTCACCCTGCTCGACTCCATGGAACGCCGCGCCGACGACCCAGGCGAGCTCGGCGACCTCTTCCGGCTCGACCACCTCACCACTCGGATGCGCCGCCACGCCGAAAGCCTGATCATCCTGTCGGGAGCCGCCCCGGGACGCGCCTGGCGCATGCCGATCCCCCTCACCAACGTCGTCCGGGCCGCGGTCTCCGAGATCGAGGACTACCCGCGGGTCGAGGTGCGCCAGCTCGCCGAGGCCGCCGTCGTCGGCGGCGCCGTCGCCGACCTCACCCACCTGCTCGCCGAACTCATCGAGAACGCCACCCAGTTCTCCCCGCCCCACACCAAGGTCCGGGTCAGCGGCGAGCCCGTCGGCGCCGGCTACGTCCTGGAGGTCGAGGACCGCGGCCTGGGCATGGGCCGCGGCCCCCTGAACGACGCCAACCGCCGCATCGAGCAGTCCGAGGCGCTCGACCTCTTCGACAGCGGCCGGCTCGGCCTCTTCGTGGTCAGCCGCCTCTCGGCCCGCCACGGGATCCGGGTCCACCTGCGCACCTCACCCTATGGAGGGACCACTGCCGTGGTGCTCCTGCCGCACTCCCTGCTCCAGGGCGCCCTCACGCCCGGTGCCCCCGCACCGGAACCCCAGGAGCCGCCCGCCGCCCGCTTCGCCGCCGAGCAGCCGCCCTCCGCCGCGCCCGTACGGGAGGCGACCCGTGCCGCGGCCGTACGGGAGGCTCCGCGTACCACCGCCGTTCGGGAGGAGCCGCGCGCCTCGGCCGTACGGGAGGAGCCGCACGCGGCCGCGCTCCCGGACCGGACCCCCGCCGGGCCGGGGTCGCCGCCCGCGCCGCAGCCGCGCCCCGCCCCGGTGGCGCCGCTCCGGCCGCGTACCCCCGGCGGCGCGGTCACCCGTACAGCGGCCGCCGCGGCGGACGGGCCGCCCGGCGCCCGGGACGTCCCGGACGCCTCGGTGACGGAACTGCCGCGCCGCGTGCGCCAGGCCAGCCTGGTACCGCAGCTCCGGGAGGCTCCCGAGCCCACGGTCCCGGCCGGCGCCCGCAGCCCCGAGGACCCGCCGGGCCGCAGCCCGGAACAGGCCCGGGACCGGATGGCGGCCTACCGGGACGGATGGGTCCGGGGGTCCCGGGAGAACGCCTCCCACGCCGCCAGTGAAGGAGAAGAACGATGATCGAACACAAGTGGACCGACCTCGACGGAGCCCGCAGGCCCGGCGAACTGGACTGGCTCCTGGACGATCTGGTGATGCGGGTCCGCGAGGTCCGGCACGCCGTGGTCCTGTCCAACGACGGGCTGGCGGTCGGCGCCTCCAGCGCACTGAGCCGCGAGGACGCGGAGCACCTGGCCGCCGTGGCCTCCGGCTTCCACAGCCTGGCCAAGGGCGCGGGCCGGCACTTCCACGCCGGGGGCGTGCGCCAGACGATGGTGGAGATGGACGAGGGGTTCCTGTTCGTGGCGGCGGCCGGGGACGGCTCGTGCCTGGCCGTCCTCAGCGCCGCCACCGCGGACATCGGCCTCATCGCCTACGAGATGGCCCGGCTGGTCAAGCAGGTCGGCGAGCACCTCTACACCCCGGCCCGGCTCGCGGCACGCCCGCCGGCCGCCGGCTGAGGGCGGTCCGGGACGTGAACGGCCAGTGGTACGACGCCGACGCGGGCCCGCTGGTCCGCCCTTACGCCATGACCGGCGGACGGACGAAGCCGGGACCCCACGGGGTGCGCTTCGACCTGATCGCCCTGGTCGTCGTGGACCCGGGGGGAACCGACGCGGACACCGAGGCGCTCCTCGGCCCCGAACACCGTTCCCTGCTCCGGCTCTGCCGGTCCGAGACCCAGTCGGTGGCGGAGCTGGCCGCCGACGCCGACCTGCCGGTGGGCGTGGTGCGGGTCCTCCTCGGGGACCTGCTGGAGGGCGGGCACGTCAAGGTCAGCAGACCGGTGCCGCCGGCCCAACTGCCGGACGAGCGGATTCTGCGTGAAGTCATCGACGGATTGCGAGCGCTGTGATGGGACGACATGACGACGGGTCCGGGGGCCGGGCCCGGCACACCGGTCCCGGGGACGCCGGTTCCGCGGACCGGGCCCCGGACACCGATCCGTGGGACGCCGCCGCCGCGGACGCCGATCCCGACGACGACGGGGAACTGGCCGCACTGGCGCTGAAGATCCTGGTGGCCGGCGGTTTCGGGGTCGGGAAGACCACGCTGGTGGGCGCCGTGAGCGAGATCCGTCCGCTGCGGACGGAGGAGGCGCTGAGCGAGGCGGGCGAACTGGTCGACGACACGGACGGGGTGGACCAGAAGACGACCACGACCGTGGCCATGGACTTCGGGCGGATCACGATCCGGTCCGGGCTGTCGCTGTACCTGTTCGGGACGCCGGGGCAGGACCGCTTCTGGTTCCTGTGGGACGAGCTGTCGCAGGGAGCGCTCGGCGCCGTGGTCCTCGCCGACACGCGGCGGCTGGAGGACTGCTTCCCGGCGGTCGACTACTTCGAGCACCGGCGGATCCCGTTCGTCGTCGCCGTCAACTGCTTCTCGGACGCGCGCCGGTACGGAGCGCACGACGTGTCGCGGGCGCTGGACCTGAACCAGGGCACGCCGGTCCTGCTGTGCGACGCGCGGGACAAGGACTCGGGGAAGGAAGTGCTGATCAGGCTGGTCGAGTACGCGGGGCGGGTGCACACGGCCCGGCTGCTCGACTCGGTGGAGCCGCAGGCCGACCCGGTGTGAGCCGGCCCGCTGCCCGGCCGAAGTGCGCCGGAGCGCCGAGGCGCTCCGGCCGGGCGCTCGTCAGTCCGCCACTCCCGCGGTGGCGATCACCTTGTCGATCGCAACCCGGACGAGGAGCTCGCCCGGGACGGCGTTGCGGCGGCCGAAGGCGCCGCCGCGCTCCTCGCCCATGTAGCGGGCGGCGATCCTGGTCGCCCAGGTGAGCATCGTCTCCGGGTCGTCGGCGTACTCGCTGATCTCGGCGCGGCCCTGGAGCACGACGTACGCGAACGGCGGCCGGTCGTCGTCGACGCAGAGCGCGACGCGGCCGTCGCGGGCCAGGTTCCGCCCCTTGACGGTGTCCTTGCCGGTGTTGAACACGAAGGAGTCGCCGTCGAGCACGAACCAGATGGGGGCGATGTGCGGACTGCCGTCCTCGCGGACGCTGGAGAGTTTGCCGGTACGGGTGGAATGAGAGACGAAAGCCCGCCATTCCTCTTGGGTCATCTTCTTCGCCATGGGGACATCCTCCTTGTCGGAAAGGCGCTGGTGGGGAAGGCTGGCGGCACGACTACGCGGGGTGGGGTGCGGCCACGGCGGCGGCGCCCACGGGAGGGGCTCGAAATGGCACTGGACAAGCAGCTCGACTGGCTGCTGGACGACCTGACGCGCAGGGTCCAGCAGGTGCGGCACGCGGTGGTGCTGTCCAACGACGGCCTGGTGACAGGCGCGAGCGCGGGGCTGGCACGGGAGGACGCGGAGCACTTGGCCGCCGTCGCGGCCGGCCTGCAGAGCCTGGCCAAGGGCTCGGGCCGGCACTTCCGGGCCGGGGAGGTCCGGCAGACGATGGTGGAGTACGACGAGGGGGTCCTGTTCGTCATGGCGGCGGGCGCGGGCAGCTGCCTGTGCGTGCTGAGCGCTTCCGAGGCAGACATCGGCCAGGTCGCGTACGAGATGACGCTGCTGGTCAACCGGGTGGGGGAACACCTGGGGGTCGCGGAGCGGCGGCTGACCGGCGGCTGAGTCGGCGGCTGAGTCGGCGGCTGAGTCGACGGTCCTCGGGGCCAGTGCCCCCGGAGGTTTTCCACAGGCATCGCACCGTGTCGTCGCGCTGAGTTACGGTCTTCACACAGAGTAATCGCTGCTCGTGGGGGAGGACCGTGATGATGCGCATGGGGACCGTACGCCAGGACGATGTGACCGCCGGTGTGGCTGTCGGTGTGGCAGGAGGAGTGGCTGAGGCCGCGGCCGCGGCCGTGGCCGGTTCCGGGGGCGTGGCCGTGACCGTGGCCGCGCAGACGGAGGGGCGTGCGGATGAGTCGGTGGGCGGAGTGCAGGCCGCAGCGGAACTGGGCCTGAGCCGGAGCGAGTTCGCCCGGGCCGTTCAGCTCGGGATCGTACGGGCGGGCCCGCCCGCCGCCGGGGGAGCCGCACGCTACGCCCGGGCCGAGCTGGACCGGGCCCGGGTGGCCGAGGGGTCGCCGGCCGCACTGCGCGGACGGCTGGAGACCGTGGCCGGGGCGGAGGCCGCGGCGGCGGTGCTGGGCGTCGGCCCGAGCCGGTTCACCCGGCTCGCGCGGTGCGGGCACGTCGTCCCGGTCGGCTACCGGATCAACCGCTACCGGGCGGTGGTCTGGCTCTACCTGGCCGGGGAGCTGCGGGAGTTCGCCGTCCGGGAACCGGGGATGCTGCGCGGGAGCGCGCCCCCGGCCGACCGGGAGGTGATGGCGGCCAAGACGGACCTGCGGCCGCGGAAGTGGCGCGGCCGGCACGTGGGGCTGCTGCTGAGACGGACCGCCGACCCGTGGGAAGGGGCGGCCGTGCTGGCCTCCGTACTGCCGGAGCACGACGTGCGCGACGCCGTTCCCGATCCGGAGGAGCGCATCATCCTGGCCGCGCTCGCCCCGCCCCCTCCGTACGGCCACCCGCAGGCTCCGGCGGCCGCTGCCGTGGCGGAGCGGCTGTTGCGCGCCGAGCCGCCGGACGAGGTCCACTGGTACCGCGCCAGCCTGGACTTCGCCCTGGCCGGGGCGCGCGGTCAGCCGAATTCGACGGGGGAGAGGGGGCCGACGTAGACCCAGGCCCCGTCCTCCCGCGCGAAAGCGCTGTGCTCGTGCAGGGAACCGGTGTGCCGGCCCTCGCGGTAGTGCGCCCGGAACTCCACCGAGCCCTCCGTCTCGAACATCCCGCCGCGATCGGTGGCGAGGATCTCCAACCGGTCCCAGCGCTGTCCCGGGTCCAGGTCGAGCCGGTCCGGCCGGGTCGAGGGATGCCAGGAGCGCAGCAGGTAGGCGGTGTCGCCGACGGCGAAGGCGCTGAAGCGGGAGCGCATCAGCCGCTCGGCGGTGGGGGCCTGCCCATCACCGGAATGGAAGCGGCCGCAGCACTCCGGGTAGGCGGCGGGCAGCCCGCAGGGGCAGGGGAGGGCCGGGGTGGGCATGGGCGTGCTCAGTTCTCGGGAGAGGCTTCGGAGACGGGGGAGACGGGGGAGGCGGGGGAGGCGGGAGCCGACGCGGTCGGCTTCGCCGCGTACGGGCGGAAGAGGCCCTCCTGAACGACGGAGACCAGCAGCCTGCCCTCCACGTCGTAGATGCGGCCTCGGGCCAGGCCGCGGCCGCCGTGGGCGATGGGCGACTCCTGGTCGTACAGGAACCACTCGTCCGCCCGGAACGGCCGGTGGAACCACATGGCGTGGTCGAGGCTCGCCATGTCGAAACCACGCATCCCCCAGAGGGGCTCCACCGGGATGCGCACGGCGTCCAGGAGGGTCATGTCACTGGCGTAGGTGAGGGCGCAGGTGTGCACGAGCGGGTCGTCACCCAGCGGGCCGACGGCGCGCATCCACACCGCGCTGCGCGGATCGGCGTCCTTGAGCTCCTCCGGAGTCCAGCGGAGCCGGTCCACGTACCGGATGTCGAAGGGCTGGCGGCGGGCCATCCGCTCCAGCGCCTCGGGCAGGGCACCCAGGTGCTCGCGGATCTCGTCCGCGACCTTCGGGAGCGTGTCCGGATGGGGGAAGTCGAGGCGGGGCGGCAGCTGGTGTTCGATGCCGCCTTCCTCCGGATGATGGAAGGAGGCGGTGAGGTTGAAGATCGTCTTGCCCTGCTGGACCGCGGTGACCCGGCGCGTGGTGAAGGACCGCCCGTCGCGCACCCGCTCCACCTGGTACACGATCGGCACCCCGGGAATGCCGGGGCGCAGGAAGTACGCGTGCAGCGAGTGGACGGGTCGGTCACTCTCGGTGGTGCGCCCCGCGGCGACCAGCGCCTGGCCGGCGACCTGGCCGCCGAAGACCCGCTGGAGGGACTCCTGCGGGCTGGCGCCGCGGAAGATGTTGACCTCGATCTGTTCCAGGTCGAGCAGGTCGACGAGTCTCTCGGCGGGGTTCGTCATCAGGGGGTCTCCACTGTCTGGTCCGGCGGGTTCGGCGGCCCTGTCGGTTCCGGTGGCTACGGCGGCTCCGGCGGGGCTGCGGGGGTTGGCGGGCGGCGGGAGCCGGTCAGAGCTGGCCGAGCTCACCCACCGAGGTGACGCGGAGGACCGCGCGGCCCTCCTCGTCGGAGGCGGCGAGGTCGACCTCGGCGCTGATGCCCCAGCCATGGTCCCCGTTGGGGTCCGCGAAGGTCTGGCGGACGCGCCACAGGCCGTGCGCCGGGTCCTCCTCGATCTGCAGGAGCTTGGGTCCGCGGGCGTCCGGGCCGGTGCCCAGGTCGTCGTACTCGTCCCAGTACCCGTCCATGGCCTCGCCCCAGGCGTCGGCGTCCCAGCCGGACTCGGCGTCCAGCTCGCCCAGTACGTTGACGTGGTCCAGGGCGGCCAGCTCCACCCGGCGGAACATGGCGTTGCGGACCAGGACGCGGAAGGCGCGCGCGTTGGCGGTGACCGGCTTGACCTGGTCCGCCTTCTCCTGGGCCTGCTCCGCCGTCTCCACCTCCGGGTTCGCCAGCTGCTCCCACTCGTCCAGCAGGCTGGAGTCGACCTGGCGGACCAGCTCGCCCAGCCAGGCGATCAGGTCCTGGAGGTCCTCGGACTTCAGGTCGTCGGGAATGGTGTGGTCCAGCGCCTTGAAGGCACCGGCCAGGTAGCGCAGCACGATGCCCTCGGTGCGGGCCAGCTCGTAGAAGGAGGTGAACTCGGTGAAGGTCATCGCGCGCTCGTACATGTCGCGGATGATCGACTTCGGGGAAACGGGGTGGTCCCGCACCCACGGGTGGCTCTTCGCGTACACGTCGTAGGCGTGGAAGAGGAGCTCTTCGAGCGGCTTGGGGTAGGTGATGTCCTGGAGCCGTTCCATCCGCTCCTCGTACTCGACCCCGTCGGCCTTCATCTGGCCGATCGCCGTGCCGCGTTCCTTGTTCTGCTGCGCGGCGAGGATCTGACGCGGGTCGTCGAGCGTGGACTCGACGACCGACACCATGTCCAGCGCGTAGGAGGGGGACTCCGGGTCCAGCAGGTCGAACGAGGCCAGCGCGAAGGTCGACAGCGGCTGGTTCAGCGCGAAGTCCTGCTGGAGGTCGACGGTGAGCCGGATGGTGCGGCCCTCCGCGTCGGGGGTGTCCAGCTTCTCGACGACCCCGCCGTCCAGCAGCGAGCGGTAGATCGCGATGGCCCGGCGGATGTGCCGCAGCTGGGCCTTGCGCGGTTCGTGGTTGTCCTCGAGGAGGTGGCGCATCGCCTTGAAGGCGTCGCCGGGCCGGGCGATGACCGACAGCAGCATGATGTTGGTGACCTTGAAGCGCGAGGTCAGCGCCTCCGGATCGGCGGCGATGAGCTTCTCGAAGGTGGTGTCCGACCAGGCGACGAAGCCCTCGGGGGCCTTCTTGCGCACCACCTTGCGGCGCTTCTTCGGGTCGTCGCCCGCCTTCGCGAGGGCCTTCTCGTTCTCGATGACGTGCTCGGGCGCCTGGGCGACCACGTAGCCCGCCGTGTCGAAGCCGGCGCGGCCGGCCCGGCCGGCGATCTGGTGGAACTCGCGCGCGCGCAGCGTCCGGACCCGGTTGCCGTCGTACTTGGTGAGTGCGGTGAACAGCACGGTGCGGATGGGCACGTTGACGCCGACGCCGAGGGTGTCGGTACCGCAGATGACCTTCAGCAGACCGGCCTGGGCGAGCTTCTCCACCAGGCGCCGGTACTTGGGCAGCATGCCGGCGTGGTGCACGCCGATGCCGTGCCGCACGTAGCGGGAGAGGTTCTGGCCGAACTTGGTCGTGAAGCGGAAGTTGCCGATGAGCTCGGCGATCTTGTCCTTCTCCTCGCGGGTGCACATGTTGATGCTCATGAGCGACTGCGCCCGCTCGACCGCCTGGGCCTGGGTGAAGTGCACGATGTAGACCGGTGCCTGCCGGGTCTCCAGCAGCTCGGTGATCGTGTCGGTGATCGGCGTGGTGACGTACTCGTACGAGAGCGGGACCGGCCGGGTGGCGGAGCGGACCATCGAGGTGGGGCGCCCGGTGCGCCGGGTCAGGTCCTCCTCGAACCGCTTCATGTCGCCGAGGGTCGCCGACATCAGGACGAACTGCGCCTGCGGCAGCTCCAGCAGCGGGATCTGCCACGCCCAGCCGCGGTCCGGCTCGGCATAGAAGTGGAACTCGTCCATGACGACCTGGCCGATGTCGGCGTGCTTGCCGTCGCGCAGGGCGATGGAGGCGAGGACCTCGGCGGTACAGCAGATCACCGGGGCGTCCGAGTTCACGGAGGCGTCGCCGGTCAGCATGCCGACGTTCTCGGTGCCGAAGAGCTTGCACAGGTCGAAGAACTTCTCCGACACGAGCGCCTTGATGGGGGCCGTGTAGAAGGTCACCTTGTCCTGGGCCAGCGCCGTGAAGTGTGCGCCCGCGGCCACCAGGCTCTTGCCGGAGCCGGTCGGGGTGGACAGGATCACGTTCGCGCCGGACACGACCTCGATCAGCGCCTCCTCCTGTGCCGGGTACAGGGTGATGCCCTGGCCCTCCGCCCACGAGGAGAAGGCCTCGAAGAGGGCGTCGGGGTCGGCAGTCGGCGGGAGCTGATCAATGAGGGTCACGCCCCCCATCTTGCCTGGCTTCCCCCCGGATGCGGGAACCGGCGGACGGAACGAAGATCGTCAACGGTACGCTGTGCCGTCGATGAGGCCCGATCGACTCCGTCAACCGGGCCCGACCAGCACACCACCGGGGCGGGAAACGACCATGATGGGTCCGGCGCACTCACTGTCCGGCGCGGCAGCATGGCTGGGGGTGGGAGCGGCGACGGCGGCCGCCGGATACCCGATGCCGTGGCCGGTCCTCGTCGTCGGCGCGCTGATCTGCGCCGGAGCGGCCCTGGCCCCCGACCTCGACCACAAGTCGGCGACGATCTCGCGCGCCTTCGGTCCGCTCTCCCGCGGCATGTGCGAGGTGGTCGACAAGATCTCCTACGCCGTCTACAAGGCGACCCGCTCCCCGAGGGACGCCCGCCGCACCGGCGGCCACCGGACCCTGACGCACACCTGGCTCTGGGCGGTCGTGATCGGCGCCGGAGCCTCCGTGCTGGCCGTCACCACCGACCGGTGGGGCGTGCTCGCGCTCCTCTTCGTCCACCTCGTGCTGGCCGTCGAAGGACTGCTCTGGCGGGCCGCCCGGATGTCCAGCGACATCCTGGTCTGGCTGCTCGGCGCCACCAGCGCCTGGACCCTGGCCGGCGTGCTCGACCAGCCGGGCAACGGCGCGGGCTGGCTGTTCGACGCCCCGGGCCAGGAGTACCTGTGGCTCGGCCTGCCGATCATGCTCGGAGCCCTGGTCCACGACATCGGCGACGCCCTGACCGTCTCCGGCTGCCCCGTCCTGTGGCCGCTCCCGATCGCCGGCAAGCGCTGGTACCCGATCGGTCCGCCCAAGATGATGCGCTTCCGCGCGGGCAGCTGGGTGGAGCTCAAGGTCCTCATGCCGGTGTTCGTGCTGCTCGGCGGCTTCGGCGGAGCCTCCGCCCTCGGCTTCATCTGATCCCTCCGGCGGGGTCCCCGCAGCACGTACGAGGCCCCCGGTCCCCGCTGATGCGGGTGGCGCCGGGGGCCTCGTGCACGGCCGCGCCCCGCGGCCGGCCGCCGGTCCGGTCAGCCGTGCCAGGAGCGCCACAGCGACGCGTACGCGCCGTCGGCCGCCACCAGCTCGTCGTGGGAGCCGAGTTCGCTGATCCGGCCGTCCTCGACCACCGCGATCACGTCCGCGTCGTGCGCCGTGTGCAGCCGGTGGGCGATCGCGATGACCGTACGGCCGTCCAGCACCCGGGCGAGCGAGCGCTCCAGGTGCCGCGCCGCGCGCGGATCCAGCAGCGACGTGGCCTCGTCCAGGACCAGCGTGTGCGGATCCGCCAGCACCAGCCGGGCCAGCGCGACCTGCTGCGCCTGCGCCGGGGTCAGCGCCGTGCCGCCGGAACCGACCTCGGTGTCCAGACCGGCCTCCAGGGCCCGCGCCCAGCCCTCGGCGTCGACCGCCTCCAGCGCCGACCACAGCTCCGCGTCCCCGGCGCCCGTACGCGCGAGGCGCAGGTTGTCCCGCAGCGAGCCCACGAACACGTGGTGCTCCTGATTGACCAGCGCCACGTGCTCGCGCACCCGCTCCGCCGGCATCCGCGACAACTGCGCCCCGCCGAGGGTGACCTCCCCGGTCCGGGGCGCGTAGATGCCCGCCAGCAGCCGGCCCAGCGTGGACTTGCCCGCGCCCGACGGGCCGACCAGCGCCATCCGGGTCCCCGGCGGCACCGCCATCGAGACCCGGTGCAGGACGTCCACGCCCTCCCGGTAGCCGAAGTGCACCTCGTCCGCGCGGACCGCGCGGCCCTCCGGGGCGACGGCCGCGTCACCCGCGTCCGGCTCGATCTCCCGCACGCCCACCAGGCGTGCCAGGGACACCTGCGCGATCTGCAGCTCGTCGTACCAGCGCAGGATCAGCCCGATCGGGTCGACCATCATCTGCGCCAGCAGCGCCCCCGTGGTCATCTGTCCCACCGAGATCCAGCCCCGCAGCACGCAGTAGCCGCCGACCAGCAGGACCGAGCCGAGGATCGTCATGTAGGTGACGTTCACGACGGGGAAGAGGACCGTGCGCAGGAACAGGGTGTACCGCTCCCAGGCCGTCCACTCCTTGATCCGCCGCTCCGACAGCGAGATCCGGTCCCGTCCCAGGCGGTGCGCCTCGACCGTGCGGCCCGCGTCGACCGTCTCGGAGAGCACGGCCGCGACCGCCGCGTATCCCGCCGACTCCGACCGGTACGCCGACGGCGCCCGCCGGAAGTACCAGCGGCAGCCGATCACCAGGACCGGCAGCGCCACCAGCGCGGCCAGCGCCAGCGGAGGCGCCGTCACCGCGAGCGCCCCGAAGAGCAGCCCCGCCCACACCACGCCGATGGCCAGCTGCGGCACCGCCTCGCGCATGGCGTTGGCCAGCCGGTCGATGTCGGTGGTGATCCGCGACAGCAGGTCACCGGTGCCGGCCCGCTCCAGGACGCCCGGAGGCAGCCCCACCGACCGCACCAGGAAGTCCTCGCGCAGGTCGGCCAGCATCTCCTCGCCGAGCACCGCCCCGCGCAGCCGGACCAGCCGGACGAAGCAGGTCTGCACGGCGAGCGCCGCCGCGAACAGCAGCGCCACCTGCCCCAGATGGAGCTCGCGCACCCCCGCCGTCAGGTCGTCCACGACCCGGCCCAGCAGGTACGGGCCGACCATGGAGGCGATCACCGCGACCGCGTTGACCGTCACCAGCAGCACGAAGGCCCGCCGGTGCCGCCGGAACAGCCCGCGCACATAGCCCCGTACGGTCGCCGACGTGCCCACGGGCAGGGTCGCGGCCGATTCGGGGGCCGCCGGATCGTAGTCCGGCGGCGCCACGCCGATCATGCGGACTCCTCGATCTCTGTGAGTGTTTCTTCGAGCTCGGTCAGTTCAAGCCGTGCGAGCCGCTGTTCCTCTTCCGTCTCACGGGTGACGACCGCCCGGTAGAGCGGTTCGCCGTGCAGCAGCTCGCGGTGCGTACCGGTCGCCGCCACCACACCCCCGTGGACCAGGACGACCCGGTCGGCGCGGTCCAGCAGTAGCGGCGAGGACGCCAGCACCACCGTGGTGCGCCCGGCGCGCAGGGCCGCGATGCCGTCCGCGATCCGCGCCTCCGTGTGCGAGTCGACCGCCGACGTCGGCTCGTCCAGCACCAGCACCTCCGGGTCGGTCACCAGCGACCGCGCCAGCGCGAGGCGCTGGCGCTGCCCGCCGGACAGCGACCGGCCGCGCTCGGTGATCCGCGCGTCCATCGGGTCGTCGACCCCGTCCGGGGCCGCCTGCGCCAACGCGTCCAGCACGTCCGCGCACCGGGCGGCCTCCAGCGCGGCCGCCGGTTCGACCGCTCCCGAGGCCGGTACGTCGAACAGCTCGCGCAGGGTGCCCGACAGCAGCACCGGGTCCTTGTCCTGTACGAGGACCAGCGTGCGCGCGGTGTCCAGCGCGAGCTCGTCCAGCGCGACCCCGCCCAGCAGCACCGAGGGGCCGCCGGCCCCGTCCATCGGATGCCCGCCCAGCCGCTCGGCGAGCCGCCCCGCGAGGTCCGGGTCCCCGCACACCACGGCGGTGAACCGGCCCGTCGGCGCCAGCAGCCCGGTCTCCGGGTCATACAGGTCGGCTCCCGGCGCGGGTGCGTCCGGAACCGGGCCCGCCCCCTGCTCCGCGGCTCCCGGCTCCCCGGCCTCCGCGCGCGTCAGCGACAGCACCCGGGCGGCCCGCTCGGCGGAGGGGCGGGAGAAGGAGTACGCCATGGCGATCTCCTCGAAGTGCCGCAGCGGGTAGAGCAGCGTGGCCACCGCGCTGAACGCGGCCACGAGTTCGCCCACCTCGATGCGCCCGTCCACGACCAGCGTGGCCCCGTGCCAGACGACCGTGATCAGCAGCGCGCCCGGCAGGAGCACCTGGATCGCGGAGATCAGCGCCCACATCCGGGCACTGCGCACGGCGGCCTTGCGGACCTCCTGCGAGGCCTCGCGGTAGCGGCCGAGGAACAGCTCCTCGCCGCCGATTCCGCGCAGCACCCGCAGGCCCGCGACCGTGTCCGAGGCCAGCTCGGTCGCCCTGCCCGCCTTCTCCCGCTGGAAGTCGGCGCGCCGGGTGGCGCGCGGCAGCAGCGGCAGCGCGGCCAGGGCGACCACGGGGACGCCGATCGCCACGACCACGCCGAGGGCGGGGGCGTAGAAGAGCAGCCCGACGCAGACGAGGACGACGGCGAAGGCGGCGGCGAGGAACCGGGACACGGCTTCGACGAACCAGCCGATCTTCTCGACGTCGCCTGTGGACACCGCGATCACCTCACCGGCGGCGACCCGCCGGCTCAGCGCGGAGCCCAGTTCGGCCGTCTTGCGCGCGAGCAGCTGCTGCACGCGGGCGGCGGCGGTGATCCAGTTGGTGACGGCGGTGCGGTGGAGCATGGCGTCGCCGACGGTGATGGCCACGCCGAGCAGGAGGAGCAGGCCGCCGACGAGCAGCAGCCGGTGCGCGTCGCGGTCGACGACCGCGTCGACGCCGAGACCCAGCGCGTAGGGGAGTCCGGCGATGCCGGAGAAGTGCACCAGACCCCAGCACAGGCTCTTGGCCTGGCCGCCGAGTTGGCCGCGTCCGAGCCACACGAGGAAGCGGGGGCCGGAGCGAGCGTCGGGTACCCCGGGGTCCGGATACGGAAGATCGCTGATCTGCATGACGCCCCATGACGGTCGAGTGGTTCAAACCGTGCAAGGTTCGCCTTCCGGACCCGTTCCGGGCAATCGATTTTCCACCCGCGGGCGGGCGTCGCGGTGCGTCTCTGCCGTTCAGGGACGAGTGGCGTGCTCCAGTTCGAGCAGGGCCGAGTAGTAGCTCCGCCCGGTGGCCCGGTCCATGCCCACCTCGCACATGCGGTTCGCCGACAGGTGCGCGTCGAAGGACCGAGCGGTCACCTCGGCGGCCTCCCGGGCCGTCGCCGAGGCCGCCAGCTCCGGGTGCAGCATGCCGCGGTCGCCCGCGAAGGCGCAGCAGCCGGCGTCGTCCGGTACGACCACCTCGTCGGCGCACGCCGCGGCGACCGCGAGCAGCTGCGCCTCGTCGCCCAAGTGCCGCATCGAACAGGTGGGGTGGAGCACGGCCGATCCGGCGGTGCGCCGGATCTCCAGGTGCGGCAGCAGTTCGTCCGCCGCCCAGACGACCGAGTCGACGACGGTGAGCTCCGCGTGCAGCGCCCGGTTGTCGTCCGTCAGGTACGGGACCACCTCGCGCGCGATGCCGAGCGTGCAGGAGGAGGCGTCGACCACCAGCGGCAGCCGCCCGCCGGCCGTCCATCCCCAGGCCGCCTCGACGATCCGGTTGGCCATCACCCGGTTCCCCGCGTCGTACCCCTTGGAGTGCCAGATCGTCGCGCAGCAGGTGCCGTGCACGTCGCGGGGGATCCACACCGGTCTCCCGGCCCGCTGCGACACGGCCACCACGGCCTGCGGCAGGGAGGGGCCGGGGCGGCCGTCCGGGCCGCCGAAGATCCGGTTGACGCAGGCCGGGTAGTAGACGGCCGCGGCGCCCACCCGTGGGGTGAGGGGCAGCCGCCGGGCCGCGGGCCCGGGGACCTGTGGCAGCCACCGCGGTACGAGGTCCGGGCGTACGGCCCTGCGCGCGGCCCCCGTGACGGCTTCGAGCAGCCGGTTCCCGACCCGGTCGGTGATCTTCCCGGCGGCGGCTACGGCCAGCCGGGCGGCCGTCTCCACGGCCGCGAACCGCCGCGCGGCGAGCGCGGCGGCCCGCTCCTCGCGGGCGCTGTGCCGGCGGTGGCGGAAGTCCTTCATCAGGGCGCCGGTGTCGATGCCGACCGGGCAGGCGAGCCTGCAGGTGGAGTCGCCGGCGCAGGTGTCGACCGCGTCGTAGCCGTAGGCGTCGAGCAGGCCGTCCAGCACGGGGGAGCCCGGCTGCTGGCGGGTCATCTCGCGCCGCAGCACGATCCGCTGGCGCGGTGTGGTCGTCAGGTCCCCGCTGGGACAGGTCGGTTCGCAGAAGCCGCACTCGATGCACGGGTCCGCCACCGCCTCCACCCGCGGAATCGTCTTCAGCCCGCGCAGGTGGCCCCGCGGGTCGCGGTCGAGGAGGATGCGCGGGGCGAGCACCCCGTCCGGGTCCACGATCCGCTTGGTGCGCCACATCAGCTCGGTGGCCCCGGCGCCCCATTCCAGTTCGAGGAAGGGCGCCATGTTGCGTCCGGTGGAGTGCTCGGCCTTCAGGGAACCGTCGAAGCGCTCCACGGTGAGCCGGCAGAAGGCGTCCATGAAGGCGGCGTACCGCTCGACGTCGGAGGGGTCGGCGGCGTCGAAGGCGAGCAGGAAGTGCAGGTTGCCGTGGGCCGCGTGGCCGGCGACGGCCGCGTCGAAGCCGTGCCGGGCCTGGAGTTCGAGGAGGGCCTCGCAGGCCTCGGCCAGCCGCGAGGGCGGTACGGCGAAGTCCTCGGTGATCAGGGTGGTGCCCGGGGCGCGGGCTCCGCCGACGGCGGTGACGAAGGCCTTGCGGGCCGTCCAGTAGCCGCTGATGGTCTGCGCGTCCCGGGTGAAGGAGTTGGTCACGGAGGCGGCCGGCGCGACCAGGTCGAGCCCCGCGAGGACCTCGGCCGCGCGGCGCTCGCAGGCGGCGCGTCCCGCCTCGTCCGGCGCCCGGAACTCCACCAGCAGCGCCGTGGTCTCCCGCGGCAGGTCGGCCCAGTCGGCGGGGACGCCGGCGACGCTGACCGAGGCGCGCAGGGTGTTGCCGTCCATCAGCTCGACGGCGAGGGCGCCCGCCGCGTTGAAGAGCGGGACGGCGGCGGCCGCGGCCGGCAGGGAGGGGAAGAACAGCAGGCCGGTGCAGAGCTCGCGGTCCAGCGGGAGCGTGTCGAACACGACCTCGGAGATGAAGCCGAGGGTGCCCTCCGATCCGACCGCCAGACCGCGCAGGATCTCGACGGGGGTGGCGCCGTCCAGGTAGGCGTCCAGACGGTAGCCGGTGGTGTTCTTGATCTCGTACTTGGCGCGGATGCGGGCGACGAGCTCCGGGTCGGCCTCGATCTCCCGCTTGATCTCCATCAGCCCGCGGCACAGGGCCGGTTCCGCGCGGGCCAGCCCCTCGTCGGCGAGCGGATCGGCCGTGTCCACCACGGTCCCGGTCGGCAGGACGAGGGTGAGGGAGGAGAGGGTGCGGTACGAGTTCCTCGTGGTCCCCGCCATCATGCCGGAGGCGTTGTTCGCGACGACCCCGCCGAGGGTGCAGGCGATGGCGCTGGCCGGGTCGGGGCCGAGGATCCGCCCGTGCCGGGCCAGCGCGGCGTTGGCCCGTACGACGGTGGTCCCGGGGCGGATGCGGGCGCGCCGGCCCTCGTCCAGCACCTCGACGCCGGCCCAGTGGCGGCGCACGTCCACGAGGATGTCCTCGCCCTGCGCCTGGCCGTTGAGCGAGGTCCCGGCTGCGCGGAAGACCACCTCGCGCTGCCTGCCGTGCGCGTAGGAAAGGACGGCGGAGACGTCGTCGATGTCCTCGGCGATCACCACGACCTGGGGCACGAAGCGGTAGGGCGAGGCGTCCGAGGCGTAGCGGACCAGGTCGGACACCTTCCACAGGACCTTCTCCGCGCCGAGCAGCTCGGTCAGCTCGGTGCGCAGCGGCTCCGGGGTACCGCCGGCCCGGTGCTCGGGCAGCCGGTCGGGGGCGGGGCCGCCGATGCCGCGCGGGCGCAGCGCTCCCGGCTTCGGTTCCAGCATCGGCATGTCCGACCCCTCGCCTCGTCGCGGCCCGCGCGTGGCCTATCGGCAGACGCCCTCCGGCGGAGCGTCCGCCAGGGCGTTCAGCAGGCCCCCGAGCATCTCGCGCTGATCGGCGGTCAGTGGAGCCAGGATCTCCTCTGCGGCGTCGGTTCGCGCGTTGCGCAGGCGGCGCAGCGTGGCGCGGCCGGTGTCCGTGAGCTCGATCCTTATGACCCGCCGGTTCGCGGTGTCCGGCGCGCGGCGCACGCAGTCCGCGGCCTCCAGGCCGTCCACGAGCGTGGTGACGGCGCGGGGGACGACCTCCAGACGGGCGGCGAGGTCCGCCATCCGGGGCGGCTGAGCGCCTTCGTAGTGCGAGACCAGGCGCAGCAGGCGGCCCTGGGCGGGAGTGATGCCGAGCGGCTCCATGTGGCGCTTCTGGATGCGGTGGAGCCGACGGGTCAGGCGCAGCAGCTGCTCGGCGAGAACGCCGTCTGTGGTGTCGGTCTCGGAAGGTGTCCTCATACTGGGAGACAGTATCAGGACCGGATTCATTGTGAGCATAGGTAACAATGAGCTATGCTCATTCGAGTCTCGTCAGGAAGGAGGCCCATGCGCCCCGAAGAACCGAAGTGGACCCCATCGAACGAATCCCTCGACCCCAACCGCCCCGCCCCGGCGGAGCAGCCCCGTGAGCTGCGCCGCATCGTCTCCCTCTTTCGGCCGTACCGGGGCCGCCTCGCCGTCGTCGGCCTCCTGGTCGGCGCCTCCTCGCTGGTCGGGGTCGCCTCGCCCTTCCTGCTGAGGGAGATCCTCGACGTCGCGATCCCGCAGGGCCGCACCGGGCTGCTCAGCCTCCTCGCGCTCGGCATGATCCTGACCGCCGTGGTCACGAGCGTCTTCGGCGTGCTCCAGACCTACATATCGACCACGGTCGGCCAGCGCGTCATGCACGACCTGCGCACCGCCGTCTACGCCCAGCTCCAGCGGATGCCGCTGGCCTTCTTCACCCGCACCCGCACCGGCGAGGTGCAGTCCCGCATCGCCAACGACATCGGCGGGATGCAGGCCACGGTCACCTCGACCGCGACCTCGCTCGTCTCCAACCTGACGGCGGTCATCGCCTCGGTCGTCGCCATGCTCGCGCTCGACTGGCGGCTCACGCTCGTCTCGCTGCTGCTGCTCCCCGTCTTCGTGTGGATCAGCCGGCGGGTCGGCCGCGAGCGCAAGAAGATCACCACGCAGCGCCAGAAACAGATGGCCGCGATGGCCGCGACCGTGACCGAGTCGCTGTCGGTCAGCGGCATCCTGCTCGGCCGCACCATGGGGCGCTCCGACTCTCTGACCTCGTCCTTCTCCGACGAGTCCGAGAAGCTCGTCAGCCTGGAGGTGCGCTCCAGCATGGCCGGGCGCTGGCGGATGTCCACGATCGGCATCGTCATGGCCGCCATGCCCGCCCTGATCTACTGGGCGGCCGGCATCGCGCTGCAGACGGGCGCGCCCTCGCTCTCCGTCGGCACCCTCGTCGCCTTCGTCACCCTCCAGCAGGGCCTGTTCCGGCCCGCCGTGAGCCTGCTGTCGACCGGCGTGCAGATCCAGACCTCGCTCGCCCTGTTCGCCCGCATCTTCGAGTACCTCGACCTGCCGGTGGACATCACGGAACGCGAGGACGCGGTGCGCCTGGGGCGGGCCGCGGGCGAGGTTCGGCTGGAGGCCGTGGACTTCGCGTACGACGCGGAGAACGGGCCTGCCCTGAAGGGGATCGACATCACCGTCCCGGCCGGCAGTTCCCTCGCCGTGGTCGGCGCGACGGGCTCCGGGAAGAGCACCCTGAGCTACCTCGTGCCCCGGCTCTACGACGTGACCGGCGGACGCGTGGCCCTGGACGGGGTCGACGTCCGTGACCTCGACTTCGACTCGCTGGCCCGCTCCATAGGCGTGGTCTCCCAGGAGACCTACCTCTTCCACGCCTCGGTCGCCGACAACCTGCGCTTCGCCAAGCCGGACGCGACCGACGAGGAGATCGCCGACGCGGCCCGGGCGGCCCAGATCCACGACCACATCGCGTCCCTGCCGGACGGGTACGACACCCTCGTCGGCGAGCGCGGCTACCGGTTCTCCGGGGGTGAGAAGCAGCGGCTCGCCATCGCCCGCACCATCCTGCGGGACCCGCCGGTGCTCATCCTCGACGAGGCCACCAGCGCCCTGGACACCCGCACCGAACACGCCGTCCAGCAGGCCATCGACAACCTCTCCGCGGGCCGCACCACCATCACCATCGCGCACCGCCTGTCCACCGTCCGCGACGCCGACCAGATCGTGGTCCTCGACGCGGGGCGCATAGCCGAGCGCGGTACGCACGAGGAGCTGCTGGAGGCCGAAGGCCGGTACGCGGCCCTGGTCCGCCGGGACCGGGACGCCGCGCTGGCGCCGGTGGCGGCGCCGGACGGGGGCCGGAGTGCGGGAACGGCGCAGGGCGCCGAGTTGGCCCCGGTGAACGTGTGATCGTATGACCGGCGCACGGGTGGGGTGTCGGGAATGTGATGTTTCGCGGGTTAGCGTTCCCGCATGCGTCATGAGTACCTGCCGCCACCACAGCGCCGTTCCCGGCTCACCCGCCGAGGCCGGCTGGCGCTCTTCCTCGGTACGATCCTCGCGATCGGGGCAGTGGTCCTGATACCGCTGCTGCGGGGTGCGGAAGCCCCCGAACAACCCCGGATGCTGGTGATCTCCGAGGGCTGGCGGGCCTCGCAGGTGTACGCCGCGGTCGACCGCGAGCTCAAACTCCCCGCCGGCTCGGCGAAGGCCGCAGCGGCGACCGCCGGACTGGCACTGCCCGCGGAGGCGAAGGGCAACCCGGAGGGCTACCTCTTCCCGGCGACGTACCCGGTGACCTCGAAGTCCACGCCGGCCGGCCTCCTCGCGTACATGGTGCAGACGGCGAACCGGAAGCTCGCCACCCGGGCCGTCACGGACGGCGGCAGGGTGCACGGGATGACCCCGTACCAGACGGCGACGCTGGCCAGCGTCATCGAGGCGGAGGCCGACAGCCGCACCGACATGGGCAAGGTCGCCCGCGTGGTGCACAACCGGCTGGCGAAGTCGATGCCGCTCCAGATGGACTCCACGATCAACTACGCGCTGAACCGCAGCACGGTCGACACCACGCTGGCCGAGACGCGCATCGACAGCCCCTTCAACTCCTACGAACGCCAGGGCCTGCCGCCCACCCCGATCGACATCCCCGGGCTGGAGGCCATGACGGCCGCCGTCGCCCCGACGCCCGGCGACTGGCTGTTCTTCGTGACGGTCAGGCCGGGGGACACCCGCTTCTCGGCGACGTACGAGGAGCACAAGAAGCACGTGGCGGAGTTCAACCGCCTCCGCGCCGCCGCGGGCGCCCGCGCCAAGGCCGGACCCCCCGCGCACTGACGTTCGGCCAGCCCCTCGCGGAACCGGTCCACGCCGATCAGGGGACCGAGGTCCGGGTGGACTTCACCGCCGGCGACCGGCCGCAGCGGGCCGTGCTCCTCCTGTGCGGCGGCGGTCCGGAAGAGGCCCCGGCGGGGGCCCGGAAGCGGCCCGCGCGGATCAGCCCGCCGGTGCGTCGGCCGCCTGGAGCGACGCCGCTGCCCCCGGTGCCGCGGCCCGCTCCCGGTTCAGCAGGCGGCGGATCTCCCGGGCGGCGGCGCCGCCCGCGCGGTTCGCGCCGATCGTCGACGCCGAGGGGCCGTAGCCCACCAGGTGGATCCGCTCGTCGCGGACGGCCCGGGTGCCCTCGACGCGGATGCCGCCGCCGGGCTCGCGCAGGTGCAGCGGGGCCAGGTGGTCGACCGCCGCGCGGAAGCCGGTGGCCCACAGGATCACGTCCGCCTCCACGCGGCTGCCGTCCGCCCAGAGGACCCCCGTGGGGGTGATGCGGTCGAACACGGGCCTGCGGTCGAGGACCCCCGAGGCCAGGCCGGCCCGTACCGCCGCGTTCAGCGGGAGCCCGGTCACGCTGACCACGCTCCGCGACGGCAGCCCCCGCCGCACCCGCTCGTCGACCAGCGCGACCGCCGCGCGGCCCTCCGCCTCGCCGAAGTCCCCGTCGCGGAACACCGGCGGCCGGCGTGTCACCCAGACGGTCTCCGCCGCCACCTCGGATATCTCCAGCAGGTGCTGCACCGCGGAGGTGCCGCCGCCCACCACGATCACGCGGGCCCCCGCGAACTCCTGCGGCCCCGGGTAGTTCGCGGTGTGCAGCTGGCGGCCGCGGAAGGTCTCCTGACCGGCGTACCGGGGCCAGAACGGGCGGTCCCAGGTGCCCGTGGCATTGATCAGGGCCCGCGCCGACCAGCTGCCGGCGGAGGTTTCCACCCGCAGCCGGCCGTCGGCGGCGCCGCGTACCGCCGAGACGTCCACGGGACGCCGTACGCGCAGGCCGAAGCGGTCCTCGTACGCGGCGAAGTACTCCCCGACCACCTCCGACGAGGGCCGCAGCGGGTCGGCCCCGGTCAGCTCCATGCCGGGCAGGGAGTGCATCCCGTGGACCCTGCCGTAGGTGAGCGAGGGCCAGCGGAACTGCCAGGCCCCGCCCGGGCGGGGCGAGTGGTCCAGGACCACGTGCTCCAGCCCCGCCCGGGTGAGGTGGTACGCGCTGGACAGGCCCGCCTGCCCCGCGCCGACCACCACCACGTCGACGTCCGTGTCCGGGTTCCCGCCCGCGCCCCGCATGAGATCGTTCACGGTTCTACCAACCCGCGGGGGTGCGGGGATCTTCCCGGAAGCCGAGGCCGTTGACCACCCCCTCGCCGGAGGTGAGGATGCGGGCGCCGGTGCGCAGCACCTGGGAGGTGTACGGGTCCCAGACCGCCCAGGCGTCGACCGAGCCGCTGTTGAAGGCGGCCAGGGCGCCTGCCGGCTGGGGGAAGTTGACGGTCACGTCGGAGAGCTTCGGGCCCGCCTGCTCGAGGGACGCGATGAGCTGGAAGTGCGCCGAACTGCCCTGCGCCACAGCGATCTTCTTCCCGCGGAGCTCGGCGGGGGACTGGAGGGCGGAGCCCTTCGGGACGAGGATCGCCTCGCCGGTGGAGGAGCCGTGGGTGGCGGCCACCACGGTGATCTTCGACTTGGCGCCGACGGCGAACACGGGCGGGGTGTTGCCCACGCCGTCGATGTCGACGGCCTTGGCGTTGACGGCCTCCAGCAGCGGCGGCCCGGAGGTGAAGGTGGACCACTTGATGGAGTAGTCGAGGCCGTCCAGCTCACCGGCGGCGCGCAGGAGCGACTCGTTGCCGCCCTTCTGGTCCCCGATGCTGAGGGTGATCTTGGCGCCGCTCTTGCCGGTGTCCGCGGCGGGCGCCGGGCCGGTGTCCGCGGCGGTGTCGCCACCGCAGGCCGTCAGGGCCAGGGACAGCGGGATCAGGGTGGCCAGCAGGGGCAGGGAAAGGGAGTGGCGTCTCATGTCGCTTCTCTTCGATCTCTCGTACGGGCGGGGCGGGGCGGGGAGGGGCGGGGAGGGGAGGCGGGGCAGGATGACGGGGGTGGGGGAGCGGGTGGCCGGACGCGTGGTCAGACGACGCCGAGCTCGGCGAGGAACCGGGAGCGCAGCGCGGCGAACCCCGGGTCGCCGACGTCGCGCGGGCGGTCCAGCGGGACCTGGGTGTCGTAGGAGATCCAGCCCTCGTCCATGACCAGGACGCGGTCGGCCAGCAGGACGGCCTCGTCGACGTCGTGCGTGACCAGCAGCACCGCGCAGCCGCGCCGCTGCCACAGCTGGGCCACCAACTGCTGGGCCTTGATGCGGGTGAGGGCGTCGAGTGCGCCGAACGGCTCGTCGAGCAGCAGCAGATCGGGTTCGCGCACCAGCGCCCGGGCGAGCGAGGCGCGCTGGGCCTCGCCGCCGGACAGGGTTTTGGGCCAGGCGTCCGTACGGTGCTCCAGGCCGACCTCGGCCAGCGCCCGTTCGGCGCGCTCGCGGTCGGGGCGGCCCGGGAGTCCGAGGAGGACGTTGCGCCAGACCCGTTTCCAGGGCATCAGCCGGGGGGCCTGGAAGGCCACCGCGCGCCGCTCCGGGACCAGGACCTCGCCGTCGATCTCGCGGTCCAGGCCGGCCAGGACGCGCAGCAGGGTCGACTTCCCGCATCCGCCGCGGCCCAGGAGGACGGTGAACTACCCGGCGCGCAGCGTCAGATCGAGGCGGTCGATGACGGCCCGCCCGTCGAAGGACCGGGTCAGCCCGGCCACCCGTACGGCGGTGGGGGCGGCTACTGCCCCGTGAAGGTCGGTCGCCATTGCAGCAGCAGCCTTTCGAGAGCGCGGACGACGAGGTCGGCGGTGAGGCCGAGGAAGGCGTAGACGACGAGGCAGACGACGATCACGTCGGTGCGGAAGAACTCGCGGGCCTGGTTCATCAGGAAGCCGATGCCGGCGTCGGCGTTGATGGACTCGCCGAACACCAGGGCCAGCCAGGCGGTGGCCAGGGAGTACCGCAGGCCGGTCATGAACCCGGGCAGTGCGCCCGGCAGGACCACGTGCCGCACCAGTCCCCAGCGTCCGAGGCCCAACGCGCCGCCGGCCTCGATCAGTTGCTCGTCAACCCCGCGGATTCCGGCGTACACGTTCAGGTAGAGGTGGCTGCGGACCGGAGTGCAGGACCGGGCCGCGGGGCCGGATCACCGGACCGGGGAGCTCAGGGCGCGCGGAAGCCGAGCGCGGAGCGCTCGTGTCACGTCAGGGAAGAGAGGGCGTCAGCAGCCGCGGCGACACGCGGCGGAGGCCACCCGCAGCAGGTCGATGTGACCGCGCGTGGTGAGCATGGCTGAACGCAACATGCGGCGAAACCCAGCCAGATGGCCGGAGGCGGGTCAATGGTGTCTCGACCAATGGACCCCGTGTCTCCGATATTGGGACACGCCGCCGTGGACGCGGCGGTCCCGGACCCCGCGGGCGGCGCCGGACGCGCCGAAGGCCCGGCAGCCCCTCGGCCGCTCCGGGTGCTCCGGGTGCTCCGGGCGGGAGGGTGCTGTCGGGCCAGGGTTCGGGGCCAGGGGCCGGGCCGGTCCGGGACGGCGCCCGGAGGCGGCCCGGAGGCGGACCCGGCGGGCGTGGGCGCGCCGGTCAGGCGGACGCGGCGATCCAGGAGGCGAGCTGCTCCGGGGTGGTGGACGGGTCGGCGACCAGGGTGGCCAGCTCGTCCTCCTGGAAGGTGGCCGTGGTGACGGCCGGGCAGCGGTGGCAGGCGTCGACGCCGGTCTGCTGCCACCACTGGCAGCGGGAGCGGAGGTGGCACCGTGGGACCGCGCGGGCATCGGCCGCCGCCGGCGGCGGCAGGGTCAGCACCCGTTCCACCAGGGTGCAGTCGTTCCCCCGCCGGTTCGCGCAGCCGGTGACGCAGTGCGAGGCGAACCGCAGGACGCGGGTCGGCTCGATCCCCTCCGGCACGGCGCCGAGCACCTCGGACGCCGGGACCGGGTCGGCGAGGTACGTCACCCGGCCGTCGGCGCCCGAGCGGACGCCGAGGACGACCGACTCGGGGGCCCGGGCGTCGCCGCTCGGGCACCACGTCGCCGGCGCGGCTGCTGACAGGTCGGTTCCCACGGTGCTCACCCGTCCCGTCAGCCGTCGATCGCGGCGGTCGACTCGTCCAGCGCACGGCCGACGGGCCCGCCGATGGTGCCCTGGAGGCCGAGCGCCTGCTCCTGCTCCACCGCCTGCGCGAGGTTCTCGTGCAGCTGCTGTACGGAGGTGATGCGCGTGGACTGGCTCGGGGCCGTGTCGGCCGCGTTCGCCGCGCCCACCGCCGTGATCGCGATGCCCGCCGCGATCACGGCCGCGGCGCCGCCGGCCTTGAGCTTGTTCTTCTTCATGGGGCTTCTCCCGGTGTGGGCGGCGGAGGGTCCGCCGCGGTCCTGTAGCGGAACGAACGTAGGCCTGTAAAACGGCCCGGAGCGGCAGTGGCGGCGGCAGTTGGGGCGGCCGGCGCGGGCGAGGCGTGGTGCCGGCTGTGCGGGCCCGGCGCGGTCCGAAGGGGACGGCCGAGGGGTGTCGTCAAAGTCGTTACGCCCGGGGGCGGGGCAGGAGCGCGTGTGACGACACCCCTCAAGTCCCGGCGGCGCGCAGGGCGGCCGGGACGGGCCCCGCCGGTTGCAGGGTGAGGCCGGGGAACACCCCGGTCCGCCGGGCCCCCGTGTCCAGGTGGAACCGCTGCCCGAGCACGGCCAGCACGAGCGCCGCCTCCACCCTCGTGGCCGCCGATGTACAGGGTGATGGACTCGTCCCGCAGTTCCTTGCGGGACAGCGGGCCGCCCCGTTCGTCGCGGGCCGCGAGCAGCCGGCTCAGCAGGTCGTCCCGCTCGGCGCCCGCCGCGGAGGCGCTCTCGTGCTCGCGTATGACGTGCTCGATCTCCCGGTCGAGGACCGAGACCGCGGCCCGCATCCGTCGCCGCCCCGGGGTCTGCACCCACGGCGGCAGGAACAGTGTGATCCCGCGGAACTCGGTGCCCAGCTCCCGCTGCGCCGTGGCCATCGCCGCGCTGATGGGTGCCTCGCGGCCGGCGGCGTCGCTCCCGAACAGGGTGCGGACCGCGATCCGCTGGGTGAGCCCGGCCATCTCCCGGTGCACGTCGATCCGGTCGCCCTCGCGCCAGCCGCGGACCAGCGCGTCCGCGCACTCCACCATCGCGGTGGCGTACGAGCGGACCTTGCGCGGCCGTACGGCGGGCTGGACCAGCGCCCGTTTGCGCCGCCAGTCGTCGCCGGTGGCGACGACCACGCCGTTGCCCAGCAACTGCCGGAAGGCCCAGCCCAGTTCGGTCGGCTTGAAGGTGGACTCGAGGGCGCCGAGCAGCTCACCGGCGTGCTCGGGCCGGGACACCAGTACGTTGCGGTGGAGGCCGAGCGACCACGGCACCCAGTCGCCGTAGCCGTCGCGCAGGGATGCGAAGAAGGCCAGCGGATCGCGGGCGAAGGCGGGGAGGTTGCCGAGGAGGGGCCACCGGCGCGGTCCGCGCTCGGTGCCCGGGGGTGGCAGCAGGGTGGCGGTCACCCGGGCATGGTGGCAGCGGACCGCGCGGGACACCAGGGATGGCGCGGCGCCGTTCGTGCGCCGCAGTGAACGGCCGCCGCCCCCAACGCCGTTCAGGCGCTCCGGTGGGCCGTCAGCCAGTCGTGCGCGGCCTCCGCGCTGAACTCCCGCTGCCCGCCGGGGAAGAGGAGGTCCGCGCCGGTGAACGCCGGGTCGTGCGCGGTCTCCGCCACGTACGGGACGGCCACGCACGCCATACCGGCCGCCCGCGCGGCCAGGGCGCCCGGCGCCGCGTCCTCGACGACCACGCAGTCGGCCGGTTCGGCGCCCAGCCGGCGGGCCGCCTCCAGGAACACGTCCGGCGCAGGCTTGCCGTGCGCGACCTCCTCCGCGGAGACCACCGTGGTCAGCAGCGCGTCCAGGCCGGTGCCGGCCAGCACGGCGTCGATCGCCTCCAGGGAAGAGCCGGAGGCCACCGCCATCGGCACGCCGGCGGCGTGCAGCCGCTCGACGAACGCGCGCATCTCGGGGAAGGCCTCGGTCTCGGTGCGGGCCAGCTCCAGGTAGACGGCGTTCTGCTCGGCGAGCAGCTCCTCCACCGGCGCCGCGATCGCGTACCGGTCCTTGAGGATCTCCAGCGTCTCCAGGGTTCCGATGCCGATGAAGCGGGCGTGCTGCTCCCACGTGAAATCGGGTACCCCGTGCCGGGCCAGCGTGCGGCGCCCGGACTCGTAGTAGTTCGGCTCGCTGTCCACGAGGGTGCCGTCGAGATCGAATATGACGGAAATCATCCGATGCGCCCGTCCTGCCGGTCATGTCCTGTCTAGACCATTCTGTCAGGTCTTGCGGGCGGCCCGGCCCACGGACTCGACCAGCGGCAGCAGCCGGTGCGCCACCCGCTCGCGCAGGGCCACCTCGGTCCGGGTGCGGACCACGCCGGGCAGCTGGATCAGCCGCTGGATCACGTCCTCCAGGTGGGCGTTGTCCCGGGCCGCGACGCGCGTGAGCAGGTCTCCGCCGCCGGTGATGGAGAAGGCCTCGATGATCTCCGGGACGGCCGAGAGGGCGTCGCCCACGTCGTCCAGGTGCCCCTGGGTGACCTCGATGTGAACGAAGGCCAGCACCGGGTGCCCGAGCGCGGCGGGGGACAGGGAGGGGCCGGTCCCGGTGATCACCCCGGTCCGCTCCAGTCGGTCCAGCCGGGCCTGAAGGGTGCCGCGGGCCACCCCGAGGAGCCGGGCGTACTCGCGGACGCTGGTGCGCGGCTGCTCGATCAGCAGGCGCAGGATTCTGGTGTCGAGCTCGTCCACCGCCATGCCGCGACTGTACCAATGGCCCACCGCGCCGCGCTCCGAGCCACGAGCCGGCCAGACCTGTCCGCCGCCCGCCCTGTCCGCCGACCCGCCCATCAGCCGACCCGCCCCACCAGTCGTCCGCCCCGTCCGCCGCCCGCCTCGTCCCCCGGCCCGCCCCCGTCAGCCGGTGCGCGCCGGGCCGCCGCGCGGCGGCCACGGGAAGAAGCCGCTCGTCCGCTCCCGGTACGCGGCGTACCCCGGGCGGTCCGCCATGTGCCGCTCCAGCAGGCGCTTCCCGCTGCCCGCGGTCAGCAGGTAGGACATGACCAGCGGAGCCACCACCGAGACCGCCGCCGCCCCCACCGAACCGGCGGCGACCAGGTAGATGCCCCACCACACGCAGAAGTCGCCGAAGTAGTTCGGATGCCGGGTCCAGGACCACAGGCCCCGGTCCATGATCCGCCCCCGGTGCGCGGGATCCGCTTTGAACCGGGCCAGCTGGTGGTCGCCCACCGCCTCGAAGACGAGCCCGGTCAGCCACAGCAGCACGCCCGCGAGCGCGAGCGGGCCGAGCCCGCCGGTCGCGTACGACCCCGCTTGCACCGGCATCGACACCAGCCACACCAGGGCCGCCTGGAGGAGGTAGACCATGCGCAGCGCGTACAGGTTCCGGTTCCCCGGAGCCTTCGCCAGCATCCGGTCGTACCGCGGGTCCTCGCCGTGCCCGCCGCCGCGCCACGCGATGTGCCCGGCCAGCCGCAGCCCCCAGACCGCCGTGAGCACGGCAAGCAGCAGCGCCCGTCCGCCGCCGTCGGACATCCCGTACGTCGCCGCGGCCACCGCGGCGAAGGCGAGGCCCCAGGCCACGTCCACGACCCGGTGCATCCGCTTGCGCACGCCGACCGCGAAGGTGGCGAGCATGACCGCGAGGGCGACCGCGGCGGAGACCGCCAGGTTGATCCCGAAACCGGACCAGTTCACGCCCGGTCACCGTCCGCGTCCCCGGCCGTCAGCAGGATCTGGTGCACGTCCAGGTAGCCCGAGGCGAACCCGGCCTCGCAGTACGCCAGGTAGAAGGTCCACATCCGCCGGAAGGTCTCGTCGAAACCCAGCTCGGCGACGCGGCCGGCCCGCTCGGTGAACCGTTCCCGCCACAGCTTCAGGGTCTGCGCGTAGTGCGCCCCGTACCCCTCGCAGCGGGCCACCCGCAGCCCGGTGTGCCGGCGTGCCATCTCCTCCACCACCTGGACCGACGGCAGCATCCCGCCCGGGAAGATGTACTTGTGGATCCAGGTGTACGTGTCCTTGGTCGCCAGCATCCGCTCGTGCGGCATGGTGATCGCCTGGATCGCCACCCGTCCGCCCGGTGCCACCAGCCGGTCGAGCGTGGCGAAGTAGACCGGCCAGTACTCGGCGCCGACCGCCTCGATCATCTCCACGCTGACCACGGCGTCGTAACTGCCCCGCGCCTCGCGGTAGTCGCAGAGCCGGACCTCCACCCGGTCCTCCACCCCGGCGGCCTTGATCCGCCGCTCCGCGAGGTCCTTCTGTTCCCGCGACAGGGTCAGGGTGACGACGCGGGCGCCCCGCCGGGCGGCCCGGATCGCCAGCTCGCCCCATCCGGTGCCGATCTCCAGCAGCCGGGTGTCCGGGCCGACGGCGGCCAGGTCCAGCAGCATGTCGATCTTCCGGTGCTGCGCCGCGGCGAGGTCCTCGTGACGGGCGGGCAGGGCGCGGAACACCGCCGAGGAGTACGTCATCGTCATGTCGAGGAACTCGCCGAACAGCTCGTTGGACAGGTCGTAGTGGCGCTCGATGTTGCTGCGGGAGCCGTCCGGGGTGTTGCGGTCGGTCACCGGGTGCCGGGCCGCCCACAGCCCGCGCAGCCGCTGGAGCGGCGCCGGCACCAGGGCCGCGACGTGCCCGGCCAGCACCGTCAGCACCGCCACCGGGTCCCGGGCGTCCCACTCGCCGGCCACGTAGGACTCGCCGAAGCCGATCAGGCCCTCGGCCGCGATCCGCCGCTCGAAGGCGATGGGGTCGTGCACGGCCATGGCGGGACCGCCCCGGCCCAGGGTCCCGTCGGGCCCCATCCGGACCTGGAGCGGCAGCCGGTCCAGGGCCCGGCGGATGATCAGCCGGCCGACCGCCGCCCGGGTCCGGGAGCACGGCGGCACCAAGGGAAGAGTCGTCGTCGCGGTCACTTCACACCCTCCTGGGGTACGGGTCGGGGGCGCGGCCGCACCGGCACGCCGCGCAGCCACAGCCGGATGCCGTGGAAACGGATGCCCACCGCCACGGCGGCGGTGGACCAGGGGTGGCGCAGGGCGGCCCGCAGGACACCGCGGGCGCCGGCTGGTCGGCGCACACCGCGGACGGTGGCCGTCAGCCGGGCACCGTCGGCCCCACCGGCGAGCTGGACGCTCAGGGCGAGGCGGCCGTCCGGCGCGGGCAGCCGCATCCGGTAGGCGCCGTCCACGTCGAGGAAGGGGGAGACGTAGAACTCCTTGGGCACGCTGCCCTCGGCCTCGGCGGCCTCCGGGCCGAGCAGGTAGCAGTGGCGCCCGCCGTACGTGTTGTGCACCTCGGCCACCACCTGGCGCAGGGCCCCGTCCGGGCCGTGGCACCAGTACACGGTGAGCGGGTTGAAGACGTACCCGAAGACCCGGGCGTGCGCGAGCATCCGCACCCGGCTCCCGGGCGGCAGCGGCACGCCCCGGGACGCGAGGAAGCCGTCCAGGCCCGCCCGGATGGTGGGCCGGCCGCCGCCGAAGTGGTCCCGCGGGTCGAAGCGGGCCAGGGTCCGCAGCGGCCCCGGCAGGCGCGGCAGTTCGTCGAGGTCCACCAGCCACAGGTAGGTGCGGTGCCGCAGCGCGTACGCGGGTCCGCCGGCGCGCACGTGCCGGATGTCGGCCTCGTACAGGGCGGGCTTCACCACACCACGCCCAGCGCGGCCGCGGCCTCCACGCCGGAACGGCAGCCGTCCTCGTGGAAGCCCCACCCGTGGTAGGCCCCGGCAAAGGCCGTCACCGGCCCGGACAGGGCGGGCAGCAGCCGCTGGGCGGCCACCGACTCCGGCGTGTACACGGGGTGTTCGTACTCCATCTCCGCCAGGACCCGGTCCGGCCGCACCGCGCCGGCGCCCGCGTTCAGGGTCACCACGTACGCCTCCGGCGAGTCCAGCCCCTGGAGGCGGTTCATGTCGTAGCTCACCCGGACCCGCGCCTCGTCCGGCCCGCAGCCCGACAGCCGGTAGTTCCAGCAGGCGCGGGCCCCGCCCGCGCGCGGCAGCACCGAGTCGTCGGTGTGCAGGACCGTCCGGTTGCGGGAGTAGCGGAACGCGCCGAGCGCGGCCCGCTCGGCGTCCGTCGGGTCGGTCAGCAGCCCCAGCGCCTGGTCGGCGTGGACGGCCACGACCACCGAGTCGTACAGCACCTCGGCGCCGCCCGCGGTGGTGACGCGCACGCCCTCCGGGGTGCGCGCCAGGGCCCGTACCGGGGTCGCGGAGTACACCGTGTCCAGGCGTTCCCGGAGCCGTTCCACGTACTGCTGCGAGCCGCCCGTGACCGTGCGCCAGCTCGGCGAGCCGCCCACCGCGAGCATCCCGTGGTGGTCGAGGAAGCGGAACAGGTAGCGGGCGGGGTAGCGCAGCGCGGTGTCCGCCGGGCAGGACCACACCGAGGCCACCAGCGGGATCGCGAAGTGCGCGGTGAAGTAGGGGCCGAAGCCGCAGCGCTCCAGGAACGCGCCGAGGGTTATCTCGCGGGTGGTCTCCGGCGCGGCCAGCAGCCGCCGGGCCTGCCGGTGGAACACCGGGACCTGCGCCAGCATCCGCAGGTACGCGGGCCGCAGGGCGCTGCGCGGCCGGGCGAACAGGCCCCGGGGCCCGCGGGCGCCGGCGTATTCCAGACCGCAGCCCTCGCAGTGCACCGACAGGCTCATCGTCGTCGGCCGGGTGGCGACGCCCAGTTCCGCGAAGAGCCGCAGCAGCTGCGGGTACGTGCGGTCGTTGTGGACGATGAAGCCGGAGTCCACCGCCCGTATCCGTCCGTCGGGGCCCTTCAGGTCGTGGGTGTGGGCGTGTCCGCCCAGCCGGTCGTCGGCCTCGTACAGGGTGACCTCGTGGCTGCGGGCCAGCACGTATGCTGCCGTAAGCCCCGAAACGCCCCCGCCGACCACGGCCGTGCGCGGCCGCGGTCCTTCTCGTTCGGTCATCGCGTTCCCTCCTTCAGCGGTACTTCGGAGCCGGAGGGGGTCCGGATGTGTCGCCGGGCGAACCGGGCCACCACGATTTCGGGCCGAGGTCCAGTACGAGCGCCGGAACGAGCAGCGAGCGGACCACCAGCGTGTCCAGCAGGACGCCGAACGTCACGATGAAGGCGATCTGCACCAGGAAGGCGAGCGGGATGACCCCGAGGGCCGCGAAGGTCGCCGCGAGCACCACCCCGGCGGAGGTGATCACCCCGCCGGTGGACGTCAGGCCGCGCAGGACGCCCTCCCGGTGGCCGTGCGCCGCGGTCTCCTCGCGGACCCGGGACATCAGGAAGATGTTGTAGTCGACGCCCAGGGCGACCAGGAAGACGAAGCCGTAGAGCGGGACGGAGGAGTCCGTGCCCGTGAACCCGAACACCCCGCCGAAGACGAGGGCGGCGACGCCCAGCGTGGCGAGGAAGTTGAGCGCCACCGTGGCCACCAGCAGCAGCGGCATCACCAGGGAGCGCAGCAGCCCCGCCAGGATCACCAGGATGATCGCCAGCACCACCGGCACGATCAGCACCCGGTCCCGGGCGGCGGTCCGCTGGGTGTCGTACTGCTGGGCCGTGTAGCCGCCGACGAGCGCGTCGGCCCCGGGGACCGCGTGCACTGCCGTCCGCAGCCCGGCCACCGCGTCCTTGGCCGCGTCGCTGTCGGCCGCGTCCGACAGGACGGCGTCGATGCGGACCCGCCCGCCCGGACCGGGCGCCCCGGTCTGGGCCGCGCTCGCCACGCCCGGGACGGCCCGGGCGGCGGCGACGACCTCGGCGGAGCGGTCCGCGTCGGCGATCACCACGGCCGGATTGCCCGCACCGCCCGGGAAGTGGGCGCCGAGCGAGGCCTGCGCGGACACGGAGGGAGCGTCGTTCACGAAGATCTCGTCGAGCGGCACGCCCTTCGAGTGCAGCATCGGGGAAAAGGCGGCGCAGGCCAGCAGTCCGGCCAGGGTCAGCGCCCAGACCCGCCGCGGCGCCCGGTCCACCAGCGCCGCGACCCGGGCCCACAGCCGGTGGCCGCCGTCCGCGGCGGACTTCGGGCGGGCCGGCCAGTACGCGGCGCGGCCCAGCAGGACCAGGACGGCGGGCAGGAAGGTGAGGGCGGCCAGGACCGCGCAGCCGATCCCGATCGCGCCCACCGGGCCCAGCGCCCGGTTGTTGGTGAGGTCGCTGAGCAGGAGCGCCAGCAGCCCGAGGGCGACCGTGGCGGCGCTGGCCGTGACCGGGCCGAGCGTACGCCGCCAGGCGGCCCGCATCGCGTCGAACCGGTCGGGCCGCTCGGCCAGCTCCTCGCGGAACCGGGCCGTCAGCAGCAGCGCGTAGTCCGTCGCGGCGCCGATGACCAGGATCGACAGGATGCCCTGCACCTGTCCGTCGACCCGTACGAGGCCCCGGTCGGCCAGCGCGTACACGATCGCGCACGCCAGCCCGAGGGCGAGCACCGCCCCGAAGACGACCACCAGCGGCAGCAGCACGCTGCGGTAGACCCCGAGCAGGATGACCAGGACGGTGGCCAGCGCCACCCCCACCAGCAGCCCGTCGATCCCGGCGAACGCGTCGCCCAGGTCCGCCTGGGTGGCCGCCGGTCCCGCGAGCAGCGCGGTGGCCCCGGGTACGGTCGCGGCCGCCTCCCGTACCTCGTCCAGCACGTCCGGCAGCGCGTCCCCGAGGTCGGGCCGCAGCGGTACCACGCCCTGCAGGGCCCGGCCGTCCTGCGACGGCAGCGCCGGCGAGGCCGGTCCGGCCGTGCCCGCCCGCCCTCCGAGCGAGGCGAGGGCGGCCGTCGCGGCCTCCCGCTGGCCGGCGGTCACCCGCTGCCCCTCCGGGACGGTCCACACCACGACGGCGGGCAGCGATTCGGTCTGCCGCAGGGCGCGCTGGGCCTCCACCACCCGGGTGGACTCCGCGCTGCGCGGGAGGAAGGCCGCCTGGTCGTTGGTGGCGACCTCGCCGAGCTTGCCGGCGTACGGGCCGAGCAGCCCGCCGACGGCCAGCCAGCCGATCAGCAGCAGGAACGGAATCACCAGGCGGGTGATCCGCGGGGACGGGTGCATGGCACTCCCGGTTCCGAGGGGTGTCTGTGTTCTTGTGGTGCTTCGGGTGCTTGTGGTGCTTCGGTGCGGTGGCTCTGGTGGCTCTGGTGGTGCGGCGCTCCCGGCGCCGCGGTGCGAGTGTCGGGGGTATCTGCATCGGCTTTCGGCCAGGACACGTCATCCGGATGCGCCGATCGGGGGAACGGCGCATCCGGACGGGCCGGACCATCGGAAACCCGTACGGGACGACAAGGAGCGGAGACGACCATGACGGGCCTGAATTGCCTGGTCACCGGGGCCACCGGCTACATCGGCGGCCGACTGGTGCCCGAACTCCTCGACGCCGGGCACCGGGTGCGCTGCCTGGCCCGCACCCCGGCGAAGCTGCGCGACCACCCGTGGGCGGGCCGCGCCGAGGTGGTGGCGGGCGACGCCACCGACGCGGGATCGGTCGCTGCCGCCCTGGAGGGCATCGACGTGGCCTACTACCTGGTCCACGCCCTCGGCGGCGGCTCCGGCTTCGAGGACCGTGACCGGGACGCCGCCCGGATCTTCGCCGAGCAGGCCGCCGCGGCCGGGGTCCGCCGCATCGTCTACCTCGGCGGGCTCACGCCCTCCGGCATCCCGACCCGGGAACTCTCCCCGCACCTGCGCTCCCGCTCCGAGGTCGGTGAGATCCTCCTCGCGGGCACCGTCCCCGCCACCGTCCTGCGCGCCGCCGTCATCATCGGCTCCGGCTCGGCTTCCTTCGAGATGCTGCGCTACCTCACCGAGCGACTGCCGGTCATGGTCACCCCCAGCTGGGTCGGCACCCGCTGCCAGCCCATCGCCGTCCGCGACGTCCTGCGCTACCTCGTCGGCAGCGCCACCATGCCGCCCGAGGCGGACCGGGCCTTCGACATCGGCGGCCCGGACGTGCTCACGTACGAGGAGATGATGCGCCGGTACGCCGTGGTGGCGGAGCTCCCCAAACGGCTCATCCTGAGGGTGCCCATGCTCACACCCCGGCTCTCCAGCCACTGGATCGGCCTCGTCACCCCGGTACCGCGGGCACTGGCCCGGCCGCTGGCCGAATCCCTGCGCCACGAGGTGGTCTGCTCCGAGCACGACATCGCGCGGTACGTGTCCGATCCGCCGGGCGCCCCCATCGGCTTCGACCAGGCGCTCGCGCTGGCCCTGCGCCGGGTGCGGGAGGCCAGGGTGGACACCCGCTGGTCCTCCGCCTCCGTCCCGGGCGCGCCCAGCGACCCGCTGCCGACCGACCCCGACTGGGCCGGCGGCAGCCTCTACAAGGACGAGCGGGAGCGGGACGTCGGTGCCTCGCCCGAGGCGCTGTGGCGGGTGGTGGAGGGCATCGGCGGCGAGAACGGCTGGTACTCCTTCCCGCTGGCCTGGTCCGTGCGGGGCTGGCTGGACCGGCTCGCGGGCGGGGTCGGCATCCGCCGCGGCCGGCGGGACGCGGTCCACCTTCGGGTGGGGGACTCCCTCGACTTCTGGCGGGTGGAGGAGATCGAACCGGGCCGCCTGCTGCGTCTGCGCGCCGAGATGCGGCTGCCGGGACTCGCCTGGCTGGAGATGCACGCGGACCCCTGCCAGGACGCCCCCGGCGCGGGGAACGGCTCGGGCCCGGCGCTCCGGACGGCGGCCGCCGCCGAGTCGGGAACGCCCGGCGGGAACGGCAGCGGGAACGGCAGTGGGAACGGCAGTGGGAACGGCAGTGGGAACGGGAACGGCAGCGGGAACGGCAGTGGGAACGGCAGCGGGAACGGGAACGGCGGCCGGAACGGGGTTCCGGTTCCCGGCGCGCCGGCCACCGGCTCCGGGACGGCCCGGACGCGGTACCGGCAGCGGGCGCTGTTCCACCCGCACGGGCTGCTGGGCCACCTGTACTGGTGGAGCGTGTCGCCCTTCCACGCCGTCGTCTTCGGCGGCATGGCCCGCAACATCGCCCGCGCCGCCGAACGCCTCGACGCCGCCGAGGGCGGCGGCGCATCCAAGGGGGGCCCCGTCACCGAAGTACCGGTCGACAGCCGTCCCCCACAGTCCTGACGCGGAGCGAGAGCCTCATGAACGTCGCGGTGGTCCTGTACACCTCAGACCTGCGCCTGCACGACCATCCGCCGCTGCTGGCGGCCCTCTCCTCCTGCGACCGGGTCGTCCCGCTCTTCGTCCGCGACCGCGCCGTCGAGACCGCCCCCGGTTTCGCCTCGCCCAACCGGCGGGCGTTCCTCGCCGACTGCCTCACCGATCTCGACGCCGGCCTGCGCGAACGCGGCGGCCGGCTCGTCGTCCGCTCCGGGGACGCCGTCGCGCAAACCACCGCCCTGGTCCGGGAGGCCGACGCCGACGAGGTCCACATGTCCGCCGGGGTCAGCGCCTACGCCCACGCCCGCGAGGAACGCCTGCGCGCCGCCCTCGAAGCCGAGGGCCGGCGGCTGTACGTGCACGACATGGTGGTCACCACCGTCGCCCCGGGCGCCGTCACCCCCGCCGGATCCGACCACTTCGCCGTCTTCACCCCGTACTTCCGCCGCTGGGCCGACCTGCCGCCGCGGCCCGTGGGCAACGCCCCGCGCGCACTGCGCGTCCCCGACGGCATCGGCTCCGAGCCGCTGCCCGAGCGCACCGCCGTCACCGGCACCTCCCCGGGGCTCGCCCGCGGCGGCGAGAGCGAGGCCCGCCTGCTGCTGACGAACTGGCTGCGCTCCGGCATCACGCGCTACGAGGACGTCCACGACGACCTGGCGGGTGACGCCACCTCCCGGCTCTCCCCGCACCTCCACTTCGGCACCCTCTCGCCCACCGAGGCCGTGCAGCGCGCCCGCGCCGCGGGCGGCCCCGGCGCCGACGCCTTCGTACGGCAGCTCTGCTGGCGCGACTTCCACCACCAGGTGCTCGCCGCCCGCCCCGCGGCCGCCGCCGAGGACTACCACAACCGCCAGGACCACTGGCGCACGGGCCGCGCCGCCGAAGAGGAGACCGAGGCCTGGAAGGAGGGGCGCACCGGCTACCCCGTGGTCGACGCGGCGATGCGCCAGCTGCGCCACGAGGGCTGGATGCACAACCGCGGCCGGCTGCTCGCCGCGAGCTTCCTCGCCAAGACCCTGTACGTCGACTGGCGGGTCGGCGCGCGCCACTTCATGGACCTGCTCGTGGACGGGGACCTCGCCAACAACCAGCTCAACTGGCAGTGGGTCGCCGGGACGGGCACCGACACCCGGCCCAACCGCGTCCTCAACCCGGTCCGCCAGGGCCTGCGCTACGACCCCGAGGGCCGCTACGTGCACCGCTGGGTGCCGGAGCTCGCCGACCTGCCCGCGCCGCGCGTGCACGAGCCCTGGCGGCTGCCCGCCCCGGAGCGCGCGCGGTACGACTACCCGGACCCGGTGGTGGAGCTCGCCGACGGCCTCGACCGGTTCCGCAACGGCCGGGGGACCGGATGAGCGCCGCCGGGCCGGCGTACCGCCCCGGGACCCACCGCCCCGGTCCGCGCCCCTCCCGCCGCAGCCCCGCGCGCGGGATCCGCACCCGGACGTCCGGCCCCGCGCCGGACGTATCGTGAGCGGGTGCAGCCCGTGCCGCCGACCACACCGCCGCAGGACCTCCCCGCCGCCGCGCTGAGCACCGGAGCCGTCGCCCGGCGCCTGGGGGTGTCACCCACCACGCTGCGCTCCTGGGAGCGCCGGTACGCGATCGGCCCGGCCCGCCGCGAGGACGGCCGGCACCGCCGGTGGACCGCCCAGGACATCGCCCGCCTGGAGCTGATGTGCCGGCTCACCGCGCAGGGCGTGCCCCCGGCCGAGGCGGCGCGGGCCGCCCAGGACACCGCTCCCGCGGCACCCGCCGTACGGGAGGAGACGGGCCGGGCCCCCGGCGGGCCCAACGCGCTGCCCCTCGGCGAGGTCCGCCCGGAGTGCCGGGGGCTCGCGCGGGCCGCCGTACGCCTGGACGCGCCGGCCGTGGAGGAACTCCTGGACGCCGCCCTCGCGGAGCACGGCCTGGTCACCGCCTGGGAGGAGGTCATCGCGCCGACCCTGCACGCGGTGGGTCGCAAGTGGGCCTCGGCCGGGGAGCGCTACGTCGAGGTCGAGCACCTGCTGTCCTGGTACGTCTCCTCGGCGCTGCGCCGGATCCGGACCGCGCCCGGCAGACCGCGCACCCCGCCGGTGCTGCTCGCGTGCGTGCCCGGCGAGCTGCACAGCCTGCCGATGGAGGCGCTGGCCGCGGCCCTCGGCGAGAGGGGCCTGCCGGTACGGATGTTCGGGCCCGCGCTGCCCGCCGAAGCGCTGCACGAGGCCGTACGGCGCACCGGCCCCCGTGCCGTCGTGCTGTGGTCCCAGTCCCGGACGACCGCCGACCGGGGCCTGGTCCGTTCCGTGGCCGGGATCGAGTGGGGACTGCGCGGCGCCCGCGGGCACTCGGCCCTGCTGCTCGCAGGACCGGGCTGGGCCTCGGGGCCGCAGGACCCGCGCACCGAGCGGCTGTTCGGACTGCGCTCCGGGGTCGACGTCATCGCGGCACTGGCAGCGGGGGCGCCTCCAGCGAGCGGCGCAGGACGTGCAGCGCCCGCCGCATATGGCTCTTGACGGTGCCCAGCGGCAGCCCGGTGCGGGCCGCGATCTGGGTCTGGGTGAGGTCTCCGTAGAAGGCCAGGCGCAGCACCCGCTGCTGCGCCGAGGGCAGCCGGGACAGCTCTCCGAGGACGAGCACCCGGTCCACCACGCGCTCCGGCTCGGGCTCCGGCCAGGCGTGCCCGCCGGGCCGCGGGACCAGGGCCGGGAAGGCCCGCGCGGCCGCGGCGGCCGCGCGGGCGCGCCGGGTCCGCGCCTCCAGGGCGTCGGCCACCTTGTGCCGGGTGATGCCGGTGAGCCAGGCCCCGAGCCCGCCGGGCCCCGGGCGGTAGCCGTGCCGGCCGCGCCAGGCCGCCAGGAACACCTGCTGGGTCACGTCCTCGGCCTCCCGCTCGTCGCCCAGTGAGCGGCGTGCCAGGGAGTGCACCAGCGGCCGCCAGCGACGGTAGACCGCCTCCATGCAGCCCTCGTCGCCCGCCGCGAATCCGGCGGTGACGCGTTCCTCGCGTTCCTCGTCGTCCATGGCACGAGCCTCGCGAGCACGACCCTCCCGGCAAACTCGCAGCGTTTTCGCATCGATTCCCCAGCGACCCCGAACGGCTCGCAACAGCCCGGAACCGGCCCCCGCGACCGGGCGCCCGCGCTCCTCGGGAGCCCTCCTGCGCGGCGTGCAGCCAGCCGATGAGCGGCGGCCGCAGCGTCAGGCCGTTTCCGCAGGCCGACCCTCGCCCGCCAGGAAGCGCCACACCATCCATGTCGCGCGAATGTGACACGCCTCCCGGGATCGTCCCGGGCCGACATGCCGGGAGGGCCGGGGGGCTTCGCGCGGGCCGCAGGGCGTAGGGTCCGGAGGATGAGCGACCTGCTGTTGGTGAGGCACGGAGAAACGGCGTGGAGCGCCAACGGGCGGCACACCGGGCGCACCGACGTGCCGCTGACCGCGCGCGGCGTCGAGGAGGCCATCTCGCTCGCCCCCTTCTTCCGCGACCGGCACCCGGCACTGGTGCTGACCAGCCCGCTGCGCAGGGCGGTGGCCACCGCGCAGCTCGCGGGCCTCACCGGCGGGGTGACCGACCCCGACCTGTACGAGTGGGACTACGGCGGCTACGAGGGCGTCACCACCGCCGAGATCCGGCGCACCGTCCCCGACTGGTCGCTGTGGACCGACGGGGTGCCCCCCGGCGACGCCGAGCACCCCGGGGAGAGCGCCGCCCAGGTGGGCGCCCGGGCGGACCGCGTCCTGGCCCGGATCGCCCCGGTGCTCCGGGCGGACGCCGGGAACGCCGTCGTGGTGGCCCACGGTCACTTCCTGCGCGTCCTGACCGCCCGCTACCTGGGGCTCGGTCCCGAGCAGGGCCGGCTGTTCCTGCTCCGCACCGGCACGGTCAGCGTGCTGTCCACCGAGCACGGGCTCCCGGTGATCGCCGGCTGGAACACCCACCCCTGACCCGCCCGGCGCCGGCCCGCCCGGCCGGCCCTGTTCCCGGCCGCTCGCCTCGCGCGGACGCGGGCCCGGGGCGACGATGCGTACATGGCCCACGACGACGGTGCGGGCGGTGGCGGCGGACCGGAGACCCGGGTCCCGGAAGCGGGGCTGAAGGCCAACGCGATCGGGTTCCTCGACGCGCTCGTCATCGGCCTGAACTCCACTTCGCCCGCGTACTCCCTGGCAGCGGTGATCGGCCCGATCGTGGCCCTGGTCGGGATCTACGCCCCCGGCGTGATGCTGGCGTCCTTCGTCCCGATGCTGCTGATCGCCGCCGCCTTCTACTACCTGAACAAGGTCGACCAGGACTGCGGGACGACGTTCTCGTGGGTCACCCGGGCCATGGGGCCCTGGGCGGGGTGGCTCGGCGGCTGGGCGATCGCGATGACCGGAGTCCTCGTCATCGGCTCGCTCGCCGACGTGGCCGTCCACTTCGGCCTGCTCGCCGCGGGTCTCGACGGCTGGGCCACCAACGCGCTCGTCCGCCAGGGCCTCGCCGTCCTGGTGATCCTGGTGATGACCGCCATCTGCGTCATCGGCACCGAGATGTCCGCCAAGCTGCAGAACGTGCTGATCCTCGCCCAGGTCTTCTTCCTCCTGGTCTTCGCCGTCGTGGCCCTCTACCGCGTCTACGCCGACACCAGCACCCTCGACTCGATCAAGCCGTCCGCGGCCTGGCTCAACCCGTTCGGAGCCGGCGGCGCCGCGCTCACCGGGGGACTGCTGCTCGGCGTGTTCATCTACTGGGGCTGGGAATCCGCGGTCAACCTCACCGAAGAGGTCGAGAACTCCGCCACCGCCCCCGGCAAGGCCGGGATCTGGTCGACCGTGGTGCTGCTGGTGACCTACCTGGCGGTGGGCTTCGCCGTCGTCGCGTACGCCGGCACCGTCTTCCTCGCCGAGAACGCCTCCGAGGAGGAGGCCGTCTTCGCGGTCCTCGCCCACGAGGTCATGGGCGGCTGGGACTGGGTGGTGCTCCTCGCCGTCTGCACCTCCGCGCTCGCCTCGACGCAGACCACGATCATCCCGGCCTCCCGGACGGCCCTGTCGATGGCCCGCCGGCACGCGCTGCCGACGCGGCTCGCGCACATCCACCCGCGGTTCCGGACCCCCGACCTGAGCACGTGGTGGGTGGCCGGCATCGCGATCGGCTGGTACCTCGTCGTCAACCAGATCAGCGAGAACGCGCTGCTGGACTCGCTGACCGCGCTCTCCCTGCTCATCGCGTTCTACTACGCGCTCACCGGGCTGGCCTGCGCCGTCTACTACCGCCGTCACCTGCTGGAGAACGTGCACAACTTCGTGCTCATCGGGCTCGGCCCGGTGGTCGGGGCCGGACTGCTGGCGTGGCTGCTCGTGGAGTCGATCGGCGACATGGCGAACCCGGAGAACTCGGCCGGCGGCATCTCCTGGTTCGGGCTCGGCCCGCCCCTGGTCATCGGCATCGCGATCGCCGTCGTCGGCGTGCTCGTCATGTGTTTCTGGCGGGTACGGGACGGCAGGTTCTGGCAGGAGCGGCGCAGCGTGGCCGACCCGGAACTCGTCCACGCGAAGAAATCCTGAGGAGGCCCGATGTCCGTCGTCCTGGGGTACGACGAGTCGCCCGGTGCGGAACGTGCCCTGCAGGTGGCGCTGGAGGTCGCGGCGGCCTTCGGGGAGCCCCTCGTCCTCGTCTTCGGCGCCGCCGCCCCCGGCTCCACCGGGGAGGAGTACCGCGCCCACCGCGAAGCCGTCCGGCAGGCGGGCCGCAGCGCCCTGGCGCACGCCGTCGAGGCGGCCGACGCGGCCGGCGTGCCGTCCGCGGTCGAGGTGGTCGACGAGAAGCCCGCGCAGGCCCTGCTCGACGCCGCCGAGCGGCACGACGCCCGGGTGATCATCGTCGGCAGCTGGGGGGACAGCCCGATCCGGGGCGCCCTGTTGGGTTCCACCCCGCACAAGCTGCTGCACCTCTCGCCGGTCCCGGTGCTGTGCGTACCGACCGAGAACGGGCCCTGATGCCGTACGGCCCCGGCACCGCACCCTCCCGCGGTGACGGCCGCCGTCCGCGGTGCGGTCCCGTACGCGGGGACCGCACCGCGGCGGCGCCGGGCCCGGCCGCCCGTCAGGGGCCGGAGAGCGCGTTCTCGGGCACGGGTTTGACCGGGGCGGCCGGTCGGGGCGCCTTCCCGGAGCGGAGCAGGGTCAGGGCCGGGCTGGTGACGGCCGTCGTCACCAGCGCCATCAGCACGAGCATGGTGAACAGCTCCGGCCCGATGACGCCGAGTTCGAGGCCGACGTTGAGGACCACCAGCTCGGTCAGCCCCCGGCAGTTCATCAGCGCCCCGATCGACATCGACTCCCGCCAGGGTCTGCCGCAGGCGCGGGCCGCGGCCGTCGCGCCGCCCCATTTGCCGAGGACGGCCACCACGAGGATCGCCGCCGCCCAGAGCCAGAGCTCGGGTGTGGCCGTCAGGCCCCCGATGTCCGTGCGCAGTCCCGTGTGGACGAAGAACAGCGGCAGCAGCACGGGCACGGTGAAGGCACGCAGCCGCGCCGCGGACGCCTCGATGCGGTGGCCCGTGCGCGGGGTGACGACCCCGAACAGGAACGCGCCGAACAGGGCGTGCACGCCGATCCGGTCCGTGGCCAGCGCCGACAGGCTCAGCCCGCTGAACAGCGCGACGAGCACGATCCCGTCCTGGTACCGCTCGGCACGGGCCGCCCAGCGGGCCAGGAGCGGCCTGACCAGGTAGAACATGACGAGGGTGAAGGCCACGGCGAGCGCCGCGGTGGTCGCCGCCTCCATCGGGGAGCCGGCGGAGGACAGGGCCACCACCAGGGCGAGCAGGCACCACGCGACGACGTCGTCCACGGCCGCGCAGGCCATGGCGAGCGCGCCGAGCGGGGTCCCGTACAGCCCCCGGTCGATGAGGATCCGGGCCAGTACGGGGAACGCGGTGATGCTCATGGCCACCGCGATGAACAGGGTGAACGGCACCTGGCCCACCCCGTCCGGCGCGAAGTCGCCGTACATCGCGACCGCGAGGAGCGCGCCGAGGGCCAGGGGCAGCAGCATCCCGGCCTGACTGACGGCCACCGCGACGCGGGTGTGTCCGCGCAGGCTCTTAAGGTCGAGTTCCAGCCCGACCAGGAACATGAAGGCCAGCAGTCCGAGCTGGCCGAGCACGGAGGTGTACGGCAGCACGGCCGGCGGGAAGAGCCAGTGCTGGGCGTCCGGCCAGAGCCAGCCCAGCAGCGAGGGGCCGAGCAGGATGCCGGTGGCGATCTCGCCGACCACCGGCGGCTGGCCGAAGCGGCGGAAGAGGGCGGCCCCCGCCTGGCAGGCGAGGATCACCACGGGAACGGCGACCAGGAGCGCGGGCATCGGGTCAGCGGATGACACGGGTACCTCCTTCGGCGGTGGCGGCGGGCCGGACGAGCGGGACGGCGGGCAGGGCGGCGGCCGGCGGCGGCGCCGAGGCGGCCTCGGACCAGAGCGCGTAGCGGCGCAGTCCGTACAGCAGCGGCTGCGGATCGTCCCGTACGGTCACCCGTCCGACCTCGGCGAACACGGCGGTGTGGTCCCCGAAGCCGACGGTCCGCACCACGGTGCAGTCCGCGACGGCGTGGGCGTCCTCGGTGAGGTGCGGGCCGCCCGCGCCCAGCGGCAGCCGCCACTCGGTGCGGTCGAAGCGGTCGGCCGCTCCGGAGGCGAACAGGTCGGAGGTGCCGCGGGCCCGCTCGTGGAGCAGGTTGAGGGCGAAGTGGCCCTGGGCGAGGAGCACGGCGAGTGTCGGGCTCGCGGCCCGTATGCACACCACGAGGGTGGGCGGCTCCAGTGCGACGCTGGCCACGGAGCTGCAGGTCAGGCCGTGGGGCGCGGCGTCGGAGTCCAGGGTGGTGACGACGGACACCCCGGTGGGGAAGGCGGCCATGAAGGGGCGCAGGTCGGCCCGCCGGCCGACGGTGGCCGCGGACTCGTCCGGGGCGTCCGGCGGCGAGGGCGGCGCCTGCTGTGGTGCGGTGGGATGGGGCGCGGAGTGGTGGGGCATGTCTGACTCCTGAGGTGGCTGAAACACTGCGGCCCGGCAGCCGGCGGGAGAGCCGTGCTGCCGGGCCGTGGGAGCGGGGGGCCGGCCGCCGCGCCCGTGGGGCGGGCGCGGCGGCCGGGAGGCCTTACGCGCCGTGCAGTTGGCGCAGGTAGTCGTATGCGCTGGGCAGGGTCTCCAGCAGGTTCTGCTGCTGGCGCTTGACGGTGTCGAAGAGCGGCTCGGCGCCGGCGACCGATTCCGGCCGGTGGGCGAGGGAGGGCAGCGGGGCGTCCGGTTCGAGGCCGAGGCCCGCGAAGATGCAGTAGTAGCTGCCGTTCGTCCAGAAGTTGCGGAACTCCGCCTCGAAGTTGCCGTAGTACGTGGACTCGTCGGTGATCGGCGAGTTGATGGGCAGTCCGGCCTTGTAGGCGGAGATCTTCTGCTGGATGTTGTCCGGGAGGGTCAGCGTCTTCTGCGCCTGCCAGAACGGGGTGTCGTTGCGCGGCGCGTAGAAGAAGTGCGCCTGGATGAAGTCGCGGGTGTCGTCGAACATCACCTCGATCTCGTTGTTGAAGCTGTCGATCAGACCCTTGTTGAAGGTCTTGTCCGGGAAGTGCTTGGCCAGCTGGTAGATCGCCGCGGTGATGAAGTAGATCCCGGTCGACTCCAGCGGCTCCAGGAAGCAGGACGACAGGCCGATGCTGACGACGTTCTTCACCCACGCGCGGCGGTTGCGGCCGACGCGGAAGCGGATGTGGTTGAACTTCGTCTCCTCCACGTCCAGGCCCCACATGTCCGCGAACTCGCGGGTGGCGGCGTCCTGGTCGGTGAACTTGCTGGAGTACACGTAGCCGGTGCCGAAGCGCCCCAGCATGGGGATCTTCCAGGCCCAGCCGGAGGACATCGCGATCGACGAGGTGTACGGCTCCACGCCGTTCGCCTCGTCGTCGTGCGGGACGGCGGTGGCCACCGCGCTGTCGCACAGCAGGTGGTCGCTCATGTCGATGAACGGCTCCGCCAGCGCCTGGTTGATGAGCAGACCGCGGAAGCCCGAGCAGTCCACGAACAGGTCGGCCTCCAGGGCGAGTCCGCCCTTGGTGTGCAGGCGGGTCACGTAGCCGCGGTCGTCCTGTTCGACGCGCGTCATCTCGTCCTGCACGTGCTTGACGCCCTGCTTCTCCGTGGCGAAGCGGCGCAGGAAGTCGGCCACGAGCTGGGCGTCGAAGTGCCACGCGTACCGGGTGGCCGGGCGGCCGTCGAGCCAGCGCGGGGCCTTCATCGCGTCCATCACGGGGGGTTCGCGGAAGCAGGCGTAGTCGAACGGCTCGGTGGTTCGGCCCTCGTACTTCCGCTTGAACCAGTAGTGCGACAGCGGGGTGTGGTCGTAGTCCGGGAGCAGTCCGAAGGGGTGGTAGAAGTGGTCCGGGCCACCGCCGGGCAGCTCGCGCGCCGTCGCCTCGCCCTGCCCTCCGGTGCGCCAGTTGACGAAGCGCACGGCCATCTTGAAACTGGCGTTGCACTCCCTCATCCACTCGTCCTCGGCGATGCCCAGGTAGTCGAAGAACGACCGCTGCAGGTTGGGCACCGTGGCCTCGCCGACGCCGATGCGCGGAATGGAGGGCGCCTCGAGGACGGTGATGTCGACCGTGCCCTGGAGCGCCTTCCCGAGATACGCGGCGGTCATCCAGCCGGCCGTGCCGCCGCCCAGGATGACGACCTTCTGAAGCCGGGTGTCGGTGCTGGTCATGAAACAGCCCTCATTTCGGAGTCGGCGGTTCGGGTGGTCGTGCTCATCAGGGTGGAGAACCGGCCTTTCACCGTTCTACACAGTGCGCTTCCGGCCGTTGTAGAGAGCTTGTAGCCCCCCCGAACACACTCGTCGCAGGCAGAGCGGCAGGCGCAGACCACGGGGAGGGCTCCATGAGCACCGCAGCGATCGAGACAGCGGAGCCGAGGGTACGGGTCCGGTTCCTCGGCGACTTCGAACTGACCGTCAACGGCGCCCGCGTGGAGCGCTGGAGGGCCGGCAAGGCCCGTGGCCTGTTCCAGTACCTCGTGGTCCACCGCGGCCAGATGCTCACCCGCGACCGGCTCTACGAGTCCTTGTGGCCCGGCACCGACAGCACCTCGGGCAGCTCCCTGAAGGTGGCGGCCCACGCCCTGCGCCGGGTGCTCGACGCGCACCCCGACCGGCCGGGCGACTCCGGGATCCGGCTGGTCTACCGCGACTTCGGCTACGTCCTGCACGTCAACGGCCTGTGGTCCGACCTCGACCGGTTCCAGGAGCTCGTGCACACCGGCCTGCGGGCCTCCGTGGCCCGGGACGCCCCGCTCGCCCGGACCCGGCTGCGGGCGGCGCTCGACCTGTACGGCGGGGAGTTCCTGCGCGGCGAGAACGCCGACTGGGTCGTCGAACAGCGCGAGTACCTCAGGGCGCTCGCACTGCGGGCCCTCGGCGTGCTGCGCACCGACGCCGAGGCCCGCGAGGACGCGGTCGAGCTGATAGAGCTCTGCATGCGCACGCTGGAGATCGACCGGCACCACGAGGAGACGTACCGCGCGCTGATGTCCGCGCACGGCCGCCGGGGCGAACTAGCCTGCGTGCGGCGCTGGTACGAGCTGTGCGCCCGCCGGATGCGCGACGAGCTGGCCGTGGCGCCCGGCCACGAGACCCAGCAGCTCCTGCGCGCCCTGATCCCGGCCGCCGCCCGGACCTCCGCCCCCGACGCCGCCCCCTCCGGCGCCCCCGCCACCGTCCGCGCGCTGCGGTCCCCGGCCCGCCGGCCCGCCGCCGCCACGGCGTGGGGCGCGGATCCCCGTACGACCGCCCTCGCCCGCCCGGTGCGGCGGGCCCGGCCCGACAACAGGGCCCCGGCCGCCCTGGCCCGCGCGGCCGACTGAGCCGCCGTCCGGGCGCCCGCGTGATTCCGCGACGCAGCGATCCCCGCGATCCCCGCGATTTCCGTGACCGAGTGAGGACTCCACCGTGACCGTGCTGACCGTGCCCACCGCGCCGCAGGACTCCGGCCTGCGCAGAACCGACCCGGGCGGGACCCCCCTGCCCCCGCGCTACGACGACCAGTGGATCGGCGGCGCCTGGACCGCCTCCGACGCCGACGGCCGCCTCGTCGTGACCGACCCCAGTACCGAACGGGCCCTGGCCACCGTGCCCGCGGGCAGCGTCCGCGACGCCGACCTCGCGGCGCGCGCCGCCGCCGGCGCCTTCGAGCGCTGGGCCGCCACCCCGCCCCGCGAACGGGCCGCCCTGCTGCGCCGGGTGGTCGAGGCCATGGAGGTGCGGGCCGACCGCTTCGCCGACGTGATCACCGCGGAAGTCGGGGCGCCCGCCAGGATGGCACGCCAGACCCACGTCGGGCTCTCCCTCGGCATGGCCGCCCACTGCGTGGAGACCGCGGCCTCGTACGCCTTCGAGCAGCGCGTGGGCCACTCCCTGGTGGTGCGCGAGGCGGCCGGAGTGGCCGCCTGCATCACCCCGTGGAACACCCCGCTGCTCCTGACGGTGCAGAAGATCCTCCCCGCGCTGGCGGCTGGCTGCACCGTGGTGCACAAGCCCAGCGAGATCACCCCGCTGCACGCCCGGCTGCTCGCCGAGGCGATCGCCGAGGCCGATCTGCCGCCCGGCGTCTTCAACATGGTCGTCGGCACCGGACCCACCGTCGGCACCGCCCTGGTGACCCACCCGCTGGTCGACGTGGTCTCCCTGACGGGATCCACCCGGGCCGGCCGCGAGGTCTCCGCACTGGGCGCCGACCGCATCAAGCGAGTCCACCTCGAACTCGGCGGTAAGAACGCCAGCCTCGTCCTGGACGACGCGGACCTGGCGGCGTCCGTCGCCGCCACCGTCGACCAGATGCTCTTCAACACCGGCCAGACCTGCCTGCAGTGGAGCCGGCTGCTGGTGCCCCGCTCCCGCCAGGACGAGGCCGTACAGCTCGCCGGGCAGGCCATGGACGGCTACGTCACCGGCGATCCGCGCGACCCCGCGACCGACCTCGGCCCGCTGGTGTCCGCGGACGCGCACGCCCGCGTCACCGAGTACATCCGCCGCGGCATCGAGGAGGGCGGTGCGCGCCTGGTCCGCGGCGGCGCCGGCCGGCCCGCCGGACTCGCCACCGGCTACTACGTCCAGCCGACGATCTTCGCCGACGTGGACCCGCTGACCACGATCGGCCAGGAGGAGATCTTCGGCCCCGTGCTCTCGGTCATCCCGTACGACGACGAGGACGAGGCGGTCCGGATCGTCAACGGCACCCGCTACGGGCTGCACGGCGCGGTCTGGTCCGGCGACGGCGCCCGCGCCGAGCGGGTCGCGCGCCGCTTCCGCTCCGGTCTGGTCGACGTGAACGGCGGCCAGTTCAACCCGGCCGCCCCGTTCGGCGGCTTCAAGCAGTCCGGGATCGGCCGCGAGTGCGGCACGGCCGGCCTGGAGGCCTTCCTGGAGACCAAGTCGATGCAACTGCCCCAGGGCGGCGGCCAGGTGGTGGGCCCGCGGCTGCGGTCCACCGCGGCCGCCCGCCCCGCGGACACGGAGAGGAACGACGGATGACCGAGCGGACCGCCGCGTACCCCGGGGGCGCCAACGCCCCCGGCGTACCGGCAGACGACACCCCGACCCCCGCCGACCCGGAGCGGTTCGACCTGGCACCCGCCGGGTGGGCGGAGGTCGGCCCGACGGCCGGTGTCCCGGACGCGGGCACTGCGGCCGAGGGCACTCCGAGCGCCGCCGCCGGGCGGCCCGCGGCCGAGACGCTCCCGCCGCTGTTCGCACGGCTGGAGCGGTGGACCCGCGAGCAGCCCGACGAGTACGCCGTCAAGGCCTCGGACGGCACCCTCACCTACGCGGCGCTCACCACCCGCACCGCCCGCTACGCCACCGCGCTCGCCGCCGCCGGCGTCGGCCCGGAAACCTCGGTCGGACTGCTCCTCGGCCGCTCCCGGGAAAGCGTGCCCGCCCTCCTCGCCGTCTGGAGCCTCGGCGCGACCGCCGTCCCGCTGGACCCCGGCCACCCGGTCGAGCGCCTCGGCCACGTGCTGCGCGACGCCGACGCCGCCGTACTGGTCGCCCCCGCGGCGCCCGACGGACTGGAGCCGGGCGCGGCCCACCTGCTGACCCCCACCGACGTCCGCCGCACTGCGCCCGGCCCGCTCGCGGTGTCCGTACCGGCCGCCGACGGCTGCGCGTACCTCATCTACACCTCCGGAACCACCGGCCGCCCCAAGGGCGTCGAGGTCACCTACCGGGGCCTGGACACCTTCGTCGAGGCCCTCGTCGGGCTCGGACTGCCGCCCGGCGGGCTCGGGCTCAACGCCGTCTCGCCCGCCTTCGACGGCTGGCTCTGGTGCACCCTGCTCTACCTCACCCACGGCCAGGGCGTGGCCCTGGTCGACCTCTCCCTCGACGGACTGCGCGCGGCCGCCGCGGAGGGCCGCGAGGCCCTGCCCGCCGGTCTGCGCACCGTCTCCCTCACCCCCTCCCTGCTGGCCGCGCACGGAGCCGGACTCGACTCGGCGGAGGTGGTCTTCGTCGCCGGCGAGGCCTGCCCGGCCGCGCTGGCCGAGCGGTACGCCCGCGGCCGCCGCCTGCTGAACGTGTACGGGCCGACGGAGGTGACCATCGCCGCGACCTGGGCCGACAGCAAACGGGGTGACGACGTGAGCACCATCGGGCGACCGCTCCCCGGCTACCGGGCCTACGTCCTGGACGAGGACCTGCTCCCGGTACCCGCCGGCACCGAGGGCGAGCTGTACCTCGGCGGGCCCGCCGTCGCGCGCGGCTACCGCAGGCGCCCCGGACTCACCGCGAGCCGGTTCCTGCCCGACCCCTTCCTGGGCGGCGGCACCCGCATGTACCGCACCGGCGACGTCGTCGTCCGCCGCACCGGCGGCGAACTGGAGTACCGGGGCCGCCGGGACGACCAGGTCAAGATCCGCGGACACCGCATCGAACTGGGCGAGGTGGAGCGGGTCGCCGCCGAACTCCCCGAGGTCGTCGCCGCGGCCTGCTGCCCGCTCGCCTCGGGCGAGGCCCTCGGACTCGCCGTGGTCGCCGCTCCCGGCGCCGACCCGGCCGGGCTGTCCGCCCGCGTCGTGGAGCGCTGCCGCAAGCAGCTGCCCGCGGCCGCCGTGCCGGGCACCGTACGGGTCCTCGACCGGATCCCGACCCTGACCACCGGCAAGGCCGACCGCGAGGCGCTGTCCCTGGCCCTGTCCGCCCCGGAGGCGCCGGAGCCCGGCGCGGACCCGCGCGGGGCGTTCGCCGCGGCCACCCCGACCGAGCGCCTGGTGTCGGGCGTCTGGGCCGAGGTGCTCGCCATCGAGGTGCCGGACCTGCGCGCCGACTTCTTCGAGCTGGGCGGCCACTCCCTGGCCGCGGCCCGGGCGGTGTCCGAGCTGCGCCGGATCACCGGCCTGCGCGTCGGCCTGGACACGCTGCTGGACCGGCCGACGGCCTCGGAGTTCGCCGCCGAACTCGACCGGCTCCTCGCCGCCCGGGAAGCACCGGCCGCCGACGACTCCGCCGAGGGGGCCTGAGCCGTGGGCACCTGGATCTCGACCTGGAGCGCCGATCCGGCGGACGCCGCCCTCCCGGCGCTGCTCTGCCTGCCCCCGGCCGGGGCCGGCTGCCAGCAGTTCCGCTCCTGGCAGCCCAAGCTGGCCGGCACCGCGCAGGTGTACGGCGTACAGCTGCCGGGCCGGGAGAACCGCTGGCGCGAGCCCATGCCGGACACCTTCGGGGAGGCCGTCGCCGCCGCCGCCAAGGAGCTGGCGGCCACCGTCGCCGCCGACCGGCCGCTGATCGTCTTCGGCCACAGCTTCGGCGGGCTCCTCGGCTACGAACTCTCCCGCCTGGTGCGGCCGCGGGCCCTGGTGGTCAGCGGCTGCCGGGCCCCCGGCTTCTGGGACGGGGCCGGCCGGGGCATCGTCGACGACGCGGAGGAACTGGACAAGCTCTTCGACACGGCGGGCGTCGACCCCGCGCTCCTCGACGAGGCCACCCGCGACCTGATGGTCGCGATGCTCCGCAAGGACGCCCGGCTGTCGCTGAGTTACGTCCACCGCCCCGGCGACCGCCTCGACGTGCCGGTGCACGCCTGGGGCGCCGACGGCGACGAGACCGTCAGCTCCGAGGAGCTCGACGGCTGGGCCGCCGTCACCACCGCCGGATTCGCCCGGCACCGCACCACCGGCGGCCACCACGCCGTCCTGCGGCGCCCCGAGCCCGTACTGGAACACCTGGCCGGGCTGCTGCGGGGAGAGGGCGCCCCGCTCGCCCCCACCCCCTGACGAACGGCACGCCCGCACGCCCCGCCCGCATCCGCACGCCCCGCGCCCCCCGCACACGTCCGCACGCCCCCCCGCACCCGCACGCCCCGCCCACCCGCATCCGCCCGCCCCAGCCCGGAGGACACCGTGCCCACCACCCATCAGGTCCTCGTGAACCACGAGGGGCAGTACGCGCTGTACCCCGCCACGCGCGAGACGCCCGACGGCTGGACCCCGGCCGGTTTCGACGGCACCGAGGACGCGTGCGCCGCGTTCGTGGACGCGCACTGGCCCGACACCCGCCCGCTCAGCCTGCGAGGAGCCTGAGATGAAGATCGACCTGCTCGACCCGGGCCCCTTCGCCCGCAACGACTTCTGGCCCGCCTTCACCTGGCTGCGGGCCAACGCGCCGGTCCACTGGCACCCCGAGCCCGGCGGCGACGACGGCTTCTGGGTGCTGAGCAAGCACCGCGACATCGTGAAGGTCTACGCGGACAGCGACACCTTCAGCTCGGCGCGCGGCATGCGGCTGGGCAGCGACCCGGCCGCCGTCGCCGCCGTCGCCCAGCGCATGCTGATCGTCTCCGACGTCCCGCACCACACCCGTCTCAAGCGCGCGCTCTACCAGGCGTTCGGCCCGCAGCAGATGCCCCGCCTGGAAGCGCTCGTGGAGAAGGTCGTCGGCGAGCTGGTGTCCGAGGCCGCCGAACGCGACGAGCTGGACTTCATCGACCTCGCCAAGCAGCTCCCCAACCGGGTCGTCTGCGCCATGATGGGCATCCCGCGCGCCGACTGGGCGTGGATCGGAGCCCTGACCACCGGCGCCTTCGACTCGCCGGACGAGGCGGTCCGCACCAACGCGCACTCGGAGATCTTCCTCTACTTCATCGAGCTGCTGGCCGAACGGCGCGTGCGCCCCGGCGACGACCTGGTCAGCCAGATCGCCCACGACACCCTCGTCGACGAGGGCGACGGCACCGAACGGCCGCTCAGCGACGAGGAGATCGTCTTCAACCTCAACGGCGTCCTCTCCGGCGCCAACGAGACCACCCGCTACTCGGCCGCCGGCGCCGTGCACATGTTCGCCGAGCACCCCGACCAGTGGCGGCTGCTGCGGGGCCTGGGGCCCGAGGGCGTCGCCCCGGCCGTCGAGGAGATCTTGCGCTGGACCACCCCCGGCGTGCACGCCCTGCGCACCGCCGTACGCGACACCGAGATCAACGGGACCCGCATCGCCGAGGGCGACCGGGTCACCCTCTGGAACGTCTCGGCCAACCGGGACGAGGACCTCTTCGCCGACCCGCACGCCTTCCGCGTCGACCGCCGGCCCAACCGGCACGTCGCCTTCGGCCACGGCCGCCACCTGTGCCTCGGCGCCCGCCTGGCCCGCTTCGAACTCGGGGCGCTGCTCACCGAGATGCTCACCGTCCTGGATGGCTTCGAGCTGACCGGACCCGCCACCTTCAACTCGTCCAACTTCACCTGGGGGATCAACAGTCTCCCCGTGCGGCTGCTGCGCAGCCGAGCCTTCGCGAAGTAAGAAAGGGCCCGCACTGTGACCACCGCACTCGTCGACTTCAACCGTTCCGACACGGCGTTCCCCGCCACCGGATACCCCGAGCTGCTCGCCGAGCAGGCCGCCCGCACCCCCCGGGCCACGGCCCTCGCGCAGGGCGACCGCTCCTGGACGTACGCCGAACTGGAGGCCGTCACCAACCGGCTGGCCCACGCCCTGATCGCCCGCGGCGCCGCCGCCGGCGAACGGGTCGGGCTCTGCTACCCGCGCGGCGCCGAGTACGTCATCGGCTCCCTCGCCGTCCTCAAGTCGGGCGCCGCGGTCGTCGCCCTCGACCCCGTCAACCCCGACGACCGGCTCGCCGCGATGATCGCGGACGCCGCGCCGCTGCTGGTCCTCACCCCGGCCGAGCTCGGCCGCCGGATACCGCAGGACGTGCCGCAGGCCGAGGTGTTCGCCGCCGGCCAGGGCCTGCCCGACACCGCTCCCGGGGTCGTGACCGGGCCGGACACCGTCAGCCACCTCATCTACACCTCCGGCTCCACCGGCACCCCCAAGGCGGTCCTGGAACGCCACGGCGCGCTCACCAACCTCGTGCACTGGACCCGGCGGGCGTACGGGGTCCGGGAGGGCGACCGCGCCTCCTGGATGTCCACGCCCGGCTTCGCCGTCCAGATCATGGAGTGGCTCGCCTACCTGCCGGCCGGCGCCGCGATCCACATCCCGGAGGCCGGTCAGGCACAGACCCCGGAGCAGATCCGCGACTGGCTGGTGGGCGAGGGCATCACCCACACCATGCTGGTGGCCGCCCTCGCCGAGCCCGCCTGGGGTCTGGAGTGGCCCGCGGACACGGCGCTTCGGATCCTGGTGACCACGGCCGAGCGGGTCCACAGCTGGCCGCCCGTCGAGACCCCCTTCCGGGTCGTCATGACGTACGGCACCACCGAGACCACCAACGTGCTGTCCTGCCTCGACCTCGGGGCCGGCACCGACTTCACCAGCCAGGCCACCCCCGACGAGGTGCGGGCCACCCGCCAGGTCCCCGTCGGCGTGCCCATCGCCAACCTCCGCGTCCACCTCCTGGACGAGGACGGCGCCCCGGTGCCCGAGGGCGAGGTCGGCCGACTGCACGTCTCCGGCGCCGGCGTCGCGGCCGGCTACCACGGCCGCCCCGAGCTCACCGCCGCCAAGTTCCACCCCAACTTCCTCGCCGACGACCCGCACCCGGTGCTCTACGACACGGGCGACCTCGCGCGGCGCCGCGAGGACGGGGCCGTGGAACTGCTCGGCCGCTCCGACTCCCAGGTGAAGATCCGCGGCTTCCGCGTCGAACTCGGTGAGGTGGAGACGCACATCGCCCGCCTCGACGGGATCGCCGAGGCCGTCGTCGTCACCCAGGAGCGCGGCCCGGGCGACAAGCGCCTCGTCGCCTACGTGTCGGCGGACGGCGCGGCCGCGCCCGACCCGGCCGCGGTGCGCGCGGACGTCGCCCGCACCCTGCCCTACTACATGGTCCCGGCCTCCGTCGTCGTCCTGCCGGCCCTCCCGCGCCTGCCCAACGGCAAGCTCGACCGGCGCAGCCTGCCCGAGCCCCCGGAGGGCCGCGACGGCGTGGGCGCCGGGTACGAGGCCCCCCGCAACGAGGTCGAGGACGGCCTCACCCGCCTGTGGGCCGAGGCGTTCCGCACCGACGGCGTCGGCATCCACGACAACTTCTTCGAGCTGGGCGGACACTCCCTGCTCGCCTTCCAGCTGATCGACGAGATCCGCCGCCGCTACAGCGTCGAGCTGAGCCTCTCCGACCTGTCCACCTACCCGACCGTCGCCGAACTCGCCACCCTCGTCACCACCGAACGCTCCGGCGCCCGAGGCTCGTTCGGCGGACTCCCGGCGATCGTCCCCGACCCGGCGGGACGCTTCGAGCCGTTCCCGCTCACCGAGAGCCAGCAGGCACTGTGGATCGGGCGCGGCGGACTCGTCGAGCTCGGCAACGTCGGCTGCCACGGCTACTTCGAGTGGGAGAGCGAGCAGCTCGACGTCGCCCGCTTCGAGGGCGCCTGGCGCCGGCTCGTCGAACGCCACGACGCGCTGCGCACCCGGGTCCTGCCCGACGGAACCCAGCAGGTCTTCGAGGAGATCCCGGCCTACGAGATCCCCGTCACCGACTTCGGCGGGCTCGACGAGGAGTCCCGCCACGAGGAACTGGCGTCCCTGCGGGAGCGGTTGTCCCACCAAGTGCTGGACGCCGACAGCTGGCCGCTGTTCGACGTACGGATCAGTCTGCTCGGCGGCGGCCGGGCCCGGATCCACCTCTCGCTGGACTTCCTGGTGGCCGACGCCTGGAGCTACTTCCAGGTCCTCATTCCGGACCTGGTCACCTACTACGTGGAGCCCGGCGCCGAACTGGCCCCGCTGGAGCTGACGTTCCGCGACTACGTCCTGGCGGTCGGGAACTCGCTGCGGGACAGCGAGCTCTACCGCCGCTCCGAGTGGTACTGGCGCGACCGCCTCGCGACGCTGCCGCCCGCCCCGGCCCTGCCGGAGCGGCCGGCCGACGCCCCCGAGCTGCCCGTCCGCTTCGAACGGCGCAGCCACGTCGTCGCCCCCGCCCTGTGGACCCGGATCCAGGAGCGGGCACACGCCCGCGAGGTGACCCCCTCCGGGGTGCTGGCCGCCGCGTACGCCGAGATCCTGGGCACGGCGTCCGGCCAGGCCCGCTTCACCATCAACTTCCCCCTCTTCAACCGGCTTCCGCTGCACCCGCAGGTCAACGCGCTGCTCGCGGACACCACCACCACGCTGCTGCTCGCCGTCGAACAGCAGGACAGCACCTTCGCCGGGCGGGCCCAGGCCGTCCAGCGCCGGCTCTGGGCCGACCTGGAACACCGCTACTTCAGCGGCGTACAGGTCCTGCGCGAGCTCACCAAACTGCGCGGCTCCCTCGCCCCCGCCATGCCCGTGGTGATGACCAGCCTGGCCGGCCACCCGCCGCAGTACGAGGAGACCGAACTGGGCGCGCCCGTCTACGGGATCTCCCAGACCCCGCAGGTCTCCCTGGACTTCCAGGTCTTCGAGAAGCCCGACGGGCTGACCTTCAACTGGGACTTCCTGCCGGCCGTCTACCCCGACGGGCTAATCGACTCCATGTTCGAGGAGTTCACCGCGCTGCTGGAGGCGCTCGCCGAGGACGAGGCGTGGGAGCGCCACTCGCCGCCGCCCGGCGACGAGAGCGCCGCCCCGGGCAAGGCCGAGGAGCGCGACACGGGCGACGCCTGGGAGCGCTACTGGGCCGGCATCCAGCGCACCGGCCGGGGCGGCGACGTCATCTGGGACGCCGACAGCGGCGAGGAGTTCCACTGGCTGCTCGGCCAGGCGCAGAACCACTTCCGGTCCGGCCTGCCGGTCATCGACCTCGGCTGCGGCAACGGCCGCTACAGCCGCGAACTCGCCCCGCACTACCCCTCGGTCATCGGCGTCGACGTCTCCGCCAGCGCCATCGACCACGCGAAGCGCGAGGCGAAGGGCGTCGACAACGTCGACTACCTGGCGATCGACATGACCGACGCCGACCAGGCGGCCGTTCTGGGGGAGGGGCCGTACAACATCTTCGTCCGCGGCGTCTTCCACGTCCTGGACGGCGAGGCCCGGGCCCGGCTCGCCGACATCGCCGGCCGCCTGCTGGGCAGCGAGGGGACGCTGATCGTCCACGAGCCCGACTACTCCAGCAACTCCTTCGGCTACCTCGGGTTCGTCGGCGGCAAGCGCGGCCGCGCCGAGGACCTCGTCGGACCGCTGGAAGCGGCCGGCGTGCGGCACTCGCACCGCTTCACCCGGCCCGAGCTCGCCGAGGCGTTCGGCGCCGACGCGTGGGAGATCGTCGAGGACGAGGCGATAGAACTGCACGCCATCGACCCGCAGTCGGACTCGGACGCGCTGCGCCTGCCCGGCTACTACGCGGTGCTGCGCCGCCGGCGCTGATGGCCGGTCTGGCACTGGCGGGGCCGACCGCAGCGGTGCTGGCCGCGGCCGGGGACGTACGGGAGCTGCTGACCCGTACCGAACTGGACCGGGCCGGCGCCCTGCGGTCGGCGGGTGACCGGGACGACTTCCTGGCCGCCCACGCCCTGGTCCGGCTCTGCGCCGGGCGGCTCCTGGGCCGTCCGGCGCGGAGCCTCACCGTCGTCCAGAGCTGCGGGAGGTGCACGCGGCCGCACGGCAGGCCGAGCCTGGCCGAGGCCCCCGGCACCGGCGTCAGCCTCGCGCACACCCGGGGCTGGGTCGCGGCCGCGGCGGCGCCCGGCCCGGTCGGCGTGGACCTGGAGGCCGTGGACGGCCGCCCGCTGGACTGGCGGACGGCCGCACTGGCCTGTACGGAGAGGGAACTGGACGCCCTGCGGGCGGCCGGGGACCCGCGGCGCGCCTTCCTGCGCCAGTGGGTGCGAAAGGAGTCCCTGGTCAAGGTCGGGGCGGGCACGCTGGACGAGGCGGCCCGCCTCGACCTTCCCGTGTATGGGCAGGAGCCGCCCCGCTGGCGGGGCTGGCACCTGGTGGACTGGGGCGGTGACGGAGCCGTCGGATGCGTGGCGGCCCGCGACGAGACGCGGCTGCGGCTGCTCGGCTGAAAGACTGGAACCGTGGAACGACGCACGACCGACCGGCTGCTCAGGGCACGCGCACAGGCGATCGGGGGCGGGGTCCGGGAGGACTCCGTCGCCGCCGTCCTCGACCGGGTGCTGGCCGTCCAGGCCCAGGACCTGCCCGCGGCGGAGCTCGGGCTGCGGGTCCGGTCCCGCGGACTGACCCTGGACGCGGTGCGGCGGGCCATCGACACCGAACGCACGGCGGTCCGCGGCTGGTTCATGCGCGGCACCCTCCAACTGGTGCCCGCCGCCGACGCCCGCTGGCTGCTCGCCCTGTTCGGGCCGGTGTACCTCGCCCTCGCGGCGCGGCGGCTGCGCGAACTCGGCCTGGACCAAGTCCTGTGCGAGCGCTCCGAACGGCTCATCGCCGACGCGATCGACGGCGAGGGGCCGCTGACCCGCGCCCAGCTCACCGACCGGCTCACCACCCTGGGGGTCGAGCCCAAGGGCCAGTCCGCCTTCCACCTGATCCGCCGCGCGGCGCTGGCCGGCCGGATCTGCCACGGGCCGCAGCGCGACGGCGAGGCCACCTTCGTCCTCCTCGACGACTGGCTGCCCGCCGGCGGGCCCCCGCCCTTCACCGGAGCGGCCGCCGCGCGCGAGCTCGCCCGCCGCTACCGCCTCGCCCACGGCCCCAGCGACGCACTGGACTTCATCCACTGGTCCGGGCTCAGGACCACGGCCGGCAAGGCGGCCTGGGCCGCCGTACGGGAGGGCAGGGACGGAGCTCCCGCCACATCGCCCGACCCCGCGGCACCGGACGTACGGCTGCTGCCGGCGTACGACAACTACCTCGTCGGCTACCGCAGCCGGGACCTGTCCGTCCCCGCCGCGGAGGAACGCCGGGTCTGGCCCGGCGGCGGGCAGATCCGGGCCACCGTCCTGGTCGACGGTCTGGCCGTCGGCACCTGGTCGCGGGGTCGCGCAGGGGCCGGCGTGAACGTCGAGCCGTTCCCCTCGGCCGCGCCCCCGACCCCCGCCGTCACCGTCGCCCTCGCCCGCGAGAGCGCCGACATCGCCCGTTTCTCCAGCGGAACTCACAGCCTGTCTACAAAAGGCCTATAGTCCGCGGATTCATAACCGGACGCTAACTCGGGGTCCATAGCGTCAGTGCCGTCCGACAATTCCGTACCCAATCAGAAAAGGGCGTCGACATGGCACTCGGTCGGCATTCCGATTTCAATCGCCTGTGGTTCGGGCAGACCGTCAGTAATTTCGGCGACAAGATCTCCCTCCTCGCGCTCCCGACCCTCGCGGTCGTGATCCTCGACGGGGGAGCCTTCGAGGTCGGCGTGCTGGGCGCGCTGCGCTTCCTCCCCTTCCTGCTGCTCGCCCCGCTCGCGGGGCTGGTGGCCGACCGGGTGTCGAGGCGCACCGTCATGATCGTCGCCGACCTGGGCCGCTTCCTGGCCCTGGGCACGATCCCGCTGGCGTTCGCCCTCGACTCCGTCAGCATGGTCCACATCTACATCGTGGCGGCGGTCACCGGCTGCCTCACCACCTTCTTCGAAGTCTCGTACCAGTCCTGGCTCCCCCAGCTCATCGGTACCGAGAACCTCATCGAGGGCAATACCAAGCTCCAGATCAGCCGCAGCGTCGCCGAAGCGGTCGGCGCGGGCGCCGGCGGTGCGCTCATCCAGATGCTCGGCGCCGCGCGCGCCATCACCGCCGACGCGTTCACCTTCCTGATCTCGCTGATCGCCCTGCTCGTCATCCGCCACCGCGACGTCCGCGAGCGGACCGAGGAGCGGAAGGCCTCCGCCAAGGCGGAGATGAAGGAGGGCATGCGGACCCTGTTCGGGAACCCGGTGCTGCGCGGCCTGTTCACCGCCAACGTCGTGGTCAACCTCGGCGCCGCCATGGGCGACGCCCTGCTGATCGTCTACGCCTACAAGGTGCTCGACCTGAGCCCCGGCCAGGTCGGCATCGCCTTCGCCGTCATGTCGGTCTTCGTCATCGTCGGCGCGGTCCTCTCCGAGCAGGTCGCCAAGGTCCTGACCGTCGGCCGCGTCCTCGTGCTGACCGCGGTCGTCCTGGGCATCGGTTACATCCTCGTCCCGACGGGCGGCGCCGTCGGCGGCTTCGTCGGACTGATCGTGGTCCAGGCCGTCATCGGCTTCGTCTCCCCGATGTTCGACATCCACGTGCTCAGCCTCGTGCAGGGGGTCACCCCGAACGAGCAGATGGGCCGCGTCAGCGGCACCGCCCTCTCGGCGGTGTACGGCGCCCTGTCGCTGGGCTACTTCGCCGGCGGCGCCCTCGGCGAGGCGGTGGGCCTGACGGCCGGCCTCGCGGTGGCCGGCGCCGTCACCATCGTCGGCGGACTGACGCTGCTGGGCGGACCGGTCTCCAAGATCAAGGAGATGCCCGGCGGCGACGACGCCGGGGAAGCCAGTCCGGCCGCGGCCGAATCGAAGATCACTGCCTGAGCGGCACCCCGGGGGTGCGGGAGTGGGTGCCGGCCGAACGGCACCCGCTCCGCACTGCTCCGCGCACCACCCCGCGGCCACGCGGCCGCCGCCCGGACAACGCACCCGGACCGCACCCGTACCGCGTGCGCCCGTACCGTCCGGCCGCCCCGCGACCCGTGTGACGTACGCCCGCACCCACCGGTATGGCCGTACACCCCGCACGCACCGCCGCACCCGTACCGCCGCACCCGTACCGCCGCACCCGCACCGCCGCGCCGCGATCCGCGGCGCCCTCGCCGTATTCCTCTCCCGACTCCCGAAGACGCACGGAGGCTCAAGGTGAGCGAGTCCCTCGCCGAACGCATAGCCGCACTGCCGAAGTCCCGCCGGGCACTGTTCCAGGCCCTCTCGGGCCGCAACGGCGGGCGCGCCGCCGTACGCGAGGACCCCGAGCCGGCCCCCCGTGACCCCGCCGAACCGCCGGTGCTCTCCTTCGCCCAGCGCCGGCTGTGGTTCATCGACCAGCTCCAGCCCGGCAGTCCCGCGTACAACGTGCCCGTCGCCACCCGCATCCGCGGCCCCCTGGACCTGCCCGCCCTGCACGCGGCGCTCCAGGAGATCGTGGACCGCCACGAGGTGCTGCGCACCGTCTACACCTACCGGGAGGGCGCCTCCGAGGCCGTGCCCCGGGTGATCGACGGGTTCCGGCTGCCCCTGCCGGTGATCGAACTGCCCGGCGAGGAGGACGTCCGGCCGTTCTACGCAGCGGACGCCGGCGCCCCCTTCGACCTGGCCGGCGCCGTGCCGCTGCGCGCCCGGCTGGGCCGGCTCGCCGACGACGACCACGTCCTCGTCCTCAACCTCCACCACATCGTCACCGACGGCTGGTCGATGCGGCTCCTCTACACCGAACTGGAGCGCGCCTACGCGGCCCGCACCGGCGCCGCCGCCGAGCGGCTCGCCCCGCTCGCCCTCCAGTACGCGGACTTCGCCGCCTGGCAGCGGCGCCGGATCAGCGGCGACCGGCTGGAGCAGCTCACGGCCTTCTGGCAGGAGGAGCTCGGCGGCGCCGCGCCCGTCGACCTGCCCACCGACCGGCCCCGGCCGCCCGTCTTCGGACACGCCGGAGCCTCCCGCTACATCGACCTGCCGCCCCAGCTCATCGCCAGACTCCGGGAGTTCGGCAAGTCCGAGGGCGCCACCCTCTACATGACGATGCTGGCCGGCTTCGCCGCCACCCTGCGCCGCTGGACCGGCCAGGAGGACATCGTCGTCGGCACGTCCGTCTCCGGACGCGACCACCCGGCCTTCGGCGACCTCGTCGGCTTCTTCGTCAACACCCTGCCGCTGCGCATCAGAACCGGCGGCGACCCCGGCTTCGCCGAGCTGGTCCGGGCCACCCGCCGCACCACCCTCCAGGCGTACGCGCACCAGGAGCTCCCCTTCGACCTCATCGTCGACGCGCTCGCGCTGCCCCGGGACCCCAGCCGGCCGCCGCTCACCTCCGTGATGTTCCTCCTCGACGAGACCCCGGACACGGCGCCGGGCCTGGCGGGTCTCGCCACCGAGCCGATCGACTTCTCCTCGCACGCCACCAAGTACGACCTCATGATCAGCGTGCACGACACCGGCACCGCCGTCCGCGCCCTCGTCGAGTACCCCACCGACCTGTTCGACGCCCCGACCGTGGACCGGCTGCTCGGCCACTTCCTCACCACCCTCGACGGGGCCGTCTCCCGCCCCGAACTCCCGCTGTCCGCCCTGCCGCTGCTGACCGACGGCGAGCGCCGCGCCGCCCTGGACGACTGGAACGCCACGCGCGCCCCCTTCCCCCAGGACGCCTGCCTGCACCAGCTCTTCGAGCAGCACGCCGACCGGCGGCCCGACGCGCCCGCCGTGGTCCTGGGCGGCCTCGGCGGCTGGAGCGTCACCTACCGGGAGCTGGAGGAGCGGGCCAACCGGCTCGCGCACCGCCTCGTCGAAGCCGGCGCGGGACCCGACCGGACCGTGGCCCTGTGCCTGCGCCGGGGCCCCGCGCTGGTCACCGCGATCCTCGCCGTCCTCAAGGCCGGCGGCGCCTACGTGCCGCTGGACCCGGACTACCCGGCCGAGCGCCTGGCGCTGCTGCTGCGCGACGCCGCCCCGCCGCTGGTCGTCTCCGACTCCGAACTGATCGGCCGGCTGCCCGTGCCCGACGGCACCGCACAGGTGCTCCTGGACACCGACCGGGCGGCCCTCGCCGAGCTGCCCGCGACCCGTCCGGCCGTGCCCGTGACCGCCCGCGACCTCGCGTACGTCATCTTCACCTCGGGCTCCACGGGCACCCCCAAGGGCATCGCCCTGGAACACCGCGGCGTGGTCAACAACCTGCTCGACCTGAACCGCTCCCACGGCATCGGCCCCGGCGACTCCGTCCTCGCCCTCTCCTCGCCGAGCTTCGACATGAGCGTCTACGAGACCCTCGGCATCCTCGCGGCCGGCGGCACGCTCGTCCTGCCCGACCCGGCCGCCGCCAAGGACCCGGCCCACTGGGCCGACCTCGTCGACCGCCACGGGGTCACCGTCTGGAACTCCGCCCCCGCGCTCCTCGGCCTCCTCGCCGACCAGCTGGAACACGCGAACGGCCCCCGGCTGCCGCGGCTGCGCACCGCGTTCCTCGGCGGCGACTGGATCCCCGTCACCCAGCCGGACCGGATCCGCGCCTTCGCGCCGGAGCTGTCGTTCGTGGCCCTGGGCGGGGCGACCGAGGCGTCCATCCACTCGGTGGAGTTCCCGGTCGGCCGCGTCGACCCCGCCTGGACGAAGCTCCCGTACGGGCGGCCCATGGCCAACCAGCTCGCCTTCATCCTCGACCCGCACGACCGCCTCGTCCCCGTCGGCGTCCCCGGCGAACTCCACCTCGGCGGCGTCGGGCTGGCCCGCGGCTACCTGGGACGCCCCGACCTGACCCGGGAGAAGTTCGCCGACGTCGAACTGGAGCCCGGCCGCACCGAGCGGCTCTACCGCACCGGCGACCTGGCCCGCTACGGCCCGGACGGCACCATCGAACTCCTCGGCCGCACCGACTTCCGGATCAAGCTGAACGGGCTGCGCATCGAGCCCGGCGAGGTGGAGAGCGCTCTGCGCGACCTCCCCGGAGTCCGCGAGGCCGTGGTGGCCGCCCGCCAGGCGGCCGGTTCCGCCCGCCTGACCGGCTACGTCGTCCCCGAGGACGGCGCCGCCCCGGACCCGGCGGCCCTGCGCACCGCGCTCGCCGCCGTCCTGCCCCCGCACTGCGTCCCGTCCGACCTGGTGCTCCTGGAGCGGCTGCCGCTCAGCCCCAACGGCAAGGTGGACCGCGGCGCCCTGCCCGACCCGCGGGCCGGCGGACCGCAGCCGGCCCGCGGCCCCGCCGCCCGGCCGGACGCGGACGCCGACCCGGCGGCGCTGCGGATCGCCGCCGTGTGGGCCGAGGTGCTCGGCGTGGCCGAGGTCGCCCCCGGCGACGACTTCTTCGCCCTCGGCGGAGACTCCTTCGCGGCCGTCCGCGCCGTCCGCGCCGTCGCCACCGCCCTGCCGGACGGCGCAGCCGCCGCCCTGCGCGTCGTCGACCTGTTCAGCAACCCCACCCCGGCCGGGCTCGCCGCCCGGGCCGCCGAACTCGCCGGCAGCGCCGCCGGCGCCGCACAGCACCGGCTGCTGCACCGGCTCACCCCGGAGCGGCCCGCCGGGACCACCACCCTGACCCTGGTGTGCTTCCCGCACGGGGGCGGCGACGCCATCGCCTACCAGCCGCTGGCCGCCCAGCTCCCGCCGCACATCGAGCTCCTCGCGGTCTCCCCGCCGGGGCACGACCCGCTGCGCCCCGGCCCGATGCTGCCGGTCCCCGACTTCGCGGAACTCGCCGCCGCGGAGATCGCCCGCACCGTCCGCGGCCCCTACGCCGTCTACGGCCACTGCGCCGGAGTCGTCACCGCGCTGGAGACCACCCACGTACTGGAGCGCCTCGGGCAGCGACCGGTCGCCCTGGACCTCGCCGCGGCCCTGCCCGAGGAGGACCCCGAGTACGCCCTGGAGATGGAGCGCGTCTCCGGAGACGACGACCTCGTCGCCTATCTGACCACCATGGACGGCTTCGACGGCGTCCTCGACGACAGCGACCTCACCGCCGTCCTGCGCATGGTCCGGCACGACATGACCGAGGCCGCCCGCTTCTTCGCCCGCACCCCCGACGGCTACGACCGGCCCCTGACCACCCCGCTCACCTGCATCATCGGCGACGCCGACGACGCGACCGAGGGGTACGAGGAGGGCTACCGCGCCTGGGGCCGGTACGCGTCCGACCTGCGGCTCGCCGTGATCCCCGGCGGCCGCCACTACTTCGCCAAGCACCTGCCCGACCGGCTGGCCGCCCTGCTGGCCGATCTGCACCGCAACGGAGGAACCCATGTCTGATCTCGCCGAACGGCTCGGCCGGCTGCCCCAGGGACAGCGCTCCCGGCTGCTGGGCCGGATGCGCAACCAGATGACGGCCGGCGTCGGCCGCCGCATCGAACTCCAGCGCGCCGACCACGGACCGCGGTCCCGCTCCTCCTTCCAGCAGGAGCAGATGTGGTTCGTCGACAAGCTCGGCGCGGGCAAGGCCCGCAACAACATAGCCCTGGCGATACAGCTGGGCGGACCGCTGGACCGGGCCGCCCTGCACGAGGCGCTGAACGCCGTCGTCGCCCGCCACCAGGTGCTGCACAGCAAACTCGTCGAGATCGACGGGGTCCCGTGGCAGGAACCCGTCCCCTCCTTCGTGCTCGGAGTCCAGAGCACCGACCTGGCCGGCAGCGAGGACGCGGACCGCGAACTCGCCGAACTCACCTCCTCCTGCGCCTCCGCCCCCTTCGACCTGGCCGCCGCCCCGCCCGTCCGCGCCCACCTGGTCCGGCTCGCCGAGGACCGGCACGTCCTGCTCTGGGTCGTCCACCACGTCGCCTGGGACCCCGGCTCGACCCGGATCTTCACCGAGGAGCTGACCGCCAGCTACGCCGCGGCGGCCGCCGGACAGCGCCCCGAGGCCCCGCCGCTCGCCGTGGAGTACGCCGACTTCGCGGCCTGGCAGCGGGCCAAGCTGGAGCACGACGAGCACGGCCGGGCGCTCGCCGGCAAATGGCGCCAGATCCTCGCCGGCGCCGTCGCCACCGAGGTCATGCCCGACCACGCGCGCGGCCCGGAGACCCGCGGCGACGGCCGCGGCCTGAAGCTGAACCTGGACCAGGAACTGCTGGACCGGCTCACCGAACTCGCCGACGCCAACAACACCACCGTCTTCACGACCCTGCTGGCCGGCTTCAACGCGCTGATGCGGCACTGGACCCGGACCGAGGACGTCGTCGTCGGCACGGCCAGCGCCTCCCGCCCGCACCCCGACCTCGAACAGGTCATCGGCTGCTTCGTCCAGATGATCACCCTGCGGACGGAGGTCACCGACCAGCTCACCTTCCGCGAGCTCGTCGCCCGCACTGCCGCCTCGGTGATGGACTCCTTCACCAACAGCGAACTGCCCTTCGAGCAGGTCGTGGAGGCCGTCCGCCCCGTCCGCGACCCGCTGCGGCACCCGCTCTTCCAGATCGAGTTCACCTCGCTGGGCCGGTGGGGCACCCACCGCGCACAGGCCGCCGACGTCGACTTCACCATGGACCAACTGCACGACGGCGCCGCCAAGTTCGACATGAGCTTCCTGGTCGGCGAGAACGACGGACTGGAACTCTCCCTCGAGTACAACACCAGCCTCTACCGGCACGGCACCGCCAGCGCCCTCCTCGCCGCCTTCCAGCAGGTCCTGGAGCAGGTCGCCGAGAACCCCGAACTCCAGGTCGGCGACATCAGCCTGGTCGAGGAGCCCGCCGCCTCCCGGCACGCCCGCGAGCTGTCCCGCGGCGGCCCCCTCGACGAGACGGCCTGGACGACGACCCTGGACCGCGCGTTCCGCGAGCGCGCCACCATCCACCCCGACGCCGAAGCCGTCCGCTTCGGCTCCGTCCGGCTGGACTACGCGGCCCTCGACCGCTGGTCCGAGGCCATCGCCCACCGGCTGCGCGACCGCGGCGTCCGGCACGGCGACCCGGTCGCCGTCTGCGTCGCCCGCGGCCCGGCCGCCGTCGCCGGCGTGCTCGGCGTGCTCAAGGCGGGCGCCCACTACATCCCGGTCGACCCGTCCGCCCCGGTCGAGCGGACCCGTACGGTCCTGGCCGACGCCAAGGTCCGGCACGCCCTCGTCGACGGCTCCGCGGAACTGCCCGTACCGCTGGAGCTGGTGAACACCGGCACGGCCGCGCCCGTCCGCGAGGTCCCGTCCCTCGCGCCGAGCGCCACCCCCGGCGACCTGGCGTACGTCCTCTACACCTCGGGCAGCAGCGGCACCCCGAAGGGGGTGATGATCGAGCACCGCTCGGTCACCCACTTCTCCCGGACCATCGCCAAGGCCTACGAGGTCCGGGCCGAGGACCGGGTCCTGCAGTTCGCGCCGCTCACCTTCGACGTCTCGGTCTTCGAGCTCTTCACCACCCTCCTCGCCGGCGGCTCGCTCGTCATCGCCACCGACGACGAGCGCCGCGACCCGGCCCTGCTCCAGGCCCGGATGCGCGAGGACGCGGTGACCGTCGCCGAACTCCCGCCCGCCCTGCTGCCGCTCCTCGACCAGGCGGCCCTGCCCGACCTGCGCCTGGTCTCGGTCGGCGGCGAGGCCTTCCCCGGCCGCCTGGTCGCCGAGTGGACCGCCGGCGAACGCCGGTTCGTCAACGGCTACGGCCCCACCGAGGCCACCGTCGCCGTCACCCTCATGGACTGCACCGGCAGCTACGACCGCAACCCGCCGATCGGCCGCCCCATGCCGGGCCACCAGGCCTTCGTGCTCGACGAGCGGCTGCGCCCCGTCCCGCCCGGCGTGCCCGGCGAACTGTGCGTGGCCGGGCCCGGCGTCGCCCGCGGCTACCTGGGCCGCCCCGACCTGACCGCCGACCGCTTCGCCGACAACCCGTACGCCGACGGACCCGAGACCGCCCGGCTCTACCGGACCGGCGACCTGGTGCGCTGGCTGCCCGGCGGGAACCTGGACTTCCTCGGCCGCACCGACCGCCAGCTCAAGGTCCGCGGCCACCGCATCGAGCCGGGCGAGGTGGAGTCCGTCCTCACCGGGCACCCCTCCGTCCAGCAGGCCGTCGTCGTGGCCCAGCCCGCGGCGGGCGGCGAGCGCATGCTGACCGCCTACGTCACCGTCGAGCAGGTGGGCTCCTACGCCTCCGAGGTCGCCGACGCCGAGGGCCTGCGCGCCTACACGGCCGTGCGGCTGCCGGGCTACATGGTGCCGGTCGTCGTCGTCCTGGCCGAGCTGCCCCTCACCCCGCACGGCAAGGTCGACACGGCCGCCCTGCCCCTGCCGGCCGACCAGACCGGAACCGGCGGGACCGCGCCGCGCGACGCCATCGAGGAGCAGATCTGCCGGGACATCCTCACCCCGCTGCTGGAGTGGCAGAACCCGGACGTGGAGGGCGACTTCTTCGCCCTGGGCGGCAGCTCCCTCCAGGCGACCATCGTGGTCTCCCGGGTCCGCGCCCTCTTCGGCATCGACATCGCCCTCGCCGACTTCTTCGGCCACCCGACCGTCGCCGCGCTGGCCGAACTCGTCCGCGGTGCGAAGGCCGAGGCGGCCGGCGAACAGGACCGGCTGCTCGCGGTCTTCGAGCAGATCGAGAACATGAGCGACGAGGAAGCCGCCGCCCTCCTGGGCTCCATGCAGCACCCGGACGGTCCCTGATGGCCACCGCGGCCGGGTTCGAAGGAGCGCTCGCCGCGCTCCCCGAGGCGAAGCGCGAACTCGCCCGGCTGATGCTGGCCGCCCGGCAGCCCGTCCCCGCCCACCCGGCCCCGCGCTCCGGCGCGGGGCCGGTCCCCCCGACCGCGCTCCAGACCCGGCTGTGGCGGCGCGAACGCACCCACCCCGCCGTCGCGACCGGCTCGCACGCGCTCCGGCTCACGGGACCGCTCGACACGCGGCGGCTGCGGGACGCCCTCACCGGGGTGCTCCGCCGCCACGAGGCGCTGCGGATCCGGCTGACCGGATCCACCGCGGGCCGGCCGCTGCTGGAGGTGGACGCGGAGCCGGTCCTGCGGTTCACCGAGGCCGACCTCAGCGGCTTCACCGCGGAGGCGGCGGCCGCGCGCACCGCCCTGCAGATCACCGAGAGCGCCTCCACCGTCCTGGACCTGGAGAGCGGCCGCACCAGCGCGTTCCGGCTGCTGCGTACCGCGCCCGACGAGCACGTCCTGATCCTCGCCTCGCACCTCGCGGTCTTCGACGGCTGGTCCTCCGGGGTCTTCCTCGCGGACCTGGCCGCGGGCTACCGCGAGGGCACCGGCCGCCTCCCCCCGCCCGAACTCCAGTTCCCCGACTACGCGGCCTGGCAGCACCGCTGGCTCGACGGGCCCGACGGCTCCGCCGAACTCACCCGCCGCCGCGCGGTGTTCGCGGCGGACCCGCCCGCCCGCAGGGCCGCCGGCGGGTTCGAGCGCGGGCACCTGCCGGTACGCCTGGCCCGCGGGTCGGTCGCCCGCGGGCTGGAGCTCGGCGCGGCCGAGGGCGCCACCCCGTTCATGACCCTGCTCGCCGCGCTGGCCGTCGTACTGGCCCGCCGGGAGGGCCGTACCGCGGTGGTGATCGGCACCCCGGCCGCGGGGAGGTTCGCCGGCGCGCTCGAAGGCGCCGTCGGGCAGTTCACCACCGTCGTGCCGATCCGGCTCGACCTGACGGGCGGGCCCACCTTCCGGGAGCTGCTGCACCGCACCCGGGCCGCCGTCGCCGACGCCCTCGGCCACCAGCGGCTGCCCGTGGACGTCCTGTTCGCGTACGGCGCGCCCCCGCCGTACGACGTCCTGTTCGCCCTCCACAACTATCCGGCCGTCCCCCTGGACCTGCCGGGCATCGAGGTGGGCCAGCTGCCCGGCCCGCCCGCCCGCCACCTGGAGCTCTACAGCCCCGACCCGGCCGCCGCCCTCGCCTGCGTCGGCCTCGTCGAACGGGACGGCGAGATCGGCGGCACCGCCGAGTACAACCGGCACGCTGCCGCGCCCGAGGACGTGCGGGGCCTGCTCACCGGAATCGAGGAGGTGCTGGACCGGGCCCACACCGCCCCCGCATCCCCGCTCACCCCCTGGCACTAGGGAGTTGCCCGTGCTCACCACCGAGTTCTACCGTGCGCCCGCGGACTGCGGGCTCGTACGGAGCGGAGCCGACGTGCCCCGCACCCCCATGCGGGCCCTGCGCGAGGACGTCCACGACATCCTGGTCTCCGCGCCCGTGGCCGAGGCCCGCCGCACCCGCGACCCGAGACCCGTCCACCGGGCCCTGGGGGAGCGGGGCCTGCTCGCCCCGCAGTGGCCGCAGGAGTACGGGGGCCGCGGTGTCAGCCAGGTCGCGGCCGCCGTCCTGGTCGAGGAACTGGCCATGCACGACGTGCCCGACCTGCTGCACACCCTCACCGTGCAGATCGTCGGCTCCACCCTGCTCAACGTCGCCAGCCCGGCGATGAAGGCCCGCCACCTGCCGGGCTTCGCGGCCGGCACCGCCTTCGGCTGCGTGCTGTTCAGCGAACCCCAGGCCGGCTCGGACCTCAACATCCTCTCCACCCGCGCCGTCTCCGACGGGAAGGGCGGGTACAAGCTGTACGGCACCAAGGTCCACTCGCTCTTCGCCCGGATGGCCGACTACGGGCTGTGCCTGGCCCGCGGCGAGGACGACGCCTTCAGCCTGTTCCTCGTCCCGCTGGCCCAGCCGGGCGTCACCATCCGGCAGATCCCCGGCATCATGGACGACGCCTTCCACGAGGTCACCCTGGACGGCGTGGCCGTGACCGCCGACGACGTCGTCGGCGAGACCGGCCAGGGTTGGGCGATCGTCGTCAAGACGCTCGCCTTCGAGCGCACCGGCCTGGACTACTACGTCAAGGCGCTGCGCTGGTACCGGGCCGCCGTGGAACGCCTGGAAGCCCACACCGACCGGCTGGAGGCCGGCCAGCACGACCAGATCGGCCTGGCCAAGCTCAACGCCAGGCTGCTCGCGGCGGGCACCCTGGTCCGCCGCGTCCTCACCCGCCTCGACCGGGGGGAACTCAACGAGGACGAGGCCGCCGCGGCCAAGTGGTACACCACCGAACTCGCCGCGGAGGTGGCCTGGTGGGCCGCCGAACTCGACGGCGACCGCAGCATGACCCTCGACGACCCCCAAGTCGACGGGGTGGCACACCCACTCGATTCGGCGATGCGCGAAGCCCCGGGAATGCGCATATCCGGCGGCACCGCCGAAATGATGCTGGAGACGCTGGCCCGGCTGCGTCTCGACTCAGGGGCGGAGGTACGGCCGTGACACCACAGGCGGTCAACGGGAACGGGACGGGCGGCGGAGCGCCGGCGGCGCCCGAGCGCTGGCGCGAGCGGGAGGACGAGGACTCCCTCTTCCGGCAGCTCCGGCTCACCGTGCGCCAGGGCCTGGAGGTCGACGGGGACACCCCCGGCGGCGCCTGGGACGCCCTGACGCAGGTCGGCGCGTGGGAGTTCGCGCTGCCCATCGAGAAGGACGGGCTCGACCTCGGCCAGGCGGTTCTCGCCATGGTCTGCGAGGAGGCGGGCAACTCCATGCAGCCCGTCCCGCTGCCCGACACCCTGCTCGCCCTGGACCTGGTCTCCGGCCTCGGACCGCTCGCGCCCGAGTCGGCCGACGCCCTGCTCGACCGGGTGCGGACCGGGGAGCTGCCCCTCGCCGTCCCCGGGCGGCTGCCCGACCCGCGCGGCGCCGTACCGCCGGGCATCACGTGGAAGCCCGACGGGGACACCGGCGGCGTCGTGCTCACCGGCGCGGGCGGCCCGTTCGCCGCGGGCGTCGGGGCGGGCGCCCTGCTGGTCCTGGCGAGCGGCCCCGACGGCCCGTGCGTGGTGCTCGTCGAGCTGCCCGCGGCGGGCGTCCAGGTACGCCCGCTGCGCGACCACGGCGGCGGCGCCGTCTCCAGCGCCGTCTTCGACGAGACCCGGATACCGGCGCAGGCGGTACTCCTGCGCGGCCTCGCCGCCGAGCACGCACTCGCCCGCGTGGGGCTGCGGGCGGCGGTCCACCAGGCGTCCCTGCTGGCCGGGATCACGGCGGCCGCGCTCACCGCGGTCGTCTCCCGGATCCGGGGCCGGCAGCAGTTCGGCCAGGCCCTCGTCAAGCACCAGGGGCCGCGGCTGCGCGTCGCCGGACTGCTGGCCCGGCTCGACGCCGTCCGCTGGGCCGTGGGCGACGCCGCCCGGGACCTCGACGAGGGGCGCCTCACGCCGGGGGAGGCCGCCGGACTGATCGCGCTCACCGCGGAGACCACCCTCGACGTGACGCGCGACGCGGTCCACCTGCACGGCGCCTCCGGCCTGGTCCGGGACGGCCTGGTGGCCGGCTGCTACCGGCGCGCGGCCTGGGAGGCCATGCGCTGCGGCCGTCCCGCCCAGCTGTGGGACACCGCGGCGCACACCCCCTGAGGGCCGGCCCCCGTACGGGGTGCTGTGCGACCGTACGGGGAAAGGGGTCCCCGCCCAGCGGGAACCCCTCGCCTCCCGGTCGGGGCCGGATCACCCGGCCCCGACCGGGACACCTCACTCCAGGTCGCGCCGCATGACCCAGCGGTGCCGCTTGTCGCTCTTCGCCTCGGTCCGAGTGACCCGGCGGAAGCCGGCCCGCTCGAACATGTCCATCGTCCCGACATAGGCGAGCGTCGGATTCACCCGGCCGCCCTCCGGGTCCACCGGATAGCCCTCCACGGCCGGAGCGCCGTGGGAGCGCGCGTGTTCGACGGCCCCCTCCAACAGGCCCGAGGCGACCCCCTTCCCGCGGAACTCCTTGCGCACGACGAAGCAGGTGACCGACCACACGGGCAGGTCGTCCACCGGAGTGATCGTCTTGGAGGCGGTGAGCCGGTCGAGCTGCCGGCGCGGCGCCACGTTGCACCAGCCGGCCACCTCGCCGCCCACGAAGCCCAGGACCCCGGGCGGCGGATCGGCCTTCTCCGCGAGGGCGCGCAGGTGCTCGCCCCGCTCGTCAGCCGTCATCCGGCCGTAGTCGCCCGTGGACAGCCGCCACGCCATGCACCAGCACGTGTGCGCGCTCTTCTTCGGCTGGAGCACCTTGCGCACGTCGTCCCACAGATCCGCCGTGGCGGGCCGTACTTCTAAACTCATGGCGCTACTTCACTCTCTTCCGCTCTTACAGATGCCCCGCGGGTGCGAAGTTCCGCACCCCGGGGACGACTTCGATCCTGGCCGCGGCCAGGACCTCCAGGGCACGCTGACACGCCTCCCGTCCTACATCCAGATGGGTGACCAGCCGGATCACGTCCGGTCCGGGCGCGGTCACCAGCACTCCTTCCCGTGCGGCGCGTGTGACGACCGCCTCGGCGCCGGGCGCCTCGACGAGGACGATGTTGGTCTCCGGCCGGCGCACCGTGAACCCCGCGTCGCGCAGACCCGCCGCCAGCAGGCCCGCGTGGGCGTGGTCCTCGGCGAGCCGCTCCACGTGGTGGTCCAGGGCGTACAGCCCGGCGGCCGCCAGGATGCCCGACTGCCGCATGCCGCCGCCCAGGCCGTGCCGCAGCCTGCGGGCCCGCGGCAGCTGTGCGGCCGCGAGCAGCAGCACGGAGCCGACCGGTGCGCCCAGCCCCTTCGACAGGCAGACGGAGAGCGAGTCGGCGGTCGCGCCGTACGCCGCCGCCGAAGTACCGGTCGCGGCCATGGCGTTCCAGATCCGGGCGCCGTCCATGTGGACCGCGACCCCGGCCCGCTCCGTCAGCTCCCGCACCGCGCGCAGCGTCTCCAGCGGATGGACGGTACCGCCGGCCCGGGTGTGGGTCTGCTCGACCTCCACCGCACGGGTGCCCAGCGTGTACGGGTTCCCGCGCCGGATCACCCCCGCCAGCGCGGCCGCGGTGATCACGCCCCGGTCCGCCGCCACCGTCCGCGTCTGGATCCCGCCGTAGCGGGCCGGGGAGGCCTCCTCGTGGGCCAGGATGTGCGCCTCGGCGTCGCACACCAGCTCCTCGCCCGGGCCGACGAGCAGCTGGAGCCCGATCTGGTTGGCCATCACCCCCGACGGCACGAACAGGGCGGCGGAGAAACCGAACAGCCCGGCGAGCCGGTCCTCCAGGGCGCGCACCGTCGGGTCCTCGCCGAACAGGTCGTCGCCGACCTCCGCGGCCGCCATCGCGGCCCGCATCCCGGGGCCCGGGCGGGTCACGGTGTCGCTGCGCAGGTCGACGGCCGGGGGCGTGCGGGCCGTGGTACCGATGTCGGGCCCCGGGCCGGGGCGGGGGGTGGTCGGGGTTCTCATGACGCTTCGTCAGCTCCTTGTTCGCGTGGGCGCGGGGTGAGGTCGCGGGCCGCCACCCAGTCCAGCAGGGGGCGTACCGACAGCCAGGTCTCCCTCACGAGGTCCGCGGCGCGGGCCGTGTGCAGGCCGTCGGCCGGCCCGAAGCGGCGGCCCGCGTCGATCTTGCGGTGGCGCAGCAGGTCCAGCCTCGGGTGGTCAGCCGGGACGCCCCGGGGCCGGGACTTGAGCCGGTCGCCGCCGATGGTGAAGCCCCGGCGCTCCAGCCGGGCCGTGATCGCGGCCAGCTCCGCGCCGCCGCCCTCCTCCTCGACGGCGGCGCGGTACCGGGCGACCTCGGCGCCGGCGTACGGGTAGTAGCGCCCGGAGGCGTACAGCCCGTGCCGGTCCAGGTGCACCCACAGGCCCAGACAGGGCAGCAGGTCCAGGTAGGCGCCCTGGTAGGTCTTGTACGGGGACTTGTCGTGCGACATCCGGGTGTCGCGGACCGGACCGAGCACCTGCACTCCGCCCGGCCCGGACCACTGCCCGAAGGCCCCGAAGGCCGTGTTCAGTTCAGCGGCCAGCCCGTCCATCGGCCCGCGCACGTCGCGCTCGTACCGTTCGCGGTGGCGCAGCCGCCAGGAGTCCCTGTCGTTGTCGTCCGCGAGGTCCTCGTACAGGCGCAGCGCCGAGGGCGGGAAGCCGCCGAAGGTCACGGAAGGTACCCCGGCAGGGGGTGGCGGGCGCACAGCTCGGAGACCTTGGCGCGCACCCGGTCCCGCACCGCGTCCGGCAGGACGCCGCCGGGTGCGCGCAGTTCCTCCAGGACGTCCGCGACCAGGTCGGCGCACTCGGCGGCCACGGTGCGGTCCATCCCGCGGGCGGCGAGGGTGTTGGTGCCGAGCCGCAGCCCTCCGGTCACCCGCACGGGCGTGGTGTCACCGGGCACCCGGTTGCGGTTGACGACGATCCCGCAGGACTCCAGGGCCTGTTCGGCCACGTCGCCGGTGACTCCCGTGCCCCGCAGGTCGAGCAGGACCATGTGGGTGTCGGTACCGCCGGTGACCAGGCGCAGACCCCGGTCGGTGAGCCGCTCGGCGATCGCCTGCGCCCCGTCGGCGAGCCGCTTGGCGAGCTCGGCGAAGTCGGGGCTGGCGACGAAGTCCAGGGCCCGCGCCTTCGCCGCCACCGACGCCAGGTCGGGCGTGCCCTGGGTGAAGGGGAACACGGCGCGGCGCAGGGTCGCGGCCAGGGTGCCGCGCTCCGGACCGGAGGTGCGGGCGTCGCGGCCCAGCAGGATCAGGCCGCCGCGGGGGCCGTACAGCTGCTTGTAGGTGCTGGTCGTCGTCACGTGGGCGTGGTCGACGGGGCTCTGGTGCAGCCCGGCCGCCACCAGGCCGGCGATGTGCGAGATGTCGGCGAGGAGGTAGGCGTTGGCCTCGTCGGCGATCTCCCGGAAGCGGGCGAAGTCGATGCTGCGCGGGTAGGCGCTCGCCCCGCACACGATCAGCTTCGGGCGGTGCTCCAGGGCCAGTTCGCGGATCTGGTCGTAGTCGAGCAGCCCGTCCGGCGTCACCCGGTAGCCGTGGGCCCGGTAGTAGCGGCCGGTCACCGAGGCGGGCGAGCCGTGGGTGAGGTGGCCGCCGCAGTCCAGGTCGAGGCCGAGCAGGCTGTCGCCGGGGCTGAGCAGCGCGGTGATCACGGCCAGGTTCGCGGAGGACCCGGAGTGCGGCTGTACGATCGCGTCCTGCGCGCCGAAGGCCGCGCACGCCCGCTCGATCGCCAGGCGCTCGATCTCGTCGGCGACCCCGCACCCGGCGTGGTAGCGGTTCCCGGGGTAGCCCTCGGCGGTCAGGTTGCCGAGGGCGCTTCCCTCGCAGGCCAGGACGGAGGGATCGGCGACGCTGGACGCCGCGACCATCATCAGGGTGTCGCGCTGGCGGGCCGACTCCCGGGCCAGCAGCGCGTACAGGGCGGAATCGTGCTCTCTCAGCCTCCGTGTGGCGTGGCCGGCGAAATCGACCAGGTCGGGATCGGCTGCGGGCACGGGCGGCGCCACCGCGGCGGGCGGCGCCTCCTCGTCCACGGGATCGGTGATGGGCGCGGGCAGGGTGAGACTCATGACTGTCCCCTCTCGGATGGGTCCTGGTGACCGTGCGGGCTGTGCTCTACGGGGCGACGGCGCCCCCGGCGGCCTCGTCCGGCCCCTCCGCGTCCAGTTCGCCGAACGCCTCGGCGGCCGCGACCGCCTCCGCACCGTGCTGCTCGTCAGCGGCGATCTTCCCGGCGAGCTCGGAGATCAGCGGGTTCTGGAACACGGTCTTGACGGGCACCGGAACCCCGAGGAGGTCCTTGAGGAGGCCCGCCAGCCGGGTGCCGCTGAGCGAATCGCCGCCCAGGCTGAAGAAGTTGTCGCCGGGCGCGACCCGGTCCAGGCCGAGGATGTCGGCGACCGCCGCGCAGAGCACGAGCTCCAGCGGGCTGCCCGTACCGGCCGGCGCGCCGTCGGCGGCCGCCGAGTCCGCGGCGGACTGCTGGCGCCCCGCGGAGTCCGCCAGCCGCAGCCGGTCGACCTTGCCGTTGCGGGTCAGGGGCAGCTCCGCCAGCACGGTGAGCCCGGACGGCACCATGTACGCGGGGAGCTGCGCGGCGAGCCGCTCCAGCACGGGTCCCGCCGCCTCTGCGCCCGAGCCCGACACGACGAACGCGTGCAGCCGGCGCACCCCGTGGGCGCTGGCCGGGGCCACGACCACGGCCGCCTCGACGTCGGCGTCCTGGCGCAGCACGGCCTCGATCTCGCCGAGCTCGATCCGGTGGCCCTGGATCTTGACCTGGAAGTCGTCGCGGCCCAGGATCTCGATGGCGCCGTCGGGCAGGTAGCGGCCCAGGTCGCCCGTCAGGTAGGCCCGTTCCCCGGTCTCGGGGAGGTTCACGAAGCGGCTGCCGGTGCGCTCCGGGTCGTTCCAGTAGCCGAGCGCGAGCCCGACGTCGCTGGCCACGGCCATCTCGCCGACCACCCCGAGGGGGCGCTCGTACGCCGTGGAGTCGACGACGTAGTACCGCTGGTTCGTGATGGGCGTGCCGTACGGGATGCTCGTCCAGGACGGGTCGACCTCGCCGATCGGCTGGAACAGCGACCAGCAGATCGTCTCCGTCGGACCGCCCGAGCCCACGACCTCGATCCGGGGGCTCTGCGCCCGCAGGCGGTCGGGCAGGGTCAGCGGGATCCAGTCCCCGGACAGCACCGACAGCCGCAGGGACTCCAGCGGCCGGCCGCCGCCGCGCCGCTCGCGGACCTCGGCCTCTCCGACGAGCAGCTCCATCAGGACGGGCACCGAGTTCCACAGCGTGACCTTCTGCGCCCGCACCAGGTCGGCCCAGACGTCGGGCTCCGCGTGCTCGAACGGCGGTGGGACCACCACGGTCCCGCCCTGGGTCAGGACCCCGAACACGTCGTAGACCGACGCGTCGAAGTGCAGCCCCGAGATGGCCAGCAGCCGGTCCTGCGCCCCGACGCCGAAGCGCGCGGCGACGTCCTGGACCAGGTTGACCACGCCGATGTGGTCGACCATCACGCCCTTGGGCTCGCCGGTGGAGCCCGAGGTGAAGATCGTGTACGCGAGGTCCGCCGGGGTCTGCGCGGTGTCGGGACGGGTGGCGTCGCCGGACTCGAAGTCCCGGTCCACGCGGTAGCGGCGGGCCGTGGGCGGCCAGCTGACCCGGGACTCCAGGGACGACTGGGTGAGGATCCGGTCGACGCCGGCCTCGGCGAGCAGCCGGCGCAGCCGCTCCGGCGGCACCGACGGGTCCAGCGGCAGGTAGGCGGCGCCGGAGGCGAGGACGCCGTAGACGGCGGCGTACTGCTCCCAGCCCTTCTCCATCACCACGGCCACCAGCTCGCCGGGGGCCGCCCCGTGGTCGCGCAGCGTGCGCCCGATCCGCCAGGCGTACGCCGCCAGTTCGGCGTAGCTCAGGCGGCGGCCGCCGTCGACCACGGCCTCGGCGTCGGGCGTGCGCCCGGCCTGCGCGGCGAACAGCTCGTGCAGGGTGGTGTACGGGATCCGCCCGGCCGTGTCGTTGACCTTGCGCCGCAGGGTGCGCTCGGCCGGCGGGATCAGGTCGAAGCGCTGGGTGTGCAGACTGTCCGGGTCCTCGGTGAGCCGCCCGACGAGGTCCACGTACACGCCGAAGGCCGCGTCGACGAACCCCGGCGAGAAGGCCCCGTCGACGAAGTCCCAGATGATGCGCAGCTCGCCGTCGAGCTCGCGCAGCTGCACGTCGAGCGAGACCTGCGGGGTCTGCGAGATCGAGTACACCTCCCGGCCCAGGTCGGTCACGGGCCTGCGCACCGGGTAGTCGAGCAGACTCGTGACGACCACCGGCATCCCCGCCTGGGCGCCCATGCCGTGCAGCCGGGTCAGCTCCCGCAGGACGCGGACGCCGTTGAAGGAGCCGTGCTCCACGTCGCGGGCGAGCTGGTCGCGCAGGGCGTGCGCCCGGTCCAGGAAGGTCGCGCCGGAACCGTCGGCGGCGAGCATCACCGCGTTGGTGAAGTCGCCGAGCACGCCGGTGATGTCGGGGTGCACGGCGGGGCGCTGGAACACGGGGTAGTTGAGGGTGAAGTCCGTCTCCTCGGCCCAGCAGCGGACGACCTCGGCGAACGCGGCGGTGAGCAGGACCGACGGCGTCAGGCCCGCCCCGTGCGCCCGCGCCGCGAACCGCTGCCAGTCGGCGGGGGAGAGGCGGTGCTCGCGCCGGTCGAAGCGGACCTCGTGGCCGTCCCCGCCCTCCGCGGCGCCGGCCGTGGGCAGCGAGGGGGCGGGCGGCAGGGTGGGGATCCGCTCGACCCAGTACTCCCGCGCGGCGCGGAAGGCCTCGGTGTGCGGGAGGGCGTCGGCGCGCCAACGGGCGTACTCGGGGAAGGAGATACCGGGCTCCGGGAGCACGGCGTCCGGGTTCTCGTACAGGTCGACCAGCTCGGGGAAGAGCACCTGGAAGGCGCTGGACGCGTCCAGCACCTGGAGGTCGATGCCGAGGTGGATCCGGCCGGGGCCGTCCGGGCCGCCCAGCCGGATGATCCGCAGATCGAACAGCGGCCAGCTGCCTACGGGGAAGACCACGTGGCTCATCTCGTCGCGCAGCGCGGCCAGCCGCTCCCGCGCCGCGTCCTCGGACAGGTCGCGCAGGTCGATGACCGGTATGTCGAAGGGGAGCGGGTCGGACGGGACCCAGGAGGTGCCGTCCGGCCCGCCGATGGCGCGCAGCATGTCGTGGCGGGCGACCACCGTGCGCCAGGCCCGGGCGAAGCGTTCCGGATCGAGGTCCGGGCGCTCCCACTCGAAGTACCCGTAGCAGCCGATACCGCCCAGGTCGACGGCTTCGCTCCGCCCGATCATCAGCGCCTGCTGCGTCTCGGTCATCGGGAAGGACACGGCACTGTCCGCGCGAGCGGGCAGGAGCTCGGTCATGGTCCAACTCCATTCGGTGTTACGGGTACGGATACGGGCCGGCGGCCCCGGGACCGGTGCCGGCCCGGGGGTGTCGTGCTGCGGGGCAGGGCGAGGCTAGGGGCGGTGAGTTAGCCGCCGGTTATGCTCCGCGCGGGCGGCGGGCTCGGCGGGGGCCGCCGCGTCCTCGCCGAGGGAGAGCGCGAAGAGCCGTACGAGCGGGTGGAACAGGTAGCAGGGCTGGCCCCGCTCGTCCGCGCCGCTGACCTCCAGCAGCGCGGCGTCGGCGAGCGCCTCCAGCAGCCGTTCCGCCTCCGCCTCCGACCGGTTCAGCGCGAGCGCCGCGTCCGCCGCCGGGAACGGCTGCGGTCCGAGGCCCGCCAGGACCGGGAACACCTCCCGCACCTCGGGCGCCACGGCCCGCCAGGACGGCAGCAGCGAGGTGTGCACGTCCAGGTCGCCGGAGTGCAGCTCCCGCAGCCGGGTCGCCGGATCGGCGAGCCGGCCGGCCAGCCGGTCGGGGCTGCAGCGCGGCCGGGCGGCGATCCGCGTCCCGACGATCCGCAGGGCCAGGGGGAGTCCGGCGCAGTGCTCCACGATCGCGGAGGCCGCGCGGGGTGCGGCGGCCACCCGGTCGGGTCCGGCCGCGGCGGCGAGCAGCTCCATCGCGTCCCCGGCCTCCAGGGGTGCGAGGGCCACGGTGTGCGCCCCGGCCACGGTGGGCAGGGCCGTGCGCCCGGTGACCAGCACGGCCGGCTCCGGGGTGTTGGGCAGCAGCGGGCCCAGCTGGGCGGCCCCGGAGGCGTTGTCCAGCACGATCAGCAGCTGCCGGCCCCTGGTCCGCTCGCGGTAGAGGCGTACGAGGTGCTCCTGGTCCGCGGTGACGGGTACGTCGTCCACCGGGCCCAGCGCGCGCAGCAGGTGCAGCAGGACCCGGGTGGGGTGCCGCGGCGTGCCGTCGGGGGATCGGAGGTCGGCGTACAGCTGCCCGTCGGGGAAGTCCCGCTGGCAGCGGTGTGCCGCGTGGACGGCCAGGGCCGTCTTGCCGAGCCCGGCCATACCGGTCACCAGGACCCGCCGGGGCCGCCCGGCGCTCTGTCTCTCGGGGGCGAGCGCCCGGCAGAGCAGCGCCAGCTCGCGCTCCCGGCCGGTGAAGTCGACGGTGTCCGGCGGCAGCATCGCGGGCACGGGCGGGACCGCCGGGCGGCTGGAACCCGCCGGCCCGGCCGGACCGGCCGGCCGGGCCCCGGAGAGCAGGGCCGGAGCGGGCCGCGGGCGGCGGTCCAGCGTGCCGTCGAGCAGGGCCCGGTAGGTCGACTGGAGCCCTTCCCCGGGGTTCACGCCGAGCTCCTCGGAGAGCACCGCGCGGCCGTGGTGGTAGAGGTGGATGGCGTCCGCCTGGCGTCCGGACCGGTACAGGGCCGTCATCAGCTGGCAGCGGATGCGTTCGCGCAGGGGGAACTCGGCGACCAGGCCGGTGAGTTCGCCGGTGATCTGCTCGTGCCGGCCGAGGGCCAGGTCCGCGGTGATGCGGTGCTCCAGGGCCACGGTCCGGGCTTCTATCAGGCGCGGCGCCTCCGCGTCGGCGAGATATTCCGTCGCGTTGGCGAAAGGCAGGCCGTTCCACCGGGCCAGGGCGTCGCGCAGCAGGTTTCCGGCCTTTTCGAAGTCCTGGCGAAGCAGTGCCTCCCGGCCGTCGCGGGCCAGTCCCTCGAATTCCCAGAGATCCAGCGTGGCATTTCCAATGCTCATGGCATATCCAGGTGGCCTGCGGTCGATGAGGACATCGCCGCCCAGGATCTTGCGCAAGCGCGAAATGTAGGTGTACAGCTGTGCGCTGACGGTGGCCGGGGGAGCCCAGCCCCACAACAGGCGGCACAGCCGCTCGTCGGAGACCACCTCTTCGCGGGCCACGAGGAGCGCCGCGAGCACGGTGTGAAGCTTCGCCCCGGAGAACGCGGCCCGCCGGCCGTCCCGCCGTACCTCGACTGGCCCGAGCACTCGGAATTCCATCTACCGCCCCATCCGTGATTCATGGGAAGAATCTCTGAACGAAGCTAGAGGAGTCCGTTGTCTCCTCGATATCGTGTCGATTTCGTGGGCGGCGCGCGTCATGAAATCGACGGAACATTGAACGAAAAGGAGGCGTCCCTACTGTTCCATTCATGCCGCAGCGAGCGGCGCAGATGCTCCACCGAGAGGGGATTCCCGATGCGTAGCACCCACGCGGCGAAGACGGCGAAGACGACCAAGACGGCGGCGGCCTGCCTGGTGGTACTCGCAGGAGTGTTCGTGGGAACGGGGGGCGCGCTGGCCGCCACGGAGGGGGCGGGCACCACCGTTCTGGCGGACGACATGCCCTGGGGCGTCGTCAATCCGCTGGCCCCCCCGCGCCAGGGCGGCGCCGGCCACCAGGGCGACCGCACCCAGGACATGCCCTGGGGCTGACCCCGCCCGGAACACCCCCCGGGTCGACCGGACCGCTACCGCCGCGGAACGCCGCTCAGCGCCGCTTGACGTCGCTCGTCACCGCGGACTCAGTGCGCGGGGTCGACCAGCAGCCGGGTCAGCTCCTCCGGAGTGAAGGAACGATGCGCCCGCCCTTCCCGGGCCAGGCCACCCGCATCGCCCCGGCCATCCGCACCCCCCGGGCCATCCGCACCCCCCGGGCCACCGGCGCCGTCCCGGCTTCCGGTACCGCCCAGGCCTCCCGCGCCGCCCGTCCCGGAACCGCCACCCGGTTCCCCGGCCGCGCCCTGCACCGCCGCCAGCAGCCGGCCCGCCTGGGCCCGCCACGGCTGGGCTCCCACCTCCCCGAACGCGGCACAGGCACGCCGGAACCGTTCCGCCGCCTCCGCGCAGTGGCCGCCGATCGCCTCGACGCACCCGAGATCCGTCTCCACCCGTGCGTAGAGGAAACGGTCCGCCAGCTCATCAGTGATCTCCAGGGCCTGTTGCAGCGTCACTCCCGCCGCTGACAGCAGGCCCTGGCTCCACTGGGCCTGGCCGAGGCCGCGCAGCGCGTGCGCCTCCCCGACCCGGTCGCCCTCGCCCCGGGTCAGCCGCAGCACCGCGCGGAACGACTCGGACGCCTCGTCGAAGTCCCCGACCCGCAGCCGCACCTCGGCCAGCCGGTACAGCGACTGCGCCTCCGCCCGCACCGACCCGGTGCGCCGGCTCAGCGCCAACGCCCGCTCCGCCAGCGGCAGGGCGGCTTCGGCACTGCCCCGGTCCAGCTCGATCTGGGCCTGGAAACCGAGCAGGTGCGCCTCGTTGCCCGTGTCACCCGACGCGTGGAACCCGCTGAGCGCCGCCTCGCAGAACTCCAGGGCCCGCTCCCAGTCCCCCTGGAACCGGGCGCACATCGCCAGGTTCCGCTGCGCCAGCGCCGCGCCGCCCGCGTCCCCGGTGCTGCGCAACAGCCGCAGGGCGGCCATGTTCCAGCCCTCGGCCTGCTCGTAGCGCCGCTGGTAGATCGCCAGGGACCCCAGCAGCCGCAGCATCGTCCCCTCGCCGGGCACGTCACCGGTCCGCCGCGCCGAGGACAGCGCCTGCTCGGCGCACCGCTGCCAGTCCTCCAGGTAGTTCTTCGTCTCGAAGTGCGGAACGGCGCTCTCCGTCAGCGTCCACGCGTACCGCACCCGGTCCGTCTCCGCCGCGTGCGCCACCAGGTCCGTCACGGCCGTGCGCTCCGACTCGAACCAGTCCATCGGCGAGGCCAGCAGCTCGTCGGCGAGCTCCGGCAGGTAGCGCGGAGCCGGCGCCGCCGCCCGGCCGACCGGGAACTCCCGCCCGTCCATCCGCCGGTGCGCCTCCTCGGCCAGCCACAGCCAGGCCGCGAACGCCCGCTCCAGCGCGGCGTCGATCTCGCCCGCCGGCTCGTCCGACTCCGCCCGCTCCCGGGCGAACAGCCGCAGCAGGTCCTGGAAGCGGTAGCGCGCGGCCCGCCCCGGCTCGGTCTCCGCCACCTCGAGCAGCTGCGCGTCGACCAGCTGGTCGATCAGCTCCTCGGCGTGCCACACGTCGGTGTCCAGTACGGCCGCCCCCGCCCAGGACGCGAAGTCCGCCGTGCGCAGCAGCCCGAGCCGCCGGTACATCCGGGCCGCCTCCGGCGGCAGGTCCCGGTAGGTGAGCCGGAACCCGGCACGGACCCCGCCCTGGCCCGGGCTCAGCACGTCGAGCCGGCAGCGCTGGTCGCGCAGCCGGTCCACGAGGTTCCGTACGCTCAGGCCGGGTTTGGCCGCCAGCCGCGCCCCCGCGATCCGCAGCGCCAGGGGAAGGCAGTCGCACAGCGCGCCGAGCTGCTCCACCGCCACCGGGTCGCTGCCGAACCGCTCGGCGCCGGCGAGTTTGGTCAGCAGGGCCGTCGCCTCGGTCGGCTCCAGCATCGGCAGCCGGATGCGCAGCGCCGTGTAGTCCCCGGTCAGGTCGCCCAGGCTCTCCCGGCTGGTCGCCAGCACCACGCTGCGGCCGCCGCCGGGGAGCAGGGGTCTGAGCTGGGGGAAGGAACGGACGTTGTCCAGGACGATCAGGGTCTTGCGGGTACTCAGCAGGCTGCGGAACAGGGAGGCCCGTTCGTCCGGGTCGGCCGGGATCTGCGGGGCGCCGATCCCGAGGGCGCGCAGGAACCGGTCGAGCACGGCGGCGGGGGAGACCGGTGCGTTCTCCTCGTCGTACCCCCGCAGGTCCGCGAAGAGCTGGCCGTCGGGGAAGCGGTCCGCGACCTGGCTGGCCCAGTGCACGGCCAGTGCGGTCTTGCCCACCCCGCCGACGCCGACGATGGTCGCCAGTGCCGGGGTGTGGGGGGTGTAGGGCTCGCGTAACAGCCGGTCCAGGGCCGCCATCTCCCGCTGGCGCCCGGTGAACGCCATGACGTCGGCCGGGAGTTGTGCCGGGATGGTGTGCAGGGCGGCCGGCGCGGCGGGCTGGGCGGTCGTGGGCCGGGTCAGCTCCGGGGAGTCCCGCAGGATCAGGTCGTGCAACTGCCGCAGACCAGGGCCGGGTTCGATCCCCAGCTCCTCGATGAGCAGCCGGCGTCCGTGCAGGAACGCGTCGAGCGCCTCGGCGCGCTGCCCTGAACGGTAGAGCGCCAGCATGAGGTGTTCGCGGGACTGCTCGCGCAGCGGGTGCCGAGCCACCAGCTCGGCGAGTTCACCGGTGAGCGCCCGGTGCCGGCCCAGCTGGAGCATCAGCCCGGCGCGCTCCTCGATCAGCGCGAGCCGCATCTGTTCGAGCCGGGTCGCCTCGGCTTCGAGCCGGGAGCCGGCGGGCTCGTCGAGCGCGGACCCCCGCCAGATGCTCAGCGCCTCCTCGAAGAGCGCGCAGGCCTCCTCGGCCCGTCCGTGCCGGGCGGCGTCGCGCCCCTGCTCGGAGCGCTCCGTGAACTCCTGTACGTCGATACGGTGTTCGCCCTTGGCCAGCAGGTAGCCCGGGGGTGAGGTGATCAGCAGGTCGGACACCCCGGCCTGCTTGAAGGACTTGCGCAGGGTGGCGACGCAGATGGCGATCTGGTTGCGGGCGGTCGCAGGGGGTGTTTCGGGCCAGACGGAGTCCACCAGGGTGTCCACCGACACGACGCGGTCGGCGTTCAGCACGAGCATGGCGAGGACGGTGGCCTGGCGCCGTCCGTTGATCCGCAACGGTCCCTCATCGGTCTGGACGACCAGCGGTCCCAGCACTCTGAAGACAAACCGATTCAAAAGATCCCCCGGCAGTGAAGCCCCCGCTTCAGGCCGGAACGCTACCGCAAAGAGGAATCCCCGGTGCAGTCAACAGTTTGGAAAAATAAGGGCATTTTCCGGCCGACTCTTCCGGCGCCGGGGTTTCGCCCGCGGAGGGGGTGCCTCCGCGGCGGGGAGGGAGGCCAGTGTGTCCGACAGCCCGCGCAGCACCTCGGAGAAACGGCGGGTCTCGTCCTCTCCGCCGAGCCGCTCGCACAGCTGCCGGGTCAGTTCGGCGAGACAGGAATCGACCTCCCGCATCGCGGCCAGGCCCTGCTCGGTGGGGGCGAGCAGTTTGGCGCGCCGGTGGGCGGGATTGTCCGAGTAGGCCGCGAGACCCTGCGCCACCAGCAGGTCCGCGATGCGCTGGACGCTCTGGCGGGAGGTCCCCACCCGCCGGGAGACGTCCGAGACCGACAGGTGCTCGCCCGCGACCGAGCTGAGTATCTGCCAGCGTGCCGCGCTGAGCCCGCTGGGAAGGGCGAGCCGGTCGAGCGCCGCGGTGAAGCGTCCGTTCAGCCGGAAGACCGCCACCGCGGCGCGGCTGAACGCCTCCGCCTCCCCCGTTTCCCCCGTGCGCGTCACCGTTGGTCCCCCCTCCGTAGGTCTTCCGGGCGCTGCACGATAACAGCGCGTGGTGACGTGGACGAGGGGTGTGCCGCAGCTCCGTCCGGCGCGGCGGGAGGGCGCCGACATGGCCGAAATTGAGCGTGTCGAGGGGCGTTGGCGGTCCCTCGTGCGGGTGGGGGAGCCGACGGGGGTGAAGGGACCCCGCGCCGGGGTGATCGCGGAGCACCAGGTGGGCACGGCGGCGTGCGGCTGTAGTCGAGGGGCGCCCCATTCCGGCCATGCGCCCCCGCACGCCCCCTGCGACCACGTTCCGCCCGGGTGGTACCGGGGCAGCCGCTTGGTGCCGCTCGGCCGTCAGTCCCCAAGGAGAGTCAGTGATGACGAAAGTGCTCGTTCTGCACAGTGTCAGCCTCGTCGGGTCCGCCCTCGCCGCCCTGCTGAGATCCGAGGGGGACTTCGACGTCACGTCGGCGGGATGGCATACGGCTGCGCGGCGTGCGGAAACGTTATGCCCGGACGTGGCGGTCGTCGACGTGGACTGTCCGGGGGCGACGGCCGTCCTGGCGGGGGACGGCCGCTCCCGTCGCCGCGTGCTGGCCCCGCCCACCCCGCTCCTCGTGCTGGCGACCGCCGGTACGCCGGGCACGCTCGGCCGGGCCTTCCAGGCCGAGGCCCGCGGATACGTGGACAAGGACGGCTCCCCCGGCCGGCTCGTCCGCGCCGTGCGCAAGCTCGCCGCCGGCGAGCGGTTCATCGACGCGTCCCTGGCCTCCGCGTTCATGGAGGCCGACCCCGTGCCGCTCAGCCCGCGCGAGCTGAGCGTGCTGGCCCGCACCGCCGAGGGCGACTCCGTCGCCGAGATCGCCCGCTCCCTGCACCTGGCCAGCGGAACGGTGCGCAACTACATGGCCGCCGTGACCCGCAAGACCGGCGCCCGCAACCGCATCGACGCGATACGCATATCCCGCAGGAAGGGCTGGGTGTAGCCCCCGCGCCCGGCGCACGCGGGCGGTCCGGCCCCACGAGACCCGGCCGCCCGCCCCGGCGCACGCCGCGCGCGGCGGGCCGGTGCGACCCGGTGCGATCCGGCCGTCCTCAGCCCGGCGCGGCCCCGCCGTCCGCGCCCCACATCCCGACGAGATCCCGGTACAGGGGCGACCTGGCCGGGAGTTCCGCGTGCGTGCCGCACACCGCCCGGGTCCCGTCGAGTACGAGGACCCGGTCGGCCCGTACCGCCGACGAGATCCGGTGAGCCACCACGACCAGGGTGCCGGGGCGCGACGCCAGCGCCCGCTCGGCGCGCTCCTCGGCCCGCGGATCGAGGTGGCAGGTGGCCTCGTCGAGCAGGAGCAGCGGGGCGGGGGAGAGGTGGGCGGCGGTCAGGGCCAGCAGCTGGCGCTCGCCCTGGGAGAGCGCGCCGGGGTCGACGACCGCGTCGAGGCCGCCGAGCCGCTCCAGCAGCTCCCCCGACCCCAGCGCGGCCGCGGCCCGCCCCAGCCGGGCCTCCGGCACGGCTTCCGGCTCGGGGCACAGGTGGGTCAGGTTCTCGCGGACCGTGCCGGTGAACACGTACGCCTGCTGCGGCAGCAGCGTCCGGCGCGGATCCGGGGCGCCGCCCGGCCGCGGCCGGGCGGGGGCGCCGGCCACCAGCACCGTGCCCCGGTCGGGCGCGAGCATCCCGGCGAGCAGGGCGGTCAGCGTGGACTTGCCGATCCCGCTCGGGCCGACCACCGCCAGGTGCTCGCCGGGCCGCAGCGTCAGGTCCAGCGCGTCCAGTACGGGGTGCGCGTGCGGCCCGTACGCGAAGCCCACGCCGCGCAGTTCGGCGGCGGCGGGAGCGCCCGGCCGGGCCGGGGCGGGCACCGGCGCCGGATCTGGGTCCGGATCCGGGTCCGGGAAGGCCTTCGCCGATGCGGGCCGGGAGGCCGCCCGCCGGTGCGCCGCCGGCCCGGGCGCCGGGGGCACCGGCGGGGTCGGGGCCGGCGGCGTGCAGAACCGGTCCAGCACCACCACCAGCCGGGTCCCGGCGGAACCCAGCGCGGCCATCAGGGTGTTGAGCGCGGGCAGCAGCGACTGCACGAGGTACGTCAGGGCGCCGGCCAGGGTCCCGGCGGTGACGCCCCGGCCGAGCAGCCAGGGCGTGGCGGCCAGCAGGGCGATGACGGGCGCCCGCCCGGCGCAGCCGAGGGCCAGCGTCCGAACGGCGCCCCAGCGCGCGAGCCGCGCGGTGAGCCGCGCCTGGGCGCCGATCAGCGGCTCCACACCGGCCGCCGCCGCGCCGCCGGCTCCGCATGCCACCACGTCGCGCAGCCCCGCGGCCAATTCGCCCACCCGCGCGGCGAGGGACTCGTCGGTGTCGAGGGCCTCGCGCTGCACGGCCGCCATGGGGCGCAGCGTGGCCAGGAACGCCGCCAGCCCCAGCAGCAGCGGGGGGATCACGACCACCAGCAGGACGGGCGCGAGCGCTGCCATGCCGGCCAGCGCGCCCGCGGTGGTGAACAGGAAGGAGCGGGCCGTCAGCACCAGCCCGGCGAACGAGTCCCGCGCCATCTCGGTCTGCTGCGTCAGCCGGGACACGGCGCTCGCGTCGGCGGCGCGGGACGGATCGTCCACCGCCCGGTCCAGGGCGTGGCGCACGGCCCGGCGCACCAGGCCGTCCCGCAGCGGTTCCACGAGGTCGGCGAGCCCGCCGAACACCCCGCGCAGCGCGATCCCGCCGAGCAGCGCGCCCACCCCGGCGACGCCGAGCCAGGCGAGTCCGGTTCCGGTGTGCCCCGCGAGGAAGCCGTCGTCGAGCGCGCGGGCCACGCCGTATCCGCCGAGGAAGGTGTGCGCGGACTCCAGCAGCGACCAGAGCGCCAGCGTGCCGAGCGTACGGGTGCGGCGGCGCAGGAACCGGCGGGCCTCCGGCGCCACCCGTCCCCAGGCGCCCTCGCCGCCGCTCATACGGCGGGCTCCCCGACGGCGGTCCGCGGCCCGGCCCCCGGCGCGGCTCCAGGCTTCCGTACGGACGGCCCGGCTCCGGGCCGCGTCGCCGGTTCGGCTCCTGCCGCAGGCCCGGCTCCTGCCGCAGGCCCGGCCACTGTCTCCGGTTCGGCTCCTGTCGCCGGGCCGGCCCCGCCCCGTGGTCCGGCTGCGGCCACCGGTCCGCCCTCCGCCCCCGGTTCGGCTCCCGCCTCCCGGTCCGTCGCCGTCCCCCCGTCCGCCGGGGCCGCGAACACCGCCCGGTAGGCCGGGTCCCGCCACAGCACGGCGTGACCGCCCGTCCCCCTGACCCGGCCGTCCTCCAGCCAGACCACCAGATCGGCCCGGGCCGCCGAGGAGATCCGGTGCGCCACCACGATCCGGGTGCCCGGCCGTACCGCGTGCGCCAGCGCGCGCTCGACCTCGCGCGCGGTGACGGTGTCGAGGCCGGACGTGGCGTCGTCGAGCACGAGCAGTCGCCCCGGGTTCAGGAACGCCCGGGCCAGGCCCAGGCGTTGGAACTCGCCGCCCGACAGCGGGGCGTCGGCCAGCGGGGTGTCGCAGCCGCCGGGCAACCGCCGTACGAACGGCTCGGCTCCGGCCGCCCGGACCGCGGCCCCGACCTCCTCGGGGCTCGGCGGCGGCTCCGCGCCGAAGGCGACCGCGCCGGCCACGGTCCCGCCCAGCAGCGCCGGCCGGTCGAAGGCATGGCCCACCTCGGCCCGCAGCGCCCGCTCCGACAGCCGTGCCAGCGGGACCCCGTCGAGGAGCACCTCGCCGGCGTCGGGGTCGGTGAGGCGCCCGGCCACTGCGGCGAGCAGCGTCTTGCCCGATCCGGACCGGCCCACGACGGCGACGGTGGCGCCGCCGGGCACCAGCAGGTCGACGCCGTCCAGGACCGCCTTCCCGGCACGTTCCACGCGGACGCCGCGTAGCTCCAGCGCTCCCGGCCCGCCCTCGGGCAACACGGCTGTGCCGTAGGGGAGTTCGGGGAGGAGGAAGAGGGCTGCGGTGCGCCGCGCCGCGGCCCGGCCGCGCACCACGGCGGCCAGCCGGCCGGTGACGGCGCCGACCCCGGCCGCCAGGCCCGCGTACCGTACGGCGGCGAGCAGCGCGCCGACCCCCAGCGCGCCGGCCGCGAGGCGGATGCCGCCCACGGCGAGGACCGCGTACAGCAGCAGCGGCATGAGGGCCGAGGTACGGGCGGTCGTGCCGCCGTAGACCCGCCACATCTGCCGTCCCTCGACGCCGAGTTCGGGCAGTCCGGCCAGGATCCGGGCGCGTTCCCGACCCACGGTGCCGGCGGCGGCGATGGTCCGTGCCCCGGCCAGCGCCTCGACGAGCCGGCCCGCCATCACGAGCTGCACCCGCTGGTAGCGGGAGACGCTGGCGGCCGAGTCCCGGGCGAAGGCGCGCAGCAGCACGGCCAGCAGCGGGATGCCGACGACGAAGGCGAGCGCCGTCCAGACGTCGATGAGGAAGAGGGCCACGAGCCCGCCGAGCGGGGGCAGCAGCGAGGCGACGGCGCCTGCCGCGGCGGCCGGCGCGGTACCCGCCTCGGTGGCGTGGGCGGTCAGCCGCGCCGCGAGCTCCCCGGGCGCGTACCGCTGCGCGTGGTGCGGGGCGGTGCCCAGCAGCCGGGCCAGCCCGAGGCGGCGCAGCCAGGCCGTGGAGCGGCCGTCGACCTGCCCGGTCAGCCGGGTCGTCAGGGCGTCCAGCAGGACTTCGGCGAGGACGATCGCGGCGCACCACGCGGTCCACACGGGGCCGGCGGGGTCCTGCCGCAGCAGCAGGTCGAGGGCGTGGCCGAGGACGGCCGGTTCGGCGAGGGCCGCCAAGGCGGCGGCGACCGAGCACGCGCCGACGGCCGCGGTCCGCCCGGCGGTGTGCCGTGCGGCGGCCACCAGGGCCCGGTCACCGCTCTGCGCGAGCGCCGCCTCGCCGGTGGGATCGGGCGGGGTCATCGGCGGATGCTCCAGACGTGTGGTGCGGACATCGGGCGCAGGCAGCGGGTGCCCGACACCGGTGCGTGACGTAATGCGTGACGTAATGCGTGACGTGGTGCGGGATGGGACGTGGTGCGGGCCCGGGCGGCGAACCGCCCGGGCCCGGGTAGGACCTGGGTCAGTTACAGGTCGTGACGCTCAGGCTGCTGTCTCCGCAGAGGAGCAGGCTGGCCCGGCTGCCACCGCCGTGCGCGGCCTCGGTGGTCTCTTCCTTGGGGGTTTCCATCGACTGCAGGTCGAGAAGGGTCATGTCGTTTTCCTCTTCTTCGAAGGAGTGTTCCGATGGGTCACGGCCCCGGGTTCGGGACCGGCTCTGGGGCCGCCGCGGCGCGCCGCGGCGGCGGGAGGAACGGCAGCTGCGCGCGCCCGCCGGGCGCGGCGCCGCCGAGGGCGAGCAGGGCGCCCGCGGTGCCCGTGGACAGGTCCATGGACAGGCGCATCAACTGCTCGCCGGGAAAGGCCAGACGGCCCTGGTACGGCACCGCGTGCCGGGCCAGTGCGTCGATCTGGCGGGCTATGTCGGCATCCCGGGTGCCGGGCCCCGGCGTGGTGGTCCGGGCCAGGTGGAGGACCATTCCGGCGGCGCCGCGGAAGAGCCCGGGCTGCGCGTAGAAGGTCGCCTGGGCGGCCCGTACGATCTCCAGCCGGGCCTGCTCGAACCGAGGGTCCGCGCCGTGCCCCAGCCAGTCGTCCAGCACCATGCCGATGCCCACGCTGCCCGCGCCCAGGTAGGGCATCGTGCGCCGGCCCTCGTCCACCTGGAGCGTGCCGAACACGCTGGTCACGCAGCGGTCGAGGTCGCGGTGCAGGGCGCGGCCGGCGTGCGACAGGTACTCCCGGTCGCCGGTGCGCTCGTACAGCCTCAGGAAGAGCAGCGCCGGGCCGGACCCGCCGTGCAGCAGGCCCGCGCGGGCCAGGTCGGGGGCGGAGCGGGCGGTCAGCTCGGCGCAGCGCACCGCCGCGTCGTGCAGGGCGCCCTCCCCGGTCGAGGTGCCGAGCGAGTCCAGGGCCAGTCCGATGCCGGCGAGCCCGCTGTGCAGGTCCGGGCCGACGTCCTGCCAGGGCTGGCGCAGCAGCTGTTCGGCGAGGGCGAGCGCCCTGTCCCGGTGGCCGAGCCGCTCCAGGGTCCACGCGGTTCCGGCGAGCCCGTCGTAGAAGCCGAGCGGGGTCCCCGAGCCGGGTTCCTTGGTCCGGGCCAGCAGCCATTCCTCGGCCTCGGGCCAGGGTGCGGACCCGGTCTCCGCCAGGGCATACAGCACCCCGGCCGCGCCGTACCCGAAGCCGATGCCCCCGCCCTCCGCCGCGAACTGGGCGATGTCGCCGGGGAAGAGCCGGTCCTCGCGGTCGGGGGTGGCCGAGGCGCGGATCGCCGCCGTCATCGATTCCCGGGCGGCCGCCCAGTCGCCGGGCTCCACGGGGAGGTAGGGCCCGTCCGGGGCGGGTATCCGCCCGCCGCCGGCCACGGCCGCGGCGGTGGCCCCGTCCGGACCGGCGAGGATCTCCTCGACTGCCTCGTCGAGGAACCGGCGCGGTACGGGGAACTGCTCGGCGGCGATGTCGGCCAGATGCACGGCCTTCGCCCGGTCCAGTACGAGCAGGCTCGTCAGCGGCAGGAACAGCGCGAGCCGCAGGCAGGCGAGGGCGTAGCGGTCCACGGCGAAGCCGCGCCGCCCGGGCGGCGCGACGAACGCCGGATTGGCGACCGTCTGCCGCAGCCCCTCGTCGATGTGCGCGGCGGCTTCGAAGTCCAGGAGCGCGACGGACGGTTCGCCCGCCTCGTCCTCCGTGACCATGACGTTGAAGAGGTGCAGGTCGTTGAAGACCACCCCGCGGGCGTGGACGGCGTCCACGGCCTCCGTCACCAGGCGGTGGATCTTCAGCGCCCAGTCCGTGTAGGAGGCGAGCTCCGCGGGATCCGGGTCCGCCTCGATGAGCGGGTGCCGGTGGGCGAAGTAGGTGTTGAGCGGCTTGCCCTCCAGGTACTCCATGACCAGGAAGTGGTGGTCGCCGACCGTGAAGGTGCCGCGGACCGCCGGTACGCGGTCCAGCCCGGCCAGCCGTTCGAGGGCCGTCCGCTCCCGGTGCAGCCGGGTCACGGCGTCGGCGCCGTCGGCGGCGAGACCCGCGTACGGCCGGGCCTCCTTGAGCACCACCGGCTCGCCGGTGCGGGTGTCGCGTCCGGCGTACACCCCGCCGCCGTTGGAGAAGTGCAGGGCCCGCTCCACCGTGTACGGCACTCCGGCCAGGGTGACGGCGGAGCGCGCGTCCAGGTGCGGCTTCAGGAAGCCGGGCAGGTCGAGCCACGCCGGCGGCTGGAACACCGGCCCGCGCGGGTCCGGCACCAGCACGCCGTCCGGGTCCTCGATCGCGGGGACCAGCTCGCCGTGTTCGTCGTAGCAGTGCCGCAGGGTGAAGCTGCCGTAGCGCAGGTGCACGGGGCCCGCGCCCCAGCGCAGGTCGCTCAGGATGTACGGGCCGGGTTCGCCGGCCAGCAGGGCGTCGAGGTCCTCGGCTATCCGCCGGCACTGCTCCTTGTCAGCCGGGTACACGGTCAGGAACTTGCCGCTGGCCGCGCGGTCGGCGTACTTGGCGTTGCGCAGGTGCAGCAGGTAGCGGCTCGGCACGAACTTGAAGGCGATGTGCCGCGCCGTGCAGTAGTCGTAGACCCGCTCCAACACGGACTCGGCGTTGTCGAGGCAGGCGGAGACGTGGATCTTCCAGCCCTGGGAGGGCAGTTCGCATCCGAGGGGCCGCAAGGCGTACCAGTCCCCGCTGCGGTGCGACTGCCACCCCTGCGGTACGGCGGCGAGCGCGGCACGGTAGTTCTCCTCGGCCCGCCGGTACGGCGCGTCGTAGAACCACCGGTCGGCGTCGCAGAAGGCGGCGTACCCCTTGTTCACTCCTGCTCCCTCGGTCGGCTGCGGACTAACCGTGCCACTCGCGGGAGTCACCGCGACAGTCACGGCTGTCACCGACGGGGTGTGCAGTACGCATGCGTCACTTGACGGGGGAACGATCAGAAAATGATCAGAGGAGAAGCTTTCCGATCAGCAGCGGGCACCCAGCCCCTCCCGGACGGTGCGCCGGATCTCGTTCGCGCCGGCGGCGCCGACCCGACGCCCGACCGGTGGGGAAGGGGGCGGCAGGTCGGCGGTCGGTCCGTTGGTCCGTAAGTGGCCGATGATCGCGGCTCCGGGCTGTGCCATTGGTCCAGTCCGGCGGAGTCCGGTTGAGCCATTGCCCCTCCGGGTGGTTATCTGTGGCGTATCCATGTACTTACGGCGCCGCGCAGCGCCGGACGGCAACGAAGCCGGTTCGGAGCGCGGCGCCTTCGCCGTGCCCGTACGCCGCCCACCACCCCCGGGCGGACCGCGCCCGGCGTGCGCCATCGCAAGGGGGGCGGCACACCGCCGTGAAGAGGATGTTCGTGGCTCCGGATCCGGGGCGCGTGAGACTGAGGAACTCGTCCCGCGCCGTCGTCGGCGTCGCTCTCGCCGTCGTGACGGCCGAGGTCGCCGGGCTCTCCCTGACCGCCTCCATCACCGGGGGACTGGCGGCCATGCTCGCCCTCTTCACCGTGCTCGACCCCACCGTGCGCGCCCAGCGGATCACCACCGCCCTGCTGCCGGTCGCCGGGTTCCCGGTGCTGGCGCTGGCCACCACCCTGCACGGGGCGCCGCTCGCGCGGGACGGCGCGTTCCTCGCCGTGGTGTTCGCCGGGGTCTACGCCCGCCGCTTCGGTCCGCGCGGGCACGCCCTCGGGATCTTCGGCTTCATGATGTTCTTCGTGACGCAGTTCCTGCACGCCGTACCCGGCCAGCTCCCCGAGCTGTACGCCGCCGTCGGGCTGGCCCTGCTCGCGTCCGCCGCCGTGCGCTTCGTGCTGTGGCCCATCGAGCGCCGCACCCCGCCCGCCGCCGCCCCGCCCGGGCTGCCGGGTTCCGGCATCGCCCGGCCCACCACGCGGCAGGCCTTCCAGGCCACCCTGGCCTGCTCCTTCGCCCTCGGCATCGGCCAGGCGCTCTCCGAGGACCGCTGGTACTGGGCCGTCGGCACCGCCTGGTGGATCTTCGTGAACACCGCCTCCCGGGGCGAGACCCTCGTCCGCGGCTTCCGCCGCGTCGTCGGCACCGTCGTCGGCATCGCCGCCGGGCTGGTGATCGCCGTACCGCTGCACGGGGCGCCCGCGCCCACCGCCGCGCTGGTCGCCGTGTGCGTCTTCGGGATCTTCTACACGGCGGCCCCCTCGTACTCCTGGATGATGTTCTTCGTCACGGTCATGGCCGGACTGCTCTACGGGCTCCTCGGGGTCCTGCACCCCGGCCTGCTGCTCCTGCGCTTCCAGGAGACCGCCATCGGCGCCGTCGGAGCGGCCCTCGCCGTGGTCCTGGTGCTCCCCGTCACCACCCACGCCACCAACCACGCCTGGATCCAGCGCGCCCTGCGCTGCGTGCACGCGGCCACCGGCGAAGCGGCCGCCCGCCTCGCCGGCACCGCCGGGGCCGACCCCACCCCGCACGCCGCCGAGCTGGAGCTGCTGCTCGCACGGGTGCGGATGGCCCTCGCCCCGCTGGTGCACCCGCTCAGCCCGTTCCGGGCCCGCAAGGCGCGGGCGCGCCAGGTCATCGCCCTGCTGGACGCGTGCGCGCGTGAGGTGCGCGGCCTGGCGGCGGTCGCCGCCGACCCGGCGGCGTCCCACGACGCCCGGCTCGCGGCCGCCTGCTGGCGCGTCGAGGCCGCGGTGGAGGCGCTCACCGCGGGCGAACGGGAGCTGGAGCGGCCCGCTCCGGTCCGTCCGGCCGCCACCGAACCGGCCGCCCTCGTCCACCTGCACGGCCTGGAGCGGGCCCTCGCCGAGCTGGCGGCGCCCCTGCGCAGCGACCCCCGGAGCCCGCTGGTCCGCGCCTGAACCGTGCCGGTTCCCGCCGGGCCGCGCCGGGCCGTGCCGTGCCGGGCCCCGTCGGCCCGTACCGGTTCCCGCCCGGTACGGCACCGACGCCCCCGGCGCCGGGCCGCACCGGCCTCCCGACGGGCCCCACCGGCGTCCGGCCGGTACGGCACCGACCGCCCCCGGCCGCGTACGTCAGCCCCCCGGCCGGAGGGCACCGCCCTCAGCAGCGCCGCAGCAGCTCCGTCGGCGCCCCGGCCAGCCCCGCCGGCAGCCGGCCCGCCGTGTGCACCACGCCGAGGGACTGCGTCGCGCGGGTCAGCGCCACGTACAGGTCGCTCGGCGGCAGCGCGGCGGGCTCCACCACGACCACCGTGTCGAACTCCAGCCCCTTCGCCTGCCGGGGGTCGAGGAGGACCACCTCCCGCGTCAGGTCCGGCTCGGCGCCCGCCCGGACACCGGGCAGGACGCCGGCCAGCCCGGCGTGCAGCGCGCGCGGAGCGATGACCGCGAGCCGCCCCCGCTCCGACAGCCCCCGCTCCGGCCGGCCCCGCTCCCGCAGCTCCCGCTCCACGGCCTCCGCGACGGCTCCCGCCAGGTCGTCGCCGGCGGCGCGTGCCCACGGCCGCACGCCGGTCGACCGTACCGAGCGCGGCGGCTCGAACGCGGGGTCGCGCTCCCGCAGCACCGCCGCCGCCACCTCCATGATCTCGGCGGGCGTGCGGTAGTTCACGTCCAGCCGGACCAGCTCCCAGCGGTCGCCCACGTACGGGGCGAGGGCGCGCTCCCACGCCCCGCAGCCCGCCTCCTCCGCCGTCTGCGCCGGGTCGCCGACCAGGGTCATCGACCGCGTCGGACAGCGGCGCATCAGCAGCCGCCAAGCCATCTCCGACAGCTCCTGCGCCTCGTCCACGATGACGTGGCCGAAGGCCCAGGTCCGGTCCGCCGCGGCGCGCTCCGCGGTGCTCCGGTGGTCGGCCTCCTCGTACCGCTCGGCCATCCGCTCGGCGTCGATGATGTCGTGCGCCGAGAGGAACTCGTTCTCCTCGTCCTCGAACTCGTACGAGTCCGAGCCCTGCGAGAGGTCCAGCACCCCCTGCGCGTACGCGACGCGCTGCCGCCGCTCCCGCTCCTCGGCGGCCCGCAGGGCGTCGTCGTCCTCCCCGAGCAGCTCGGCGGCCTCGTCCAGCAGCGGTACGTCGGCCGGCGTCCAGTCGGGGGCGGCGCCGGTGTCCTCGCGCCGGATCAGGGCCGCCTCGTGCGCGGGCAGGTGGGTGGGACCGGCCAGGAAGTCGCGGACCAGCCGCTCGGGGGTGAGGGAGGGCCACAGCGCGTCGACCGCGGCGTGCACGGCGGGGCTCATGGCGATCTCCTTGCCGATCTGGGCGACGTCGTCCGGGCCGAGCAGGTTCGGCCCGCCGTACGGGTCGGCGCCCAGCCGGTCCACGAGCTGGGCCGTGAGGGCGTCGACGACCCGGAAGGCGAACGCGGGCCGCGCCCGGTTGTGCGGCAGTCCTGTGGCGCGGGCGTGGTCCCGGGCCGCGTGGGCGATCGTGCGGTCCAGCAGCAGGACCCCGTAGTCGTCGTGGTCGATCTCCAGAGCGGGCTCGGGGACGGTGTCGTACTCCTCGCCGCTGTCCGCCGGCAGGGTCTCCGGCAGGCACTGCCGGTCGGCCACCACCCGGGCCAGCACCTCCGCCATCGCGGCCCGGCCCTTGACCGCGGCGGCGCCGGGACGGTCGGTTCCGGTGGCGCGGACGCCGGGGAACAGCTCGCCCGGCGTCGCGAGCAGCACGCCCGTCTCACCGAGCGCCGGGAGGACCCCGCCGATGTACCCGAGGAAGGCGGGGCCGGGGCCGACGATCAGCACCCCGCGCCTGGCCAGCAGCTCGCGGTGGGCGTACAGCAGGTAGGCGGCGCGGTGCAGTGCGACGGCGGTCTTCCCGGTGCCGGGACCGCCCTCGACGACCAGCACCCCGCGGTGGGTGGAGCGGATCACCCGGTCCTGTTCGGCCTGGATGGTGCGCACGATGTCGTGCATGCGGCCCGTCCGGGCGGCGTCGAGCGCGGCGAGCAGCACGGCGTCCGCGTCGGCGCCCTCGTGGCCGGTGCGCTCAGCGTCGGCGAGGTCGAGGATCTCGTCGTGCAGGGCGGTGACCTCCCGCCCCCGGGTGCTGATGTGGCGGCGGCGGCGCAGCCCCATGGGGGTGTGGCCGGTCGCCAGGTAGAACGGGCGCGCCACCTCGGCGCGCCAGTCGAGGACCAGCGGGGTGCGGTCCGCGTCGTCCGCCCGGATTCCGATCCGGCCGATGTGGGGGTCGCGGCCGTCGGAGAACTCCAGACGGCCGAAACAGAGGCCGTTCTCCCCGGCATTCAGAGCGGAAAGCAGGCCCGACTGTTCGGCGACCACGACGTCCCGCTCCAGACGGGCCTGGAACCCGGTGCCGACCTCGCGCAATGCGCCACCGACCGCGCGTTCGGCCTGGTCACGCAGATCGTCGAGGCGTCGATAGAGACCGGTGACGAATTGCTGCTCTTTCCGGAATTCCTCGGTTGGCAATTGCACTCCTGCCGCGATACAGTGTCCTCGTAAGCTGCTCCACGTCTTCAATTCAAATGAAGTCGTGAACTGATAAATATACGCTCATCCATCCCTCGGCAGTCAATTGGCCCAGCCAATTCGACCGGGGGATTTTTTGCGTACCGTGGTTCCCATGACCACCGCACCCGGCACCGCACCCGGCACCACACCCGGCTCCGCCGACGGGATCGTCTACCGGCCCGCCCGCCCCGGGGACGCCGGCGCCATCGAGGCCCTGGACGGCTCCTTCACCACCTCCACCGTCTTCGAGGTGGCGGTGACCGACACCGGCTTCGCCCTGCGAGAGGTGCCCGTGGACCCGCCGGTGCGCAAGGTGTTCCCGCCCGAGGAGCACGACGAGCAGGCGCTCGGCGCCGTCGGGACGGACAGCGCGGGGGACGCGCGGACCTACGTCGCCCTGGACGGCGGCCGGGTCTGCGGGTTCGCCGCCGTCGGCTACTCCGCCTGGAACCGGCGGCTGACGGTCGAGGACATCGAGGTCGCGCCGGACGCCCGGGGGCGGGGCGTCGGCCGCGGGCTCATGGAGTGCGCGGCGGACTTCGCCCGCGAACGGGGCGCCGAGCACCTGTGGTTGGAGGTCAGCACCGTCAACGCCCCGGCCGTGCACGCCTATCGGCGCATGGGGTTCTCCCTCTGCGGCCTCGACACGAGCCTGTACGGCGGCACGCCCGCCGCCGGCGAGCAGGCGCTCTACATGAGCCGGCCCTGCCGCTGAGCACCCCGCACGACCAACTGCCCGACCGAGGCGGATGATACGCCCCACTCCACCCTCCCGCAGCCCGTCGGCCGAGGACCACTCGGAGGAGTGTTCCGTACGCGCTTGCGGCACGGCGCTGACCTGCGACATGTAAAATGGGCGAGGGTTCATTGCATTCATCCCGCACGTCAGGGTGGATCCGGTCGGACAGGGGGGATCGCCCGTAATGGAAATACCTCCACAGCGTGTCACCGCCGCTCAGATGTGGGAGGCGGCCGAGGAGTTCATCCGGCTCTTCCACCGGGAGAACCCGGAGGCCGGCGGTCCGTGCGCCCGGCTCGTCGCCGTGCGGGAGGAGCTCGCGGAAACGGGAACCTACCGGCACACCCCGGAGGAGCTGGTCCACGGGGCGCGCGTGGCCTGGCGCAACAGCAACCGCTGCATAGGCAGGCTCTACTGGAACTCCCTGCGGGTGCGCGACCGCCGGGACCTCGTCGCCGCCGACGAGATCGCCGACGAGTGCTTCGCGCACCTGCGGGAGGCGACCAACGGCGGGCGTATCCGGCCCACCGTGACGGTCTTCGCACCGGACGCCCCGGACCGCCCCGGCCCGCTGATCTGGAGCGAGCAACTGGTCCGCTACGCCGGCTACGGCGACCACCCCTCCGTGACCGTCGGGGACGCCCGCAACGCCCCGCTCACCGGGGCCCTGCTCCGGCTCGGCTGGGCCAGCGGCTCCGGCACCCCCTTCGACCTGCTCCCGCTGGTGGTCCAGGGGGTGAACGACAAGCCCCGCTGGTTCGACACCCCCGCGGACGCCGTCCTCGAAGTCCCGATCCGGCACCCCGAGGACGCGGGCTGGGAGGCCTGGGGGCTGCGCTGGCACGCCGTACCCGCCATCTCCAACATGTGCCTGGAGATCGGCGGCGTCCACTACCCGGCCGCCCCGTTCAACGGCTGGTACATGGGTACCGAGATCGGCGCCCGCAACCTCGCCGACACCGACCGCTACAACCTCCTGCCCGCCGTCGCCCGCCGGCTGGGCCTGGACACCTCCAGTGACCGCTCGCTCTGGAAGGACCGCGCGCTGGTCGAGCTGAACCGCGCGGTGCTGGACTCCTTCGACCGGGCCGGAGTGACCATCGCCGACCACCACACCGAGTCCCGCCGGTTCCTGACCCACGTGGAGCGCGAGGAGCGCAAGGGCCGTGACGTCGGCGCGGACTGGTCCTGGATCGTGCCGCCGATCTCCGGTTCGGCCACCCCGGTCTTCCACCGCACGTACGACGACCGGCCGAGCAGCACGGCGTACGTCCACCACCCCGGTGCTCAGGAGCGGGCCCACGGGCGGGACTTGGTCTAGACCTTCTGTTACCGTCGGCTCCGAACGGATCCGAGAGCGGCGGAGAGGGCGAACCCCGTGGACAGCGGTGACATCGTGGACGGCGTGGACGGTACCGACCCGGGCGGCGGACACCGGGTCCACATCGGCTCGTTCACCTCGGGGGGCGGGTGCGGGGTCACCACCGCGGCCGTGGACCCGCAGACCGGGGCGCTCACCGTGCTCTCGGCCGTCGGGTCGGTCGAAGACCCCTCCTACCTCGCCTACGCGCGGGACACCGGCGTGCTCTACGCGGTGAGCGAGGCGGAACGGGGCGCGGTGGCCGCCTTCCGGTCCACCACCGGGGGACTCGAACCGCTCGGCCCGGCCGTCCCCGTCGGCGGCTCCGGTCCCACGCACCTCAGCACGGCCGGGCGGCGGCTCTTCACCGCGAACTACACCTCCGGGAGCGTCAGCAGCCTGCCGCTCGCCGCCGACGGGGCTCCGGGCGGGCCCGCCTCGGTCCTCGCTCACCGGGGCTCCGGGCCCGACGCCGGCCGCCAGGAACGCCCTCACGCCCACCAGGTGCTGCCCGACCCGACGGGCCGCTGGGTGCTCAGCGTGGACCTGGGCACCGATTCGGTACGGGTCTGCGCGCTCGACCCGGCCACCGGCGCGCTGCGGGTGCACGCCGAGACCGCGCTCCGGGCCGGCACCGGACCGCGCCACCTCGCGTTCCACCCGGGTGGCGCGGTGGTCTACGTCCTGCACGAGCTGGAGCCGCAGCTGACCGTCTGCCGCTGGGCCCCGGCGTCCGGGCGGCTGGACCCGGTGGCGGAGGTCCCGGTTGCCTCCGGGGCCGCTGCGGGAGCCGTACGGCCCTACCCCTCGGCGGTCGCCGTCCCGCCCGACGGGCGCTTCCTCTGGACCGCCGTCCGGGGCACCGACGCGATCGCCACCTTCTCGCTCGCCGGAGGCGCCGAGAAACCGCAGCTCACGAGTACCGTCGACTGCGGCGGCAGCTGGCCGCGCGACCTCGTCGCGGACCGCTCGGGGCGCAGGCTGTACGCGGCCAACGAGCGCTCGGGGGACGTCACCTGGTTCGACGTGGAGCCGCTGACCGGCCGGCCGGTCCGGGCGGGTTCGGTGGCCGTTCCCGCGGCCGCCTGCGTGGTCTTCGCCTGAGGCGCGCCGAAGGGCCCGTACCCGCGCCGCGCGGGTACGGGCCCTTTCGGGGTGCGGGTCAGTGGGCCGCGGCGCCCTGCGTGATCCCGAGGGCCGCGGAGTACTGCGCGACGGCCAGCTTGCCCAGCGCCGGGTAGGAGCCGAGCACCTCGGCGGTGGCGCAGTCCGCATCCTTGCAGGCGGTGTCCAGCAGGCCCTCGGCCGCCTCCGGACCGATCAGGTACGGGGCCAGGGCCAGCTGCGTCGACCCTTCGCGGCGCAACTGCTCGGCGACCGCGGCCACCGAGCCCTCCTCGTCGAGCGCGGCGGCCTTCACCGGCACGGCGAGGCGGGCGGCGAGCAGCATGCCGGTGATCCCGGCGGCCTGCACGGCCTCCTCGCCGCCGGTGGTGGCCAGCACGATGCCGTCGGCGGCGGTGGTCACGGTGAAGAGCCGGGCGCGGTCGGCGCGGGCCAGGCCCGCCTCGGACAGGCGCACGTGCAGACCCTCGGCGAGCAGCGGGTGCGGGCCGAGCACGTCGGCCAGCTCGGTCGCCGCCGAGGACTCCATCAGGGCCTGGCGGATCCGGCGCAGCAGATCGCCGTCGGGACCGGCCAGCAGCGGTACCACCACGGCGTCCGGGCCGGTCGGCGCGGGCACCTCGTGGCCGGCGGCGCGGGCGAACTCCGCGCGCGCCGCGCGATCGGACGCGACCGCGTCCAACGCGCCGGACAGCGACGGGAACTCGGAGGCGTCGTCACCGTCGATGAAGCCGATCCGGGCGTCGAGGCCCGGCAGCTCGGAGCGGCCGATGCTGATGATCTCTTCCGCGAGGCTCCGGGAGGAGGCCGAAGGGGCACCGGGCACGGCGAGCACCAGCGCGGGCGCGCCCTCGGGCGCCGCCGCGGGCTCGGGCCGGCGGTGCCGTCCGGTCTGGCGGGGTCGCGGCATTCGTACGGGCAGGCCATTTGCGGGCCCAGTGGGGGAGCTCATGGCGCCGCATGCTACTGGCTTATCGGAACCGGGTGTTCGGGCAGGGCCTTCTCGGGTGGCATCTGTCCGTATTTATCCGGTGAATGTCAGATACGATCAACTGACTGACGGCAAGCGCCAGTCCACAGGCTGTGAACCCAGGCCCATGAGCAGGTCGTTCGTCCTGCTGAACGGCCTGGAACCGAAGAAGCCGTAGTCGGCCGACCTGGGGGAGGGGTGCGAGGACTCCACCACCGGCAGTTCGCCGAGCAGCGGCCGCAGGTTGCGCGCCGCACGGCCCCACAGGATGGACACCAGCGGCTTTCCGCGCGCGGCGAGCGCGCGGATGGCCTGGTCGGTGACGGCCTCCCAGCCCTTGTCCTGGTGGGCGTTGGGACGGCGCGGCGCGGTCGTCAGCGCGCGGTTGAGCAGCAGGACGCCCTGCCGCGTCCACGGGGTCAGGTCCCCGTTGGCGGGGCGGCCGGTGCCGAGGTCCCGGTGGAGCTCCAGGAAGATGTTGTCCAGGCTCGGCGGTACCGGACGCACCTCGGGCGCGACCGAGAAGGACAGGCCCACGGCGTGCCCCGGGGTGGGGTAGGGGTCCTGGCCGACGATGAGGACCTTGACCTCGTCGAACGGCTGCTGGAAGGCCCGCAGCACGTGGGATCCGGCCGGCAGGTAGCTCCTCCCCGCCGCGATCTCGGCGCGCAGGAAGTCGCCCATGGCGGCGATCTGCCCCGCCACCGGCTCCAGAGCACGGGCCCAGCCCTGCTCGACGATCTCGTTCAACGGTCGTGCTGCCACGGTCGATCACTCTACTGGCCCAACGTGGCCGCCCGCACGCACAGGACGTCGGGCAGGTGCCCGGCCAGCAGCTGCCAGCTGTCGCCGTCGTCGTGGCTGGCGTACAGCTCGCCGTTGCGGTTGCCGAAGTAGACGCCCGCCGGGTCGGCGTCGTCCGTGCACAGCGCGTCGCGGAGCACGGTGCCGTAGTGGTCCCCGTCGGGCAGGCCCTTGGAGAGCGGCTCCCAGGTGGCGCCCGCGTCCCGGGTGCGGAAGACCCGGCACCGGTGCCCGGCCGGCACCCGGTCGGAGTCCGCGTTGAGCGGGAAGAGGTACGCGGTGTCCGGCCGGTGCGGGTGCGCGGCGACCGCGAAGCCGAAGTCGGAGGGGAGGCCGCCGCCGATGTCGGTCCACCGGGCCCCCGCGTCGTCGCTGCGGTAGACGCCCCAGTGGTTCTGCAGGTACAGCCGGTCGGTGTCCGCGGCGTCCTGGGCGATCTTGTGCACGCACTGGCCGAACTCGGGGTGCGGATCGGGCAGGAAGACCGCGGAGACCCCGTCGTTCGACGGCGACCAGCTGGCGCCGCCGTCCGCGCTGCGGAACACCCCGGCCGTGGAGACGGCCACGGTCAGCGCGTCCGGGTCGCGCGGGTCGGTGATCACCGTGTGCAAGCCCTCCCCGCCGCCCCCGGGTTCCCATTTGGACCGGCTCGGGTGCTCCCACAGCGGCCGGACGAGCTCGAAGGAGTCGCCGCGGTCCGTGGAGCGGAACAGTGCGGCCGGCTCGGTCCCCGCGTAGACCACTCCGGGGGCCTCGGGGCCCGCGGGGTGCAACTGCCAGACCCGCTCCAAGGAGGCGCCGGTGTCCTTGGGGAACTTCACGGCCGCCGCGGCCGGCTCGTGCCAGGTCGCCCCGAGGTCGTCGGAGCTGAAGACGGACGGTCCCCAGTGCAGGCTGTCCGCGCCGACCAGCAGCCGCGGCGCGGGCCCCCGCCGGTCGACGGCGACCGCGTAGACGGCCTGGGCGTTGAAGTGGGGTCCGTCGAACTCCCACGCGCCGCCGCCCTGCCGGCGGCCGACGAAGAGTCCTTTGCGGGTTCCCACGAGCAGCAGTACGTCGGCCATGGCCGGCACCTCCGGACGTCGTTGTCCCCGGCGGGTCTTCCTACGGGGCTCCCGCCCGGCCCGCTCGCGGTGCGGCGGTCCGTGCGGGTCTTTCCGGCCAGTCTGCACCCGCCCACCGACAGTGGACCGGCGGGCGCCACCGGGGTCACGGGGCTGATCGGTGCAGATCATTTGCCCGATCATTTACCCGACAGAAATGACTGCTGCTTGCATAGGGGTGTTCGGAATGGATTGACTTCAGGCCACTGCCGTCGCATGCGAGAGGACCTACGTGGCCACGGAGCACCTGTCGCCGCTCGACCTCGCCTTCTGGCGGATCGAATCCGCCGCCCACCCCATGCACCTGGGCGCCCTCGCCGTCTTCGAGGCCGGCGGCCCCGGCGCCGCCGAGCGCGCCGCCGAACTGCTCACCGCCCGCTGCGCCGCCGTGCCGGGCCTGCGCCGCCGGATCCACGACGTGCTGCTGCCGGTCGGAGCGGCCGCCTGGTCGCCGGACCCGGACTTCGACGCGACGCGGCACGTGTTTCTCGCACGGACCGGGGACGCGACCCCGCACGAGGCCGCGGGCCCGCTCATGGCCCGGCCGCTCGACCGGAACCTGCCGCCCTGGGAGGCGCACGTGCTCGCCGGGCCCGGCCCGGACGCCTTCGCGGTGCTGTTCAAGTTCCACCACGCGCTCGCCGACGGCCTCGGCGCGCTCGCGCTGGCGGCCTCGCTCTTCGACGAGGGCCCGGCCCCGCGGGCCCCCGCCCGGCCGGTCCCCGCCCAGCGGGACGCCGACTCCGCGCTGCGCAGGCTGCCCGGGGCCCTGGCCGCCCGGATGCAGGACGTCGGCCAGGCCCTGGAGATCGGCGCCGCCGTCGCCCGCGCCGGGCTCCCGCTCGGCGTGCCAGGGGCGCTCGTCGCCGACCCGGACGGACCCGGGGCCCGCGCGGTCGCCGGCCTCGCCCTCGACCTGGACGAGGTCAACCTCGTGCGCAAGGCCGCCGGCGGCACCGTCAACGACGTGCTGATCGCGATGGTCGCGGGCGCGCTGCGGCGCTGGCTGGAGGAGCGCGGCGACCCCGCACCCCGCGGGCCGGGCCCGCGCGCGCTGATCCCCGTCTCCCGCCGCGGCAGGCCCGGGTCCGGCGGCGGGAACCGGCTCTCCGGCTACCTGCTGCGCCTCCCCCTCGCCGAGCGGGACCCGCTGCTGCGCCTGGACCGGGTGCGGGCCGCCATGGACCGCAACAAGGACGCCGGGCCCGCCCGCGGCGCCGGGGCGGTCGCCCTGCTCGCCGACCACGTCCACCCCCTCGGCCACCGCCTCGGCGGCCCGCTCGTCGCCCAGGCCGCCCGGCTGCTCTTCGACATCCTGGTCACCAGTGTTCCGCTGCCCGGACTGACCTTCTCACTCGGCGGGAGCCGGGTCCGCGAGGTCTACCCCCTCGCGCCGCTGGCGCGCGGCCAGTCCCTGGCCGTCGCGGTCTCCACCTACAAGGGGACGGTCCACTACGGGCTGGTCGCCGACGCGGCCGCCGTACCCGATCTGGCGGCCCTGGCCGGGGCGCTGCGCGCGGAGCTGGACGCGCTTGTACGAGAGGTCTCGTAGTACGAGGCAATTCGTAGTACGGTGGGCTTCGTACTTAGCCGCCGATCCCCGGCGCGCCCGGTGACGTCTGGAGAGTCCTGATGAGTGCTGCCCCCACCGCCTTCGCCGCCCTGTTCGCGCCGTACACGCTGCGGTCGGTCACCGTCCCGAACCGCGTGTGGATGGCGGCGATGTGCCAGTACAGCGCCGAGCCCTCCGGCCCGAACGCCGGCGTGGCCGGCGACTGGCACTTCGCGCACTACGCCGCCCGCGCCGTCGGAGGCGCCGGGCTCATCGTCCAGGAGGCCACCGCCGTCTCCCCGGAAGGCCGGATCTCCCCCTACGACCTCGGCATCTGGAACGACACCCAGGTCGAGGCGCTCCGCCGGATCACCGCCTTCGTGAAGTCCCAGGGCGCGGTGCCCGCGATCCAGATCGCCCACGCCGGCCGGAAGGCCTCCACCGACCGGACCTGGAAGGGCGGCGCCCCCGTCGGACCCGAGGCCCACGGCTGGCGGCCGGTCGCCCCCAGCGCGGTGCCGTTCCACGAGGGCCACCCGGTGCCGGACGAGCTGACCACCGATCAGATCCACGCGATCACCGCGCAGTTCGCGGCCGCCGCCGAGCGGGCGCTGGCCGCGGGCTACGAGGTCGTGGAGGTGCACGGAGCCCACGGCTACCTGATCGGGGAGTTCCTCTCCCCGCACAGCAACCGGCGCACCGACGCGTACGGCGGCTCCTTCGAGAACCGCACCCGCTTCGCGCTCGAAGTGGTCGACGCCGTACGGGCGGTGTGGCCCGAGGAGCTCCCGCTGTTCTTCCGGATCTCCGCCACCGACTGGCTGGAGGAGGACGGCTGGAGCGCCGACGAGACGGTCCGGCTGGCCGCCCTGCTCCAGGAGCACGGGGTGGACCTCCTCGACGTCTCCACCGGCGGGCTCGCCCCCGGGGTGACCATCCCGGTCGGCCCCGGCTACCAGGTGCCGTTCGCGGCCCGGGTCAAGACCGAGACCTCGCTCCCGGTCGCCGCCGTCGGCCTCATCACCGAGCCGGAGCAGGCCGAGAAGATCCTCGCCAACGGCGAGGCGGACGCGGTGCTGCTCGGCCGCGAACTGCTGCGCGACCCCTACTGGGCCCGCCGCGCGGCCGCCGAACTGGGCGCGGAGCTCCGCACCCCGGAGCAGTACCACCGCTCCTGGTGAACCGGGCGCGGCGCGGGCGCGCCCGCCCGCGCCGCGCCCCACCGGTCCTACGACGGCTCTCGTACGATGGGGCCGGGCGCGAAGGGCCCCGGCGAGCTGGTCGAGCGAGCCGAGCAAGCCGGGTGGGTCGAGCGAGTGGAGCAGGGACATGACGGAACACGACACGGCCCGCGCCCTCGCCCATCCCGAGGCCGCCGAGATCCGGCTGGAGGGCGTGCTCCACGCGCTCTCCGACCCGGTCCGCCTCTCCATCACCCGGGACCTCGCCGTCTCCGCCGCCGACCTGGCCTGCTCGCACTTCGACCTGCCGGTCACCAAGTCGACCACCACGCACCACTTCCGCGTGCTGCGGGAGAGCGGCGTCGTACGCCAGACCTACCGCGGCACCACCAAGCTCAACGCCCTGCGCCGCGAGGAGCTGGAGGCGCTCTTCCCGGGCCTCCTCGACTCCGTCCTCACGGCGGCGGCCGCCGAGGAAGCCCGCCTGGCGTAGCCGCGCGACCGCCGCGACCCGGCAGCCCGCTCCGGGTCCGGCCGCCGCGACCCGGCAGCCCGCCCTACGTCCGGCCGGCCGCGCCCAGCAGCCCGTCCCAGTCCGGGATCTTCACCGAGCGGCGTCCCAGCGAGCGCCCGAGCTCGCTCTCGGCCGCCTCGATCGCCAGCCACCCGGGCCACTGCACCGGACGCAGGCCCGCCGCGCGCATCGCGTCCACCGGGTCGCCGGGCAGCTCGCGCCCCGCCAGCCGCCCCGAGTCCTGGAGCAGCGAGGACGCCGTCTCCTTCGCGCACGGGCGGTTGGTGCCGATCACCCCGGTCGGGCCGCGCTTGATCCACCCCGCCACGTACTCGCCCACCGAGGCCCGGCCCGCGCGCAGCACCCGGCCCGCCGCGTGCGGGACCGTACCCCGCGCCGGGTCGAAGGGCAGGCCGGCCAGCGGGACGCCCCGGTACCCCACCGAACGCAGCACCAGCTGCGCCGGGACGTCCTCGTACGCGCCCGTCCCCGTCACCCCGCCGCGCCCGTCCGGGGCGGTCCGCTCGAAGCGCACCCCGGTGACCCGGCCGTCCGGGCCGCCCAGGACCCGCGACGGACGCAGGTAGAACCGCAGCGTGACCGCGCGCGGGGCGCCGCCGGGGCCGCCCTCCGCCCAGCCGCGCAGCGCCTCCAGGTTCCGCCGCGCCACCGCGGGCAGCGCGGCGGCCGCGCCCGGATCGGCGTACGCGGGGTCCAGGGCCAGCTCGGCGGGATCCACCCGGGCGTCCACCCCCGGCAGCGTGCCCAGTTCCCGCAGCTCCTTGGTGGTGAACTTCGCCTGCGAGGGCCCGCGCCGGGCGACCATCGCCACCGCGCGCACCCCGCTGTCCGCGAGCGCGCCGAGCGCCGGCTGCGGCATGTCCGTCGGGGCCAGTTCGGCCGCGCCCCGGGCCAGGATCCGGGTCACGTCCACGGCGACGTTGCCCGCGCCGACGACCACCGCCGACTCCACCCGGGCCAGGTCGAAGGCGGCCGCGGCGGCGTCCGGGTGCCCGCTGTACCAGGCCACGAAGTCCGTCGCGGAGTACACCCCCGCCAGGTCCTCGCCGGGGACGTCCAGCAGCCGGTCCCGCGCCGCCCCCACGCAGTACACCACCGCGTGGTACAGCTCCAGCAGCCGTTCGGCGGACAGGGCCTCCCCGCCGACCTCGACGTTCCCGAGGAAGCGGATCCGCTCGTCCTCCAGCACGGCGCGCAGACTGCCCTGAAGCGATTTGATCTTCTCGTGGTCGGGGGCGACCCCGTATCGCACCAGTCCGTACGGGGCCGGCAGCCGGTCCAGGACGTCGACCCGGACGCCGGGCACCTCGCGCTGCTGAACCAGGGTCTGCGCGGCGTAGACCCCGCTGGGGCCCGATCCGACGACGGCGATACGAAGCACGGCGGAGCTCCTCACGCGGGTGGTCCCCAGCATGACACCGGGTCGCGCGGCCGTCAGCCCATGGCGCGCATCCGGTGGATCTCGGCGCTCTGCGTGGCCACGACCTCGTTGGCCATCTCCTCGACGGCCACGTTGTTGCCGCCGGCCAGTGCCTCGCCGGCCATCTTCACGGCGCCCTCGTGGTGGGCGGTCATCAGCCTCAGGAAGAGCGTGTCGAAGTCGGCCCCCGAGGCCGCGGCCAGGTCCGCCAGCTGCTGCTGCGTCGCCATCCCCGGCATCGTGCCGTGGTCGTGCGGGTGCGCGCCGGGGTCCGACTGCGGCGCGGGATGGAGGGCCGACCACTTCTCCATCGCCCCGATCTCGGGCTGCTGGGCGGCCGTGATCCGTTCCGCCAGGCGTTTGACGCCGTCCGCCGCGGCCCGCGTCGGCGCCAGTGCGCTCATCGTCAGGGCCTGCCGGTGGTGCTCGACCATGTTCCGCACGTAGGCGCGGTCGGCGGCGTTCGCGCTGTCGTCGGGCTTCTCCCGCGCGGCCTGTTCGGGGGTGAGGGTGCGCGCCTTCTCGCCGGGCCTGCCCGGCGCGACGATCACGGCCCGGCCGTCGTCGGCCCGGTCCTGCGGTGCGTCCGCCCGGCAGCCGGCGAGCGCCGACAGGAGGCCGGCGGCCACAACCGCTCCGGAGAATCGGCCGAGTAACCCTTTTGCCATGTCCATGGAAAGGAAGATACTGCCGGGGTCCTGGTTCCGCGCCCACCCGGCGCGGAACCGATCGGACTCCCATGGGAGGGCACAGTGACCTCGTTGCACACCATCAGAGTGCGGAAAAGGAGTCTGGGAGCGGTCGTCGCGGCGGCCGGCCTCGCCACGCTCCTGGCCGCCGGCCCGGCGGCCGCCACCCCCGACCCGGGTGACTTAACGCCGGGCACCGGCGGACAGCAGGGTTCCAGCCTGGTCGAGGGCCGGGAGCTCGCCCCGGGTGAGATCCCCGGCCAGGACGAGATCGTGCACAGCGCCAACATCAAGCCGCTGGCCAACATCCCGAGCGCCGACCCGACCGTGATCAACTCCGACCTGGCGTTCCAGGGCAGGTACGCGTACGCGGGCAACTACAGCGGCTTCACGATCTACGACATCGGGAACCCGAAGGCGCCGAAGACGGTCACCCGGGTGCTCTGCCCGGGCGGCCAGAACGACATCTCCGTCCACGGCGACCTGCTCTTCCTCTCCACCGACTCCTCGCGCAGCGACGACTCGTGCAACAGCGTCTCGCAGCCCGCCACGGAGAAGTCCTCGTGGGAGGGCATCAAGATCTTCGACATCAAGGACAAGAAGAACCCCAAGTACATCAAGTCCGTCGAGACCGCCTGCGGTTCCCACACCCACACCCTGGTGCCGGGCAGCCGCGACATCCACCTCTACGTCGCCTCCTACTCGCCGAACGAGGCCTTCCCCGACTGCAAGCCGCCGCACGACGGCATCTCCGTGGTGAAGGTCCCGAAGAAGGCGCCGACGAAGGCCGCTGTCGTCGCCTTCCCGATCCTCTTCCCGGACGGCGGCAACCCGGGCGGGCCCACCAACCCGGGCGTCTCCAAGACCACCGGCTGCCACGACATCACCGTGCTGCCGTCGAAGAACCTGGCCGCCGGCGCCTGCATGGGCGACGGCATCCTCTTCGACATCAGCAGGCCCGAGCAGCCACGGGTCATCGACCGGGTGCAGGACAACGTGAACTTCGCGTTCTGGCACTCGGCCACCTTCAACGAGCGCGCGAACAAGGTGGTGTTCACCGACGAGCTCGGCGGCGGTGGCGGCGCCACCTGCAACGAGGCCACCGGCCCCAACCGGGGCGCCGACGGGATCTACGACATCACCGGCCGCGGGGACCAGCGCAAGCTCGCCTTCCGCAGCTACTTCAAGATCCCGCGACACCAGGCCGACACCGAGAACTGCGTGGCCCACAACGGCTCGCTGGTCCCGGTCGGCGGCGGCCGCGACATCATGGTCCAGGCCTGGTACCAGGGCGGCATCTCGGTCTGGGACTTCACCGACTCCTCCAAGCCCAAGGAGATCGGCTACTTCGAGCGCGGCCCGCTCACCACGGACGCCCTCGGGCTCGGGGGATCCTGGTCGGCGTACTACTACAACGGTCACATCTACTCGAACGACATCACCAAGGGCCTCGACGTGCTGAGGCTCGACGACTGGCGGACCGTGAGCGCCAAGTGGGTGCGGATGGACCGGCTCAACGTCCAGACCCAGCCCGAGTACCACTAGCGGCCGGGCGACGGCCCGCGGGCCGTCGCCCCTAGCGGGTTCCGCCGGGCGGTCCTCCGTCCGGCGGGACGCCGAGCTCCCAGTCCAGCCCGTACCGCTGGAACAGCTCGGCCCGCAGCCGGGACGCCGGCATCGGCGCCCCCGGCAGCAGCACCGCCACCACCGCGCCCATCAGCAGCGCCCGCAGCAGCGGGTAGTCGGCGTCCACGTCGGCCGAGCCGTACCGGGCCACGGTGTCCCGCAGCAGCTCGGCGAGCCGCTGCTGCTCCTGGCACTGGATGAACCCCTCCGCCTGGAGGATGCCCGCCATGTGCGTCCGCATCAGCCGCGGCTGGTCCCGCGCCAGCCCCAGGGTCGCGTCGATGGCGCGGGCGAGGCGCTCGCGGCCCGCGTCCGCCCCGGCGGGGCGCGGTTCGCGCTCCAGCGCGGCGTACAGGGTCAGGTGCATCAGCCGGTGCACCGCCGACTGCAGCAGCTGCCGCTTGCCCGGGAAGTAGTACGAGACCAGGCCCCGGGCCGCGCCCGCCCGGTCGGCGATGTCGCCGAGTTTCGTGGCCTCGTAGCCGCGCTCGGCGACGAGGTCGACCGTGGCCTGCAGCAGCCGCTCCCTGGAACGTCTGCGCAATTCTTCATTGACCGATGCGCTGCGCGGGACCATGCTTGCTCCTGCTGCGTTGACTGGCTCTGAGCCAATATACTCAGCGTTCGGAGTCGCCTGCTCTGGGTGACACGGGGGATCGCCCAGAGCAGGCACGCCCGTGACCGCCGTACGCGCACGTCGCGAGAGCCACCACGGCCGCGCCCAGGAGCCAGCCCGCGAGCACGTCCGAGGTCCAGTGGACCCCCAGGTAGAGCCGTGTGAAGCCGACCCCCAGCACCGAGACGACGGCCACCGCCCAGGCGGAGGCGACCGCCCACCGCGGCGTCGCGCCGGGGAGCAGCCACAGCAGCATGCCGCACACCACCGTCGCGGTCATGGCGTGGCCGGACGGGTAGGCCGCGTAGTGCGCCGAGTCGACGGGGTCCGGCCACTGTGGCCGCTCCCGTCCCACCAGAGCTTTCAGTCCCTGCTGCACCACCGACGCCACCACCGCGGCCAGCGCCACCCGCAGTGCCCGCTGCCGGTCGCCGCGCCACCACAGCGTGACGCAGGCCGCGGCGGCCAGGGCGCGCATCGTCCAGGGGTCCCACACCCAGTCGGAGAGCACGCGCATCAGGTGCGTGGTGCCCGGGTCGGCGACCGCGCGGGCGTGCAGGTCGCGGGCGATCCTGCCGTCGAGCGAGAGCAGCGGCTCCCACCGCGCCACCACCAGTACGGTCAGGGCGACTGCCGCCAACACGCAGCCGATGCCGGTCCGGCGCATGTGCAGGTCGTCGTTCCGCATGCGCCCGATCCTCGCACCGACGGCCGCCGCGCCGGACGCGGGCGCGCCCACGACGGTGCCGCCCCGGGCGCCCTGGGCCGCTACGCCAGCGCGCTCAGGCCCGGTACGAACGCCACCAGCAGCGGCACCGCCGGCACCAGCGCGGCCAGCGCCGTCAGCCGCAGCCGCCGGGCGGCCGACAGTCGGGGCGTGGCGGACAGCAGCCGCCGCACCCGGTGCGGGACGTGGGCCTGCGGGGCCGGGGACGGCCCGAACACCCCGCGGTCCTCGTTGAGCCCGACCAGGGCCAGCGCGATCGTCAGCCGCCCGAAGCGGCGCGAGGCCACGTCGTCGGCGGCCAGCTCGACCAGGCGGTCGATCTCCGCCTCGAACGCCGCGAAGACCGGCACCTGCGGGAACCCCCGGGCCAGCGCGCGCGAGCAGTGCAGCAGCCAGTCGTGCCGGGCCGCGGCGTGGCCCTGCTCGTGGGCCAGCACGGCGTCCAGCTGGCTTCCCTTGAGGCGGGCCAGGGCCGCCGTCGTGACCACCAGCTGCGGGGCCGCGCCGGGCAGCCACCAGGCGTCCGGCCGCGGGCCCTCCAGGACGACGAGCCGCGCGCCCGCCGGGTCCTCACCGGGCAACAGCGGCGCCCGCAGACGCAGTTCGGAGTCCTGGGACCGGCGCCGGGTGCGCGCCCGTAGCACCTCGCGGCCCAGCATCGCCCCGGTCCACAGCGCTCCGGCCGCCAGCGCGAGCGCGGTTCCGGTGGCCCAGGTGCCGCCGGAGGCGCCGAGGGCGTAGGCGTCGACCACGCCGTGCGGGGCGGCGGCGAAGAGCCGGCCGCGGACCGCCTGCCAGGCGGCCGCCGCGCTCAGCAGCATCGACAGCCCGAAGCACAGGAGCACCGCGGCCACCACGCACTGCCACACCCACAGGGCGACCACGGGTTCGCGCTCGGGCCAACGGGCCCGGCGCAGCAGGCGGGGGGCGAGCACCGCGGTCAGGGCGCCGAGCAGCAGGAGAGCGGCGGGGACCATCATGTCCGCCAGCCTATGAGCGCGGGCCTACCTGCGGGTACGGGCTCGGGGCTTTGGTGACGCACGACACGTTTCCGCAGGGCGTCACATCGTGAGCAGCATGGCCAACATGCCGATGCCCATGGCGAGTCGGCAGGCCCGGACCAGCTCGGCCGACCTCGGCGAGGCGGCCGCGGCGGACGCCGCGCCACCCCTTCCGGCCGGGCCCGGGCCGTCCCCGTCCCCGCCCGCCGCGACCAGCCGGGCCCCGCCGAGCAGGACGTACCCGGCGAAGTAGAGGAGCAGCGTCCCGGTGACGAGCGGCGCGTCCGCGCCGTTCCCGTGCCCGCCCCCGTGGCCCGGGCCGCCGCCGCCCGTCATCGTCAGCGCCATGTACGCCATGGCCAGCGAGCCCACCAGGTGGTGCGCGTGGTGGGGGCCGTCCCGCAGCAGCCACAGGGCGTGCGCCGCGGCCGCGCAGAAGACGGCCAGCAGCAGCGGCGGCCCCCACGCCCCGGTCCCCACCGGAACGGCCATCAGCGCCATGCCGAGACCCATCACCGCCTCGCCCGCCGCCGCGCCGCGCGCGTCCCGGGCCGTTCTGCCCGCTCGTACCAGGCAGTACGCACCGCTCGCCGCGCACAGCAGCACCAGCAGCCAGGAGGAGACGGCGGGGGACATGGCGGAACCGTGCACGGCGGAACCTCCCGGTTCGTCGGCGTCACGGGAAGAGATGCCCGCCCCGGACGGCCCGCACGCCGCCCCGGGTTAGGCTCCTCGGCGTACCTGGCACGTCACATGTGCCACCGCACAGAACGGAGCCACCGATGTCGACCGCCGACCCCGCAGACCTGACCTTCCGTACCGCGGTGGAGGCGGACGTGGACGAGCTGGTGGTGCTCGTCGAGTCCGCCTACCGGGGCGACGCCAGCCGGGCCGGCTGGACCACTGAGGCCGACTACCTGGACGGGCAGCGCACCGACGCCCAGGGGGTCCGCCAGATCATCGACGGCTCCGACGGCATCCTGGTCGTCGTCGAGCGCGGGGGCGGGATCGTCGCCTGCTGCCAGCTCGAACACCGCGGCGACCACGCCTACTTCGGGATGTTCGCGGTCCGCCCCGGACTGCAGGGCGCCGGCCTCGGCAAGGAGATCCTGGCCGAGGCCGAGAACCGCGCCCGCGAGACGTGGGGTGCCAAGGAGATGCGGATGACGGTGGTGAACGTGCGGGAGGAGCTCATCGCCTACTACGTGCGCCGCGGCTACCGGCGCACCGGCGAGCTGAGCCCCTTCCCCTACGGCGACGAGCGCTTCGGGGTCCCGCTCCGCGACGACCTGGCCTTCGAGCTGCTGGTCAAGTCGCTCTGAACCCTCCGGCGGCGCGCCGCCTCAGGCGGTGAAGCGGCCCGTGCTGCGGATCTCCGGGAAGTCCGTGGCGGCACCGTCCAGCCCCAGGGCCCGGGCGAGCCGCAGCAGGTCCAGGGAGTCGACCGACCGGCCCGTCACCCGCAGCCCGGCCGCGTGCGCCGCCTCCACGGTCTCCAGGCTGATCCGCCGGATGTCCAGGGCGAGCGTCGCGGCGCCCGCGGCCAGTGCCCGGGCGACGAGCGCCCCGCTGTCCCCGCCGACGGGGTCCGCGTGCAGCGAGGTCCGTACGCCCGGCACCAGCCGGGCCGCTCCGGCGAGCAGCGCGTCGTCGCCGGAGGCCACCTCCACCCGCGCCGTCAGGTCGCGGCGGAGCACCAGGTCCGCGAGCGCGCCGGAGGCGGCCCGGTCGCGGACCGTGACCTGGAGCGGGGCCCGGACCGCCTCCAGCACCTCGTCGAGGACCGGTACGCGCTCGCCCAGGCCGGCGTCCAGCGCGCGCAGCTCCTCCAGGGTCAGGTCGGCCACGGCCCCCGAGCCGTCGGTGGTCCGGTCGACCTCGGGGTCGTGGAGGGCGACGAGGGCGCCGTCCTTGCTCAGCCGGACGTCCAGCGCGATGACGTCCATGCCGGAACGCTCCGCGTGCAGGAAGGAGCGCAGGGTGTTCTCCGGTTCGACACCCATGACCCCGCGGTGACCGATGGTGAGGAAAGTCAAGGTTCTCTCGCTTCCGTCGACGGCGGCTCCCCGCGCGGCGGCGGTGTCCCGACCGGCCGCGCGCGATGAGGTCGCATGCTAGTGCGCCCGCCGTGCGATGGGACCGCCCGTGCAGCGACCCGCGAGGACCCTCGTGGCCGCTTCCCGTCGGGGTCGTGCGGCCCGCCGCGAGCGGTGCCGGGGACGCCGCGTCACCCGGCCGTGGGCGCGTCCCCGCCGGCTTGACGCGCAGGTGCCGCGGCCTCCGCGCCGGCCGGGGCCCCGGCCCCCGGCGGGGTGGGCGGGGCGGCCGGGCCGCCCCCGGGCTTCGGGTCGGGCGGGCCCGCGGGATCGGCGAGATCCGCCAGGAGGGCCCGCGCCAGTTCCAGCTCCGCCAGGTGCTGCCGCTTGCTCCAGCGCAGGGCGAGGGCGGGGAAGGCCCACTCCGCTACGTCGTCCGCGTGCTCCGCTGCCGCCCGCACGGCCGCCAGCTCGCACCGGGTGCGCTCGATGTGCTCGCCGACCATCGCGCGCAGCCGCTCCGGCTCGGCCAGGTGCCCCAGCCAGACCCGCAGCAGCAGCCCGTGCTTGAGCACCGGGGGCCCGGCCTCGGCCGTGTCGGCGGCCCAGCGGGCCAGGGCCCCGCGCCCGGCGTCGGTGATCGCGTAGCGCCGCTTGGCCCGGACCTCCTCGGGCCCCGGGCGGGCGGAGGCCGCGTAGCCCAGCTCCTCCAGGCGGCGCAGCTCCGCGTAGATCTGGCTGATGGCGGGCGACCAGTAGAAGAAGCGGAGCGAGGAGTCCGCCCACTTCTTCAGCTCGTAGCCGGTCCGCTCCCCGGGGAAGGAGAGCAGGCCGAGGACCGCCCAGGCGGTCGGCGGCAACTCCTTCGCCTCCGCCGGATTCTGACTGCTGGTCATGTGTGCGCGTGCCCCCGAGGTCGTCCTGGCCCGGTCGCGGCCAGGACGGTCACCCTACGCACCGAGCATGGCGTCGGTGCACGGCGAGACGGGGCGGAGCGACTGCTTCCACCGTGAATGACGGGAAAAATTTCGGCGAGAGAGGGGGTGACGCAGGACATTTTCCTGAGATACCTCTTGAGTAGAAGAGCCTCCCATGCCTACCCTGTGCCGACGTGAGGTTCTCCTGTGGAGGAAGTGACATGACGGAAACTCTTGTGCCGGGTGCCGGCGGTGCCGCGATAACCGCCGGGGCGCGGGTGGTCGACCACCCCGCGTGGCCCGAGCTCAAGGCCGCCGTGGAGGAGATCCGCCCCTGGCAGGGCAAGGACGGCTCCATCGACTTCGAGGCCGAGGGCGCCCACGGGCGCGCCACCGTGCTGGCCGCCGTCGAGCGCGCGGTCAGTGCCGTCGAGGCGCTCTCGCCGCTGCTCCCGCACGCCGCCTCGTACCACCGGGCGCTCGTCGCCGACCTGCGCAAGTGGGCCGCGGACGACTTCCGGGTGCCGGACTTCCTCGATTCCCTGCTGGCCTTCCACCCGGCCGCCCAGCGCGCCGACGGCCTCCAGCACCTCGTGGTCTTCCCGATGTACACCCAGAACGGCAACCCGGACCGCAACCTCGAGGCCGTCGTGCTGAAGATGGTGTGGCCCGAGTGGCTCTCCGAGCTGGAGCGCACCCGGTACGACAACCCGCTCTTCCTCGGCATCACGCTGGAGGGCTTCACCCCGGGCTACGACACCCACTCCGCGGTGCTCTTCCCGGAGACCATCGCCGTCCGCGAGGCCCCCGAGCGCTTCACCTGGGGCGGCATCTTCTGCGACCGCGAGGCGGCCCGCTACCGCAAGGTCACCGAGGCGGCCGTCGACATCCTCGGCATCGAGCTGCCCGAGGACATCGCCGCCATGGTCGGCGACCAGGAGCGCTGCGAGAAGGCCTTCGTCCTGTGGGACATGGTCCACGACCGCACCCACAGCCACGGCGACCTGCCGTTCGACCCCTTCATGATCAAGCAGCGCCAGCCGTTCTGGATGTACGGCCTGGAGGAGCTGCGCTGCGACCTCACCGCCTTCAAGGAGGCCGTGAAGCTGGAGTCCGAGGGCAACGAGCACGGCCGCGACGTCCAGTACGCCGTCCTCTTCGACCGGATGTTCCGCTTCCCCGTCTCGGGCGACCGCAACCGGAACTACGACGGTCTGGGCGGCCAGCTGCTCTTCGCGTACCTCCACAAGCACGACGTCGTGCGCTGGACGGACAACAAGCTCAAGATCGACTGGATGCGCGCCCCGCAGGTCACCAACCAGCTCTGCGCCGAGATCGAGGACCTGTACCGGGCCGGCATCGACCGCCCGAAGCTGGTCCACTGGTTCAAGGCCTACGACCTGGTCTCGACGTACCTCTCCCCGCACCCGGGCTCCAAGTGGGCCAAGGGTCCCGACGCCCTCGACACGACGCAGCCGCCCCGCAAGCTGGTCGACGACGTGCTTCCGGACGAGTTTCCGCTCAGCATGTTCTACGAGGCCCTCGCCAAGAAGCTCAAGGGCGTGATCGCCTCGACCAAGGGCATCACCGCCCTCAACGCCGAAGAGGCCGAGCGGGTCGCCGCGTGAGCGACCGCCCACAGGAGGCTGCACAGATGAACGGCTCCCGGAACGGCAACGGAAACCTGCACGGCGCGGTGGTGGCGGTGGCCGGGGCCGGAGGGCCCGCGGGCCGCGCCGCCCTGCTCCGCCTCGCCGAGGCGGGCGCCGTGGTCGTGGCGTCCGACGCCGACGCGGCGCGACTCGCGGAGGCCGTGGACGCGGCCCGCTACGCCCACGGCGGCGCCACCATCACCGGCGACACCGTGGACCTGCTCGACCTGGCCGCCACCAAGGCCTGGGCCGAGCAGACCGAGAAGGAGTTCGGCCACGTCGACGGGGTCGTCCACCTCGTCGGCGGCTGGCGCGGGAGCTCCTCCTTCACCGAGACCGACCTCGCGGACTGGGACTTCCTGGAGAAGCTCCTGATCCGCACCGTCCAGCACACCTCGCTCGCCTTCCACGACGCCCTGCTGCGCAGCGAGCGCGGCCGGTACGTCCTGGTCAGCCAGTCGGGCGCGCACAAGCCGGTCGCCAACAACGCCGCGTACAACGCGGGCAAGGCGGCCGCCGAGGCGTGGACGCTGGCGATGGCCGACTCCTTCCGCAAGGCGGGGGGCGAGGACGGGCCGGGCGCCGCGGCTGCGATCCTGGTCATCAAGGCACTGGTGCACGACGCGATGCGCGCCGAGCGACCGAATGCGAAGTTCGCGGGCTTCACGGACGTCAAGGAGCTGGCCGAGGCCATCGCCGGCGTCTGGGACCGGCCCGCACCCGATGTGAACGGACAGCGTCTGTGGCTCACCCCGCAACCGTGAGGACCGCGACCGCGCGAACCGACGCCCGTCGGCACCACGACCCGGCGGTGCGCGGTTTCGCGAGCGACAACTACGCGGGGGTGCATCCGGAGATCCTGGCCGCCGTCGCGCTCGCCAACGGCGGCCACCAGGTCGCCTACGGCGAGGACGAGTACACCGAGCACCTGCAGAAGATCTTCCGCAGCCACTTCGGCCCGTACGCGCAGGCCTACCCGGTCTTCAACGGCACCGGCGCCAACGTCACGGCCCTCCAGGCCCTGACCGATCGCTGGGGCGCCGTGGTGTGCGCCGAGAGCGCCCACATCAACGTGGACGAGGGCGGCGCACCGGAGCGGATGGCCGGCCTCAAGCTGCTCACCGTCCCGACCCCGGACGGCAAGCTCACCCCCGAGCTGATCGACCGGCAGGCCTGGGGCTGGGAGGACGAGCACCGGGCGATGCCGCAGGTCGTGTCGATCACCCAGAACACCGAGCTGGGCACGGTCTACACCCCGGACGAGATCCGGGCGATCTGCGAGCACGCGCACGGCATGGGCATGAAGGTCCACCTGGACGGGGCCCGGATAGCCAACGCCGCGGCCTCGCTCGACGTGCCGATGCGCACCTTCACGAACACCGTCGGCGTGGACGTGCTGTCCTACGGCGGCACCAAGAACGGCATGATGTTCGGCGAGGCCGTGGTGGTGCTCAACCCGGACGCCGTCCGGCAGATGAAGCACATCCGCAAGATGTCGATGCAGCTCGCGTCCAAGATGCGGTTCGTGTCGGTGCAGCTGGAGGCGCTCCTCGCCAAGGACCTGTGGCTGCGCAACGCACGGCACGCCAACGCGATGGCCCAGCGGCTCGCCGCCGGCGTGCGCGAGGCGGACGGCGTGGAGATCCTCTACCCGGTGCAGGCGAACGCGGTGTTCGCGCGGCTGCCGCACGAGGTCTCGCTGCGGCTGCAGAAGCGTTACCGCTTCTACTTCTGGGACGAGGCGGCGGGCGACGTCCGCTGGATGTGCGGCTTCGACACCCAGGAGGAGGATGTCGACGGCTTCCTCCAGGCGCTGAAGGAAGAGCTGGCCCGCTGACCTGGCTCGGCGCAACTCGATAGTCATGCGCGCTAGCGCATAGGTATGCTCCTGGATCATGAAGCTGATCCAGGAGCACGCCGACCTGTCCGCCTATCTGGCGGCCGACGACGCCGTCGACCACGGCCACCCGCTCGTACGCGGGACCGCCGACGCCCTCTGGGACGCCACCGGCGACCTCCCCGCGTACGCGGCCGCCGCCTTCGCGTTCGTCCGCGACGTCATCCCGCACTCGGCGGACTCCGGCGACCTCCGCGTCGCCTGGCGGGCCTCCGACGTCCTCGCCACGCGCAACGGCATCTGCTACGCCAAGTCCCACGCCCTGGCCGCCCTGCTGCGGGCCCGCGGCATCCCGACGGCCCTGTGCTACCAGCGCCTCGGCGACGAGGACGGCACGAACCACGTGGTCCACGGCCTGATCGCCCTCCGGCTGCCCGGCAGCCCGCACTGGTCCCGCCAGGACCCGCGCGGGAACAAGCCCGGGGTGGACGCGCGGTTCAGCCTCGACGGGGAACGGCTCGCCTTCCCGGTCCACCCGGAGCGCGGCGACGTCGACTACCCCGAGCTGTACGCCGCCCCCCACCCGGCCGCCCTCACGGCCCTCCAGGGGTCCGCCGACCGGCCGGAGCTGTGGCGGAACCTGCCGACGGCCCTGTAGCCGCGGCCGCCGGCGCGGGCCGCCGCGGCGACGCCAGGGCGTGCAGCAGGGCCGCCGCGAGCTGGAATCCGGCGATCCCGGTCATCAGCGTCCACGCGGGCGCGTCCGCCGCGAGCCCCACCAGGGCCGCCCCGGCCGACGCGGCCGTCAGCTTGAGCCCGGCGCCCAGGGTGAACACCTGGGTCCGCACGGCGTCCGGCGCGTACTCCGAGCGGATCCGCAGCGTGGCCGTCAGCACCGGCCCGTCGCACACCCCCGCCACCGCGAACAGCACCGCCGTGACGGCGACGGACGGCGTGAAGGCGGCCGCGGCGAGCGCCACCCCGGTCGCGGCCAGCGACCACCGCACCAGCCGGCCCGGTTCCACCGACGTGAGGCGCCCCAGGGTCAGCGAGCCGCCCAGCGCGCCCAGCGCGAACGCCGTCATCAGCACGCCGCCCGCGCCCGGGCGGCCGAGGGTGGTGGCCAGCAGTACCGCGGTGGTGGTCAGCGAGCCGATCCCGACGAAGGCCAGCGTCGTGGCCGAGGTGACGGCCCGCAGCTCGCGGACCCGCCACAGGGCCGCGAGCCCCGCACCCAGCCCGGCCCGGGTCGGCCCGGGGAGCGGGCCCGCGCCCGGGACCCCGTACGGGAGGGTCGCGGCCAGCGCCGCCGCCACCGCGCCCGACGCAGCCAGGAGGGCCATCGCCGGTCCGGCCGAGCCGAGGGCGGCGACCACGCCGACGACCGCCGGCGCCGTGACCGCGGCCGCGTTGTAGGTGGAGGCGTCCCAGGAGTACGCCTGGTCGCGGGCCGGACCCGCCGGAACCAGCCCCGAGACCAGGCTCGACAGCCCGCCGGTGACCATCGGGCCGCACGTGCCGCCGAGCACGGCCACCGCGAGCACCACCGGCATCGGGACCCGCCCCAGCAGCACCGCCAGGGCGGCCACGGCCGCCGTGAACCCTGCCAGCGCGCCGGGGTAGAACAGCCGCGGCCGGCCGGTCCGGGCCGCGAGGACCCCGGCGAGCGGGGCGGCCAGCACGTGCGGGGCCAGCCAGGCCGTCAGGACGAACGCCCCGTACGAGGCGCTCCCCGTGCGCTCCAGGGCGAGCAGGACCACGGCCATGGCCATGCCCTCCGAAGCGAACCGCGCAGCCAGCGCCGCCGCCAGGTACCGCCCGAACCCGCCCATTCCGGCCCCCCATGCACGATGTAACGTGATAGCCGCACAAGACGTTACGCCATGCGGGTGTACGGGGAAAGGATGCGGCCATGACGGAGTCCAGAGGGGGTTTCCCGGCGGCCCGGCGGCTGATCGACATCGCCGACGCGGTCCGCGCCGCCCCGGAGCTGCCGCGCGCGGAACTCGCCCGGCTCCTCGCCGCGCACGGGGAGCGCCCGGCCGACCTGACCGAGGAGGAGTTTCCGGAGGCGGCCGCCGCCGAACTGCGCGCAGCGGCCCGGCGGATGGCGGCGGTCCTCGCGGAGACGGACGAGGACCGCGTCGCGGGGGCGCTGAACGCGCTCTTCGAGGAGTGCGGCGCCCGGCCGCGGCTCACCCGGCACGACGGCCACCCCTGGCACCTGCACGTCGACCGGGGGGAGGAGGCCGGCTGGGGCGACTGGTTCCTGGCGTCGGGGGCCTTGGTCCTGGCGCAGATGCTCGGCGAGTACGGCCGCGTCACCTGGGGCGCGTGCGCGGCCGGGGGGTGCGGTCGGTTCTTCCTGGGCCCGGGGCCGGGCAGCGTCCGCCGCTACTGCTCGACGACCTGCGCCACCCGGGTCCGCGTCGCGGCGCTCCGCCGCCGCAGGCGCGAGGGCTCCGCGGGGGCGGGCCGTCCCGCGGGCCGGGCCGGTGCGGAACGCTGAACCGGAGGGCGCGCCGAGCGCGCCGTACCGGAGCCGGGGAGCCCACCAGGGCCGGTGCGCCGCCGGCGGCTCACCGGCGGCCACGGGGGCGCGGCTGCCTGCCGCAGCTCCGGGGCCTGATGGGTCTCAACGGCCGCCAGGGCAAGGCCTTCAGGGCCTTCAGGGCCCGGCGCGAGGTCCGGGCGGGGCCGGCCCCGGGCCCGGCAAGGCCCGCCACAGGCCCCAGGATCCCCCCGGGCCCATGCGGCGGGCGTTCCCGCGGGCGGTCAGCCCGCCTCGCGCACCTGCGCCGCCGTCGGAGCGGTGCCGCCGAGGTGGGCCGGGAGCCACCAGGAGTCCGAGGCGTCCTTCGGCTGGGCCGGGTAGGTGCGCTGCGCGGCCTCCAGCAGCTCCTGCACCTGGTCGCGCACCCGGCGCGTGATCGCCCCGGCGTACTGGTCGGCGGGAGCGTCCATCGGCTCGCCCACCCGCATCGTCACGGGGATGTGGCTGCGCTTGAGGTTCTTCGGCCGGCCCTTGGTCCACAGGCGCTGGGTGCCCCACAGCGCCACCGGGATCAGCGGGACGCCGGCATCCTGCGCCATGCGCGCCGCACCCGACTTGAAGCTCTTGAGCGTGAAGGATTCGGAGATCGTGGCCTCCGGGAACACCCCGATGATCTCGCCGGAGCGCAGCGAGTCCAGGGCGTGCGCGTAGGCGGTCTCGCCCTGCTTGCGGTCCACCGGGATGTGCTTCATCGCGCGCATCAGCGGGCCGGACACCCTGTGCCGGAACACCGACTCCTTCGCCATGAAGCGGACCAGGCGCTTCTGGGGCCGTGCCGTCAGGCCGGCGAAGATGAAGTCGAGGTAGCCGATGTGGTTCGACACGAGGACCGCCCCGCCGGTGCGCGGGATGTTCTCGGTGCCCTCCATGTCGATGCGGATGTCGAGCGCGCGGAACAGCCCGTGCGCCGCGCCGATCACCGGAGGGTAGACGAACTCAGCCATGGTGCGGAGACCCCGCTTTCTGCCTGGGGAAGTGCTCCCGGCCGGAAGTTACGGCAGCGTAGGTTACGCGGCCATGGGGGATCGTGCCCCAAACGCGGGCTGCTGACCAGCCCAGAGCCCCGTACCTGGGGAGATTCTCGTCACGCCGGGAATGTCGCGGGTCAGCCGGGCGCTGCGATCATCGGATGAGCGTACGTCGACGGCGTACGCGGACACGGGCGGCGACGGGAGCGCGAGGTGCTCGCACACGAGGACGGCGGGGTGCTCGCGCACGAGGACGGCGGGGTGCTCGCGCACGAGGACGGCGGGGTGCTCGCGCACGAGGACGGCGGGGTGCTCGCGCACGAGGACGGCCAAGGCGCCGGGGTGCCCGCAGGCGGGCCTGTCCGGGCCCGCCTGGGCGCCGCCGAGCTGGGCGCACGGCCGGGGGAGCGGGCCAGCCTGGTGCAGTTCTCCAGCGCCTTCTGCCAGCCCTGCCGGGCCACCCGCAGGATCCTCGCCGCGGTCGCGGAGATGGTCCCGGGGGTCGTCCACATCGAGATCGACGCCGAGGAGCGCCTCGACCTGGTCCGGGCCCTCGGCATCGAGAAGACCCCGACCGTGCTGGTCCTGGACGCGGCGGGGACGGTCGTCCGGCGCGCGGCGGGGATGCCCCGCAAGGCCGACGTGATCGCCGCGCTCGGTGCCGCGGTCGCGTGACGGACGCGCCGGTGCGCGCGCCCGCACGCAGCGTGACGCGCCCGACATCTGACCGATCCCGCTTGACTGTGTACACGGGAGATCGCCACGCTGGTGGGATGCGGTATGAACTCCTGCTCTTCGGACGGGTCCACGTGGACCTCGTCCGCCACGCAAGCGCGCGCTGTCCGGGCCGCTGAGCGCCCCGGCCCCGACCCCAGACCAGCGCCCGCCCCGCCCGTGGCAGAAGGAAGAGACCCGATGACCGCTCCCACCGCCCCTACCGCCCCTACCGCCCCCACGGTCCCGTCGCCCCGAACCGGCACGGCCCTGCCCGGCTCGCCCGACCTGCTGCGCTCCGTGTTCCGGCAGCACGCGGCCGGCGTCGCGGTGATCACCGCCCAGGACGGCGGGCGGCCCGTCGGGTTCACCGCCACCTCGCTCAACTCCGTGTCGGCCGATCCGCCGCTGCTCTCGTTCACGATCGGCACGGGGGCCTCCAGCTGGCCCGCCGTCCGCGACAGCGAGTACCTCGGCGTCCACATACTGGGCGAACACCAGAGCGGCCTGGCCGGTCTGTTCGCCCGTAGCGGAGCTGACCGGTTCGGTCCGGAGACGGGCTGGGCGCAGGGGCCGCACGGGGTTCCGGTGCTGGACGGGGTACTGGCGTGGCTGGTGTGCCGGGTGGTGGCGCGGGTGCCCGCGGGGGCGCACCGGGTGATCATCGCGGAGGCGGTCGCCGGGGACCCGGCCGGGGAGGGGCGCCCCCTGCTCTACCACCAGGGACGCTTCAACGCGTTGCGCGACTGAATCGTCCCTGTTGGGGCGGGTCGGGCGGCGTTGGCCAGATCACAGTTCACCGGCCTTGCGACTTGTGGGGACCCACGGTGTACTGACGAGTAACATTCCCTTCGGAGCGCGGGCCGCCCCGACCGGGATCCGCCCGACAAGGCGCCTATGCTGCCTGCACAAGGCGGTACCAGAAAAGACGATGCGGTAGGAGAGCCGGCGTGAGCCTGAGGATCGTTGTCTGTGTGAAGTACGTGCCCGACGCCACCGGCGACCGGCAGTTCACCGAGGACTTGACCGTCAACCGTGACGACGTCGACGGCCTGCTGTCGGAGCTCGACGAGTACGCCGTCGAGCAGGCGCTGCAGATCGCCGACGAGGCCGACGATGCCGAGATCACCGTTCTGACGGTGGGCCCCGAGGACGCCAAGGACGCGTTGCGCAAGGCGCTGTCCATGGGCGCCGACAAGGCCATCCACGTCGAGGACGACGACCTGCACGGCACCGACGTCATGGGCACCTCGCTGGTGCTCGCCAAGGCGATCGAGAAGGCCGGCTACGACCTGGTCATCACGGGCATGGCCTCGACCGACGGCGCCATGGGTGTCCTCCCGGCGATCCTGGCCGAGCGCCTGGGCGTCCCGCAGGTCACCCTGCTCTCCGAGGTCAAGGTCGAGGGCGGCACCGTGACCGGCCGCCGCGACGGCGACACCGCCAGCGAGACCCTGGAGGCCTCCCTCCCCGCGCTCGTCTCGGTGACGGACCAGTCGGGCGAGGCCCGCTACCCGTCCTTCAAGGGCATCATGGCCGCCAAGAAGAAGCCGGTCGAGTCCTGGGACCTGGAGGAGCTGGAGATCGAGGCCGATGAGGTCGGTCTGGAGGGCTCCTGGACCGCGGTCGACTCCGCGGCGCAGCGCCCGGCCCGTACCGCAGGCACGATCGTCAAGGACGAGGGCGAGGGCGGCAAGCAGCTGGCCGGCTTCCTTGCGGAGCAGAAGTTCATCTAAGGACCAGCCTGGCCGGCCGGAACCCCTTCGGGGAGCTTCGGCCACCCCCTCTTAGCCCCCAGACACTTCGCAATCGCAGGAGAGCAGTCCCATGGCTGAAGTTCTCGTCTACGTCGACCACGTGGACGGTGCCGTCCGCAAGCCCACCCTCGAGCTGCTGACGCTGGCCCGCCGCCTGGGCGAGCCCGTCGCCGTCGCCCTGGGCGCCGGCGCGGACGCCACCGCCGCCGTGCTCGCCGAGCACGGCGCGGTCAAGGTCCTCACCGCCGACGCCCCCGAGTTCACCGAGTACCTCGTCGTACCGAAGGTGGACGCGCTCCAGGCCGCGTACGACGCCGTCTCCCCGGTCGCCGTGCTCGTCCCGTCCTCCGCCGAGGGCAAGGAGATCGCCGCCCGCCTCGCCGTGCGCATCGGCTCCGGCATCATCACCGACGCCGTGGACCTGGAGGCCGGCGACAAGGGCCCCGTCGCCACGCAGGCCGCCTTCGCCGCGTCGTTCACCACCAAGTCCCGCGTGTCCAAGGGCACCCCGGTCATCACCGTGAAGCCGAACTCGGCCCCGGTCGAGGCCGCCCCGGCCGCCGGCACCGTCGAGGCGCTCGCCGTCACCTTCGGCGCCCTGGCCACCGGCACCAAGGTCACCGGCCGCACCCCGCGCGAGTCCACCGGCCGCCCGGAGCTGACCGAGGCCGCGATCGTGGTCTCCGGCGGCCGCGGCGTCAACGGTGCCGAGAACTTCGGCATCATCGAGGCCCTCGCGGACTCCCTCGGTGCCGCGGTCGGCGCCTCGCGCGCCGCCGTCGACGCCGGCTGGTACCCGCACTCCAACCAGGTCGGCCAGACCGGCAAGTCGGTCTCCCCGCAGCTGTACATCGCCTCCGGCATCTCGGGCGCGATCCAGCACCGGGCCGGCATGCAGACCTCGAAGACCATCGTGGCCGTCAACAAGGACGCCGAGGCCCCGATCTTCGACCTGGTCGACTACGGCGTGGTCGGCGACCTCTTCGCGGTCGTCCCGCAGCTGACCGAGGAAATCCAGGCCCGCAAGGGCTGACCTGCGGGTCTTTTCTCCGCTCCACTTCTCCGGGGCCGTGTGGTGATTCTCACCGCGCGGCCCCGAGTCGTTTGTCCAGGACGGCCGGGGGACCATTGACGGAGCGGAACCCCGTGACTAAATTCTGCTATGCGGATCTAAGATTCCGTGAAGCGGAAAAGAGGAGAGTGCACGATGGGTCAGCAGGAGAAGGTGGCGACGAGCCTCGCAGGCGCGGTCAGCGAGGGCATCAGCGCTTCCCTCGCGCCGGTGGACGCGGAACTCGCGCGGCACTACCCGGGCGACCCCGGCACCCGCCAGCCCATCCACACGGTCTACGTCCCCGGTGACGTCTTCGCCGCCGACACCATCCGCTCCTGGGGCGACCAGGCCCTCGCCGCCCTGGACGAGCACGCGCCGGACGCCGCCACCTTCGCCAAGGTGCTCGGCATCTCGGACGAACTGGCCGTACCGGTCTACGACCGCGTCCGCGCCAAGCTCCTGCGCGAGCCCGTCGAGGACCTCCGCGTCGACTTCGAGGACGGCTTCGGCGTCCGCTCCGACGAGGAGGAGGACCAGGCCGCGGCCCGCGCCGCCCGCCTGGTCTCCGAGGCGTTCCGCAACGGCACCAACGCCCCGTACATGGGCGTCCGCATGAAGTGCATGGAGTCCAACGTCCGCGACCGCGGCATCCGGACCACCGACATCTTCCTCTCCGGCCTCCTCGCGAACGGCGGCCTGCCCGAGGGTCTCGTCCTGACCCTCCCGAAGGTCACGTACGCCGAGCAGGTCAGCGCCTTCGTCAAGCTGCTGGAGGCCTTCGAGTCCGCCCGCGGCCTGCGCCCGGGCCGGATCGGCTTCGAGATCCAGATCGAGACCAGCCAGTCCATCGTGGCCTCGGACGGCACCGCCACCGTCGCCCGCATGATCGAGGCCGCCAAGGGCCGGGCCACCGGCCTGCACTACGGCACCTTCGACTACAGCGCCTGTGTCGGCGTCTCCGCCGCCTACCAGTCGAGCGACCACCCCGCCGCCGACCACGCGAAGGCGATCATGCAGGTCGCGGCCGCCGGCACCGGCGTACGGGTCTCCGACGGCTCGACGAACGTCCTGCCGATCGGCACCACCGAGCACGTCCACGAGGCGTGGAAGCTGCACTACGGGCTCACCCGGCGCGCCCTGGCCCGCGCGTACTACCAGGGCTGGGACATGCACCCCGCGCACCTGCCGACCCGCTACGCGGCCGTCTTCACCTTCTACCGCGAGGGCCTCGACACCGCCGCCGCGCGCCTGAAGGCGTACGTCGCCAAGATCGAGGGCGACGTGATGGACGAGCCCGCCACCGCCAAGGCCCTGGCCGGCTACCTGGTCCGCGGCCTCGACTGCGGCGCCGTCGGCGCCGAGGAGGTCGCCGCCCTGACCGGCCTCACCCGCGCGGAGCTCGACGCCTTCGCGATCCCGCGCCGCTCGGCCACGCTGACCGCCGGCAACTGACCGGCGACCGCGGGGCCCGGCCGGACGGCCGGGCCCCGCGGTCGTGCACGGGCCGGTTCTCGCGGCCGTGCCCGGCGGTGAGGGGGCGGGGCGTCGCCGGGCCGTCCGGCGCCCGGTCGGGGGTCGCCGGGCCGTCAGCCGGCGGGCGGGATCTCGCCCGACCCGCGGGGCACGAGGCGGGTCGGGAGTTGGAGCCGGACCGGGGGCAGGTGCGCGCCCGCCAGACGCTGGAAGAGGCGGTCGGTGGCCACCCGGCCCAGGGCCGCCGCGTCCTGTGCGACCACCGTGATGCCGGGGCGCAGCAGGTCGGCGAGTTCGAAGTCGTCGAAGCCGACGAGCGCCACCGGGCGGGCCTCGGCGGCCAGCACCCGTACGAGCGTGACCGTCACCCGGTTGTTGCCGGCGAAGAAGGCGGTCACCGGTTCGGGCCCGGCCAGCATCCCGGCGGCGGTGGCCGACACCCGGGTGGGGGCGGTGGAGCCGAGCGACACCCACGATTCGGCCACCGGCAGTCCCGCGGCCTCCATGGCGGTGCGGTAGCCGCGCAGGCGCTCGGTGGCGGTGTGGATGTGGGGGTGGTCGCCGACGAAGCCGATGCGGCGGTGTCCCGCGGCGATCAGGTGGGCGACCCCGTCCCGGGCGCCGCCGAAGTTGTCGGAGAGGACCACGTCCGCGTCGATCCGTCCCGCCGGGCGGTCCACGAACACCGTGGCCACGCCGGCGCGCATCTCCGGTTCCAGGTAGCGGTGGTCGTCCCCGGCCGGGATCACGATCAGCCCGTCCACCCGGCGGGCGCACAGCGCGAGCGCCAACTCCCGCTCCCGGTCCGGGTCCTCGGCGCTGGACCCGTTGATGAGCAGGGCGCCGTGCGCGCGGGCCACCTCCTCCACCGCCCGGTTCAGGGGACCGTAGAACGGGTCGGCGAGGTCCTCCAGGACCAGGCCCACGGTCGCGGTCCGGCCCTTGCGCAGCACGCGCGCGCTGTCGTTCCGGCGGAACCCGAGGGCCTCGATGGCCTCGTGGACCCGCTTCTCCGTGTCCGGGGTGACCCCGGGCTCGCCGTTGACCACGCGGGACACCGTCTTCAGGCCCACCCCCGCCCGGGCCGCCACGTCCTTCATGGTCGGCCGGTTGCCGTAGCGGGGCTCGGTCGGGCGGCGGCTGTGGGGCACGGTGGGGAAACCTCCGGAGGTATCGGGCAGGGCTGTGACCTTGAGGATAAGCACTCGAGGTTTCCGTGGCAGGGTGGGGCGGGCAAGCCACTGGGGGCTCCGGACGAGCCATGGGGAGAGGGGTAGACGTGATTGTCTGGATCAACGGCACCTTCGGCGCCGGAAAGACCAGCACGGCCCGCGAACTGACCGGAATCCTGCCGGACGGCACCCTGTTCGACCCGGAGTTCATCGGGGACGCCCTGCGCGTGCTCCTGCCCCGCAAGCGGCTGGCGGAGGTCTCCGACTACCAGGACCTGCCCAGTTGGCGCCGGCTGGTGGTGGACACCGCCGCGGCGATGCTCGCCGAGCTGGGCGGGGTGCTCGTCGTCCCGATGACGCTGCTGAGGCAGGACTACCGGGACGAGATCTTCGGAGGGCTGGCAGCGCGCCGGATTCCGGTGAGGCACGTGCTCCTCGCCCCTGCGGAAACGATCCTGCGGCAGCGGATCGCGACGCGGGAGGAGCCGGGTGCCCCCCAGGACGTGGACCTGAGGGTCCGCCAGTGGGCGTACGACCACATTCCGGCCTACCAGCAGGCGCTGGACTGGCTCACCGCCGACGCCCACGTCCTGGACAACGGCACCCTGAGCGTGCGCGAGACCGCCGAGCGGATCGCCGAGGCCGTCCGCACGGAGAGAGCCCCGGTCTGCGACATCGTCCAGACCCCGGAGCCCACCCGCGAGACGGTGGCCGCCGGGGTCCTGCTCTTCGACGAGCAGGACCGGGTGCTGCTGGTGGACCCGACGTACAAGGCGGGCTGGGAGTTCCCCGGCGGGGTGGTCGAGCCGGGCGAGGCTCCGGCCCGCGCGGGCGTACGGGAGGTCGCCGAGGAGCTCGGCCTCGTACTCGACCGGTTGCCGGGGCTGCTCGTCGTCGACTGGGAGTCCCCGCGGCCGCCGGGGTACGGCGGGCTGCGGCTGCTCTTCGACGGCGGCCGGATCGGGGCCGGGGACGCGGCCCGGCTCCGGCTGCCCGGACCCGAACTGCGCGCCTGGCGCTTCGTCACGGAGGACGAGGCCACGGACTTGCTCCCGCCGTACCGCCACGAACGGCTGCGCTGGGCCCTGCGCGCCCGCGAGAGCGGCAGTCCCCTCTACCTGGAGGCGGGCGTCCCGGTCGGCTGAGCCGCGGGCGACCGGCCGGGACGCGGGGCCCGGCCGGGCCCGGCAGGGATGCGGGCGCGGGTCCCACACCCCCGGCGGTCAGCCCGCCGGGGTGTCGGCTGCGGCCTTGGCGAGCGCCGCCGCGGTGTCCACCGTGAGGGGGTCCCCGTGGCCGAAGCATGCCGTCGACGGGGCGAGCGCGGCGAGCCGGCGGAAGGAGTCGACGGCCCGGGCGCGGTCCACGTTGAACACCCCCAGCATCAACGGGCCGACGGCGGCGACGCAGTCCCCGGTGAACAGCACGCCGTGGCGCGGCAGGTGCACGCCGATGCTGCCGTCGGTGTGGCCGGGGGCGTGCACGACGTACGCCCCGTCCCCGAAGCCCAGCTCGTCGCCGTCCTCCAACTCCCCGTCCACGGCGGTGGGCGGGGCCTCGGGAACGGTCAACCCGTGTGCGTACAGGGGGATCTCCCAGTCCAGCAGCACCGGTTCGGGCACGGGCAGCTCGCCGCGGATCACCGGCGCGTCCAGACGGTGGGCGAGCACCCGGGCGCCCCAGCGGGCGGCGAGTTGACCGGCGGCCCCGACGTGGTCCCGGTGGCAGTGGGTGAGGACGATGCGCTCCAGCCGCTCGGGCGAGAGCCCCAGGGAGCGTACGGCCGCCTCGATCGGGGCGGCTGACCGGCGGTTGCCCGCGTCGATCAGGGTGAGGGCCTCGCCGTCCTGCCAGAGGTATGCCTGGCCGATCGGGAAGCGGAACATGTGGAGCCGGTTCGGGAGTACCTCGACGAGATCCATATCCATGCGTCGAACGTACGCATCCCTGCGCGCCCGGGGCCACGGGACTTCGCCAGCAGCGGAGTACGCCCAGGGCGCAGTACGCCCAGGGCGCAGTACGCCCAGGGCGCAGTACGCCCAGGGCGCAGTACGCCCAGGGCGCAGTACGCCCAGGGCGCAGTGCGCCCCGGGCGAACGGACCGGCCCGGCGGCCCCGGTCGCGCGCCGGGCCGCGCGGCACCCGGGACCGCGCGGAACCGCCCGGGACCCGGGACCGCGCGGGGTCAAACGCGCTTGGACTCGGCGTAGTTGACGAGGAACAGGGCCTCCGCCACCGACAGGCGCTCCAGCTCCTGCGGCGACACGCTCTCGTTGACGGCGTGGATCTGCGCCTCGGGCTCGCTCAGCCCGATCAGCAGCATCTCGGCCTCCGGGTAGAGCGACGTCAGCGTGTTGCACAGCGGGATCGATCCGCCCATGCCGCTGACCTGCATCTCCTGGTCGGGGTACGCGACCCGCATGGCCGCCGCCATCGACGCGTACGCCGGGCTGGTGGTGTCCGCCTGGAACGGCTGGCCCTGACCGACGACCTCTAGCTCCAGCCGCGCCTGCCACGGGGTGTGCGCGACGAGGTGCGCCTCCAGCAGCTTGATCGCCTCCGGAGTGTCCACGCCTGGCGGCACGCGCAGGCTGATCAGCGCGCCCGCACTCGCGTGCACCGACGGCGTCGCGCCCACCACCGGCGGGCAGTCGATGCCCAGCACGGTGACCGCCGGGCGCGCCCACAGCCGGTCCGCGACCGTGCCCTCGCCGATCAGACCGACCCCGTCCAGCACCCGCGCGTCGGCGCGGAAGTCCTCCTCCGGGTACTGCAGGCCCTCCCACACCGCGTCCGAGGCCAGCCCGTCCACCGTGGTCGAACCGTCGGCGGCGCGCAGCGAGTCGAGCAGCCGGATCAGGGCGGCCAGCGCGTCGGGGGCGGCGCCGCCGAACATGCCGGAGTGGAGGTTGCCGCCCAGCGTGTCGATCTTCACCTTGAGCAGGGTCATCCCGCGCAGGGTGGCCGTCACGGTCGGCAGGCCGAGCCGGAAGTTGCCCGCGTCGCCGATGACGATCGTGTCGGCGGTCAGGAGCTCCGGGTGCGCCTCGGCGTACTGCTGGAGACCGCCCGTGCCCTGCTCCTCCGAGCCCTCGACGATGACCTTCACCGCCACCGGTACGCCACCGTTGGCCTTCAGCGCGCGCAGCGCGAGCAGGTGCATGATGAACCCGCCCTTGCAGTCGGCCGCGCCGCGCCCGTACCAGCGGCCGTCGCGCTCGGTCAGCTCGAAGGCCGGGGAGATCCAGGCGGAGTCGTCCAGCGGCGGCTGCACGTCGTAGTGCGCGTACAGCAGGACGGTCGGCGCGCCCGCCGGGCCGGGCAGGAACCCGTACACCGACTGGGTGCCGTCGGGGGTGTCGAGCAGCGCCACGTCCTGGAAGCCCTCGACGCGCAGGGCGTCGGCCACCCAGTTCGCGGCGGCCTCGCTCTCGCTCTTGGGGAACTGTGCCCAGTCCGCCACCGACTGGAAGGCCACCAGCTCGGTCAGCTCCCGCTTGGCACGGGGCATCAGCGAGGCGATGGTCTCGGCGATCGGATTCTGGGACATGGGCACGCTCCTCGTGGGTGCGACGTTGTTACGTGTGCGCCGCCCGCATCCGCGTGGTGTGCGTATGCCGGGTACGGCGAAAGACAGCCCCGATCCTCGCACAGCAGGGCGAGGCCGACTCTCGCCGTAGGATTTCCCCGGCATCGGAGCAACCGGGTGATCAGGAGCAGCAGCACATCGTGAGCAGCGACGACGTACGCGACGCAGACGCAGGCGCAGGAGAGGTCGCGCAGGGGGCGGGCGACGAGGTGGCCGGGGACAGTGGGGAGACCGGCGAGGTGTGGGACGTGGTCGTGGTCGGCGCGGGACCGGCCGGTTCGTCGGCCGCGTACGCGGCGGCGACGGCGGGGCGGCGCGTCCTGCTGTTGGAGAAGGCGGAACTGCCCCGCTACAAGACCTGTGGCGGCGGCATCATCGGACCGTCCCGCGACGCCCTGCCGCCGGGCTTCGTCCTTCCCCTCAAGGACCGCATCCACGCGGTCACCTTCTCGATGAACGGGAAGCTGACCCGGACGCGGCGATCGAAGCAGATGCTCTTCGGCCTCATCAACCGGCCGGAGTTCGACGCCGGCCTGGTCGCCGAGGCGGAGAAGGCGGGGGCGACCGTCCGTACGGGGACCGCCGTGTCCCGGGTCGAACAGCACGGGACGGCCGTGCCCGACCGGCGCACCGTCGCCGTGGTGCTCGCCGACGGGGAGACCGTGCTGGCGCGGGCCGTGGTCGGCGCGGACGGCAGCGCGAGCCGGATCGGCGCGCACGTCGGGGTCGAGATGGGCCAGGTGGACCTCGGCCTGGAGGCGGAGATCCCCGTCCCCGACTCCGTCGCGGAGGACTGGAAGGGGAGGGTCCTGATCGACTGGGGTCCGCTGCCGGGCAGTTACGGCTGGGTCTTCCCCAAGGGCGACACCCTGACCGTGGGCGTCATCTCGGCGAAGGGCGAGGGTGCGGCGACCAAGCAGTACCTGGACGACTTCATCGCGCGGCTCGGCCTGGCCGGCTTCGTACCGGCCGTCTCCTCCGGGCACCTCACCCGCTGCCGCACCCCCGAATCACCGCTGTCGCGGGGCCGGGTGCTGGTGGCGGGCGACGCGGCCGGTCTGCTGGAGCCGTGGACGCGCGAGGGGATCTCCTTCGCGCTGCGGTCGGGGCGGCTGGCGGGGGAGTGGGCAGTCAAGATCTCCGAGTCGCAGGACGCCGTGGACGCGCGCCGCCAGGCGCTGAACTACGCCTTCGCGGTGAAGGCCGGGCTGGGCGTGGAGATGGAGATCGGCAAGCGGATGCTGACCCTCTTCGAGTCCCGGCCGGGGCTGCTGCACGCGGCGATCACCGGTCTGCGCCCGGCGTGGCGGGCGTTCGCCCGGATCACCCGGGGTTCGACGACCCTGGCCGACCTCGTACGGACGTCCCCGCTGGCCCGCAAGGGCCTCCACGCGCTGGACGCGCGCCAGGCGGCCCGGAAGCCGGGCGCCGGCCGCGGCTAGCGCCTGTCTCGGTCTGACTCCTCGATGTGGGACCGGATCGAGCCGCTGACGCCGGCCGATCCGGTCCGTGGACGACGGTGGGCCGACCGCCCCGCACCTTCGGGGCCGTCGCCCGGACGTACCGCACGAACTCGCCTCGCGCCTGGCGGCACCTGCCGGGCGAGTTCGGTCCGTTCCGGATCGCGCACCGACTCGTGCGTGAACGGCACGGCCCCATGACCGCGCGACGAGCTGCTCACCGCGCTGATCATCGACGCGTACGACAGCATCGGCGCCGCCGCCGAGGAAGCGGACGCCCGCGCCCTCGCCGCCGGCGCTCCGCCCCGCGCCCGGTGGGTCGCAGTCTGCGGGGCCGTCCGCGTCTGGGCGCTCGCGCACCCGCACGAGTACGCGCTCATCTACGGTTCCCGGCTACAGCGCGCCCGTGGACACCGTCGGCCCCGCCTCCCGGGTCGCCGACGCCTTCATCGGGGTCCTCCGCGCCGCCCACTGCGGCCGGGGCCTCGCCCTGCCGCCCCTGCCGCCCGCCCTGCGCCCCGAAGCGGACCGGATGGCCGCGGACTTCGCCGACGGCCTGCCCCCGGAGGTCACGGCCGCGCTGGTCGCCGCCTGGGCGCAGCTGTTCGGCCTCGTCTCCTTCGAACTGTTCGGCCAGTTCAACCGGGTGGTCGAGGATCGGGAGACCTTCTTCGCGCACGCCGCGGACCAACTGGCGCACGGGGTCGGACTGACCGCCGTATGACGGGAGGGTGAGGGCGGCCCCCGGGGCCGACCTGAGGGAAATTCACATGATGAGGCGACAGATCGCTCTTCTGTTCCTCATATGAACGGCGGCGGTTCAGCCTTGAACGAAGAGCCGCCCGTCTAGTGTTCCTCGGGTCGCCCGCTTGCCGTCGCCGCCGGAGGAACAGCCATGCCCCGCGCCGTGAAGGCACTCTCCGCCGTGCTGGCCGCCCTCGTGTTCACCGTGGCCGCTCCCGCCGTCACCGGGTGCGCGCGGACCGGGGGCCCCGAGCACCAGACGACGCTGGACGCGGGGGACCCGGTCGTGCGGCCCGCTCCGGCCCCCACGGCCCCGCCGACGCCCCGGGTGCCCGGTGTGCGGGGTCTGGAGATCGCGGTCCCCGCGTACGTCTGGGCCAACGACCCCATGCTGGCGGACCTCACCGCCACCGGCCCGGCCGCCTCCTTGGTGGTCCTCAACCCGGGCAACGGCGACTCCCCGTTCGACGCCCCCTGGCGGGCCCGCGCCGACGCCCTGCGCGGCGGCACCACCACGACCGGCGAGCGGACGAAGGTGCTCGGCTACGTCCACACCGACCACGGCAATCGCGACATCGCCGCAGTCAAGGCCTCCGTCGACAACTACCTGAAGACGCCCGGCGGCCGTCTCCACGTCGACGGCATCTTCTTCGACGTCGTCAGCCGCGAGTGCGGCCCGGAGAACGCGACCCGCGACCACTACGCGGAGCTCCGCCGCTACGTCCAGGACACCATGCACGCCGTGGACCCGGCCGCCCCGGACCTCGTGGTCAACAACCCCGGCACGGCCATCGCCGACTGCTACCTGGAGCCGGAGCGCCGCACCGCGGACGTCTTCGTCACGTACGAGGACACGTACGCGGCGTACCACGCCGGCGGCTGGCTCGGCGGCAACGTCTACAACCACCTCGGCGGCTACCGCGCCGGCACCGAACTCGACCCGAGCGGAACGGCGTTCTGGCACCTGGTCCACGGAGTGCCGGACACGGCGGCCATGGAGTCCACGCTGCGCACGGCCTTCGACCGCGGCGCGGGCTACGCGTACGCGACCGGCGCCGGAATGCCCAACCCGTGGAACACGGGCCCGGACTGGAAGTACCAGGCACAGACCACCTACGCGGCGACCCTCGGCTGAGCCCGCTCCGCGGGGGAGCCCCGAAGCGCTGGCGCGCGGCGCGCTCGGCGGCGAAGCGCGACCGGCCGGGCAAGGGCGGGGCCGCGGCTCCACGAGGCTACTGCGCCGGCAGTGGGTGCGCCGACTGTGGGCCGTGCCCGGTGAGGTAGAGCCTGAGGGCGCACGCGTCTTCGGCCTCGACGAAGACCCGCCGGCCCCAGTGGGCGCTCAGCCGGTGCGCGACGTCCACCAGCCGCCGGCGTTCCTCCGGTGAGTACGCCGGAACCGCACCCAGCCGTGTGCGGCGATCGCCTGGCCGAGGTCACCGAACAGCACCGACCGCGCGCGCCGCTCCTCGTCCTCGGTCAGCGGCGTGGGGCCGCCTTCCTCCGGCTGCCACCGGACGTTGTACAGGTCTCGGATCACGGCGCTTTCCCGGGTCGTCGGGCCGTCGCGGAGAGGTTACGGGCACCTCGCGGGCCGCCGCCCGCGAGGTGCCCGAACCCCGGGTCCGTCAGCGGTAGTCGTCGGGGTGGCCCTGCATCCAGACGTTGATCTTGTCGCGGGTGCCGACCAGCAACGTCTCGTGCTTCTTCAGGTTCTCGAAGGTGCGGTCGTCGCCGAGCTCCGCGTCGAGCTTCGCGATGAGGGCGATCGGCTCGGGAAAGTGCCCGGCGCCCTTCGGGTCGGCCTTCATCGCGCGGTCCATGCGGTGCAGTTCCTCGTGGACCCGGCCGAGGAAGTAGGCGCAGTTGCCGGGCGTGCACGAGTCGTTCAGCGTCGCCTGGAGGCCGGCGAAGGCGTCGCGGACCTTCTCGGCCGGGGCGGTGACGCGGTCCGCGGCGCCGCCGGTCGCTGAGGCCTCCGCGGCCGGGTTCGCCGACCGCTCGGCCGAAGGCCGTCCGGACACGGACACCGACGCGGATGCGGACGCCGAAGGCGACTCCGAGGCGGACGGCGAGACCGACGCCGGCGCCGATGCCGACGCCTCGGCGCGCGACGGCTCGGCCGGGTTCGCGCTGCAGGAGACGGACAGGGCCGCCAGCGCGGCGACGAGCACGGCAGCACCGCGCGCAGTGGAAAGGAACATCGACTTACCCCCCGTGATCATTTGAGGCAGCCGACCTTACCGAACGCCCTCGTGCGGTCACCCGGGGAGGTCCGCCGGTACCCCGGACCCCCCGGCGCCAGCCGCCGACCCCGGCGCCTCCGCGGAGTCACCCGGTCGGGCCGGACCGGCCGGTGAAGCGCGTCCGTCCGAGGGGGAGGCTCGGTGCGCCGTCCGCTCCCAGCCGTGTGGAGCCGGTACGGCGGCGCCGCTGGGCCGGGACGAGGAAGGCGAGGTGGCGGAGCCGGCGGACGGGCTGCCGGACCCGCAGGCCCGGCAGCCCGGCGGCCCGGCGGCACGTTCTAGCGGCCGTCGTTCTCCGGGCGCAGGGCGAAGCGCCACAGGACGTGCGCGACGCGGAGCGCGAAGACCGCCCCCGCCACGATCGCGCCCGCCAGCGCCAGCCCGCGGTGCGCCGCGGGGGAGAGGGAGAACGCGGGGGCGGCCCCGTACACGGCGCCGAAGGAGAGGGCGGCGGCGAAGCATGCGCTGACCAAGGCGTAGCCGATCTCGATCGTGATCGCGTCCCGGTCCACCTGCGTACGTCGCACCATACGGTCAGGGTCCCAGCGTGACCCCGCCGTCACAAGGGTGCCGCCCCGACCCCCCACCCCCCGCCCCTCCGACCCCCCGCCCCTCCGACGCCCCGCTCCGCGCACCCGCGCATCCGCCCGTCAGATCCCGGACGCCTCGGCCCACAGCCGCGCCAGCGCCGCGTCCCCCGTCACCTCCGGGCCCGTGAGCGGGAGCCGGTTCCACAGGGCCGCGTAGAGCCAGGCCGCCGTTCCGGACACCTCGCAGTCGGCCGCCCCGTCCACCGCACCGCGCACCGTACGGGCCGGCTCCGGCGACAGCCGTACGGTCCACACCGCGGCCGTGTCGGCGGCGCGCACCCGCAGCACCCGCGGCTCGGGGGTCCGCACCCGGCTGCGCGGCCGCGCGTGGAAGCCGGTCAGCAGCTCGTCCACCCCGTCCTCCGCGAACTCCGGCTCCACCGCCGAGAACGCGAGCCCGAGCGCCGACTCCGCGTCCATCCGGTGCACGGCCGTCTCGTGGGCCTGGCGCCGCGCCCAGAAGGCCAGCGGCGACGGCGCGGCCGTCGGCAGGAATGTCCAGCACCGCACGTCGGCCGGGGCCCCGGCGAGCGTCCGCACCAGCGTCGCGTGGCCTTCGCGGTACCAGCCGATCAGCTCCGCCCCGGCCGGTTCCGGCGGCTCCGGGAGCGGCACCGGCTCCAGCCGCGCCTCCCCGACGTAGCCGGTCGCCCAGCGGTGGACGGAGCCGGTGTGCCGCAGCAGATCGCCGACCCGCCACCCGGGGCAGGTGGGTACCGGGGCGTCCGTGCCGGCCCGTTCCGCCAGGTCGGCCAAGAGCCCGCCGTCCCGCTCCAGGGCCTTCAGATAAGCGTTGATCTCCATGCGGGCGAGTCTTCCAGCCCGTTCGAGACAATGGGGGCATGGACGGCGAACTCTTCCCGCGCGAGCGGACCGTCATCGCCCCCGGCGCCGTGCACGTCCCCGACTGGCTCGGCGCCGCGCACCAGCGGGAGCTGCTGGAGGCCTGCCGCGGCTGGGCCCGGCCGCCCGCCGGGCTGCGCACCGTACGCACCCCCGGAGGCGGGACGATGACCGCCCGGCAGGTGTGCCTCGGCCTGCACTGGTACCCGTACGGGTACGCCGACACGGCCGTGGACGGCGACGGGGCCCCGGTGAAGCCGATGCCGGAGCGGCTCGCCGCACTCGGCCGGGAGGCCGTGGCCGCGGCGTACGGCGCACCCCTCGCGGACGGGGTGACGTACGACATCGCCCTGATCAACTTCTACGACGGGGACTCCCGCATGGGCATGCACCGGGACGCCGAGGAGCGGTCCCCGGCGCCGGTGGTCTCCCTCAGCCTCGGCGACACCTGCGTCTTCCGCTTCGGGAACACCGCCTCGCGCGGACGGCCGTACCGCGACGTCGAACTGCGCAGCGGCGACCTGTTCGTCTTCGGCGATGCGAGCCGACTGGCCTACCACGGGGTGCCGAAGGTCCTGCCGGGCACGGGCCCGCAAGGGCTCGGGCTCGCCGGGCGGCTCAACATCACCCTCCGGGTCGGCGGGCTCGCGTGATCACCGGGCGTCCGGGGCCCTCCGATCATGCGAGGATCGCTGTCATGAACGGCAACGGGGCCCCGCCGCGGGTGGGGGACGCGACCACGGTGTCCACGCGGACCAGGCTGGAGCGGGGCCGCGGCGCGCTCGGCCCGGCTCTGGAGCTCGTCCACACCGGGCGCGCCCCGACCCGAGCGGTCCTCACCGCCGAGCTCGGCGTCACCCGGGCCACCGCCGGAGCGGTCGCCGCGGAGCTGGAGGCGCTCGGGCTGATCCGCGTCGACTCCCGGCCCGGCGGCGCGGGCGGCACCCAGGGGCGGCCCTCGCACCGGCTGTCCGTTGCCGAAAACGGCCCGGTCGCACTCGCCGCGCAGGTGCACTCGGACGGCTTCCGGGCCGCCCTGGTCGGCCTCGGCGGGCGGATCGTGGCCACCGCCCCGGGCAAGGTGATCGTCTCCGCTGATCCGGCGCAGGTGCTCGGCGCGGTGGTGGAGGCCGGGGCCGCGCTGCTCGCGGAGAGCGGCCGCCGGTGCGTGGGCGCCGGCCTCGCGGTCCCCTCGGCGGTGGCCGAGCCGGAGGGCACGGCGCTGAACCCGCTGCACCTGGCCTGGCCGGCCGGGTCTCCCGTACGGGCCATCTTCGCGCAGTGCGTGAAGGCGGCCGGGATCGACGGCCCGGCCCTGACCGGCAACGACGTCAACCTCGCGGCGCTGGCCGAGCACCGGCACGGCGCGGGGCGCAGCTCGCAGCACCTGCTGTGCGTGGCCACCGGGCACCGCGGGGTCGGCGGGGCACTGGTCCTGGACGGCCGCCTGCACAGCGGGAGTTCGGGCCTGGCCCTGGAGGTCGGCCATCTCACCGTGAACCCGGAGGGGCGCGCCTGTCACTGCGGCGGCCGCGGCTGCCTGGACGTGGAGGCGGACCCGCTGGCCTTCCTCACGGCGGCCGGCCGCACCCCGGGCCCCGAGGTGTCCCTGCTGGCACAGGCCCGCGAGCTGCTGCGGGAGGAGTACGCGGAGCCGGCGGTGCGCGCGGCCGCCGAGGAGCTCATCGACCGGCTGGGCCTGGGCCTCGCGGGCCTCGTGAACATCCTGAACCCGGACCGGATCATCCTGGGCGGACTCCACCGCGAGCTGCTGCACGCCGACCCGGAGCGGCTGCGGGCGGTGGTCGCGGACCGCAGCCTGTGGGGGCGCAGCGGGGGTGTGCCGATCCTGCCGTGCACCCTGGACCACAACAGCCTGGTGGGGGCGGCGGAGCTGGCGTGGCAGCCGGTCCTGGACGACCCGCTGGGCGCCCTGGGCGCGGCGGCCTAGGCACCCGAGGTCCCGCGCCGCCCTGGGTCCGACCGGCGGCTGGCCCTGCGGCGGGAGTCAGCCGGGCCTGATGCCGGCCGAGGCCGAGGCCGAGCCCGAAACCGAGGCTGACGCCGCAACCGGGGACGATGCCGAAACCGACGCCGACGCTGCGACCGAGGCCGAAGCCGCCACCGGCAGTGGCGCCGGAACCGCCCCGGGCTCCACTGCGACGACCGCCTTTCGGGCGGGTTCTCGTACCGGCTTGGCCGAGATGCGCACCGGGCGCGCCGGCGCCGCAGGCGCTGGGGCCGCCCGCAGGGAGAACCACACCACCTTGCCGGAGCCGTCGGACCGGTTCCGCGCGCCCCAGGCCTCGCTGACCGCCTCCACGAGCGCGAGCCCGCGTCCGCAGGTCTCCAGCGCCTCAGCCCGCGCCTCCCGGAGCACCGGGAGGCGCGGATCGCCGTCGATGACCGAGACGGTGAGGCGCCCCAGGCGAAGCTCGATCTCGACCGTGCAGGTCTTGTCGGGCTGCGCGTGGCGGTGGACGTTGCTGAGCAGTTCCGTCACGCCGAGCGCTGCCCGGTCGATGAGCGGATCGAGCTGCCAGTGGCGCAGCTGTGCAGAAACGATTCTGCGAATCTGGCCGATCCGGCACGGCAAGGCCTGCAGTTCGACGACGCAGTGCCTGCGGGAATGACTGATCACGGCTGCGACTCCCCGACATGAGTGTTACGGGTGCTGCACCCTCGGTAATGCTCCACCAGGGTCACCCACGGTGCGCCACAGTGCAACCGAACGCGACCGAAAGGGATCCGCATGGAAACCCAAAGCGACTGTTTGTGCAGGTGAGGGGGGTACATTGCGAAAACAGGGGGTGAGATACCCGCGCACACGCACGAAGGAGCACGGCGCATGAGCACCACCGGCACGACCGCCACGACCGTCGACGTCGACCGTAGCGACGCGGACTACCGGGCCTGGTTGAAGGAGGCCGTCCGCAAGGTCCAGGCGGATGCCAACCGCTCGGCCGACACCCACCTGTTGCGCTTCCCGCTCCCCGAGAAGTGGGGCATCGACCTGTACCTCAAGGACGAGTCGACGCATCCCACGGGCTCCCTCAAGCACCGCCTCGCCCGTTCGCTCTTCCTCTACGCCCTCTGCAACGGCTGGGTCCGCCCCGGCCGCCCGGTCATCGAGGCCTCGTCCGGCTCCACGGCCGTCTCCGAGGCCTACTTCGCGAAGCTGATCGGCGTTCCCTTCATCGCCGTCATGCCGCGCACCACCAGCCCGGAGAAGTGCCGCCTCATCGAATTCCACGGTGGCGAATGCCACTTCGTGGACGACTCGATGAAGATGTACGAGGAGTCCGCCGAGCTGGCCGCCCGCACCGGCGGGCACTACATGGACCAGTTCACGTACGCCGAGCGGGCCACCGACTGGCGCGGCAACAACAACATCGCCGAATCGATGTTCCAGCAGCTTCGGCTGGAACGTTTCCCCGAGCCCGCGTGGATCGTGGCCACCGCCGGCACCGGCGGCACTTCCGCGACCATCGCCCGCTACGTGCACTACATGCAGCACGACACCCGCATCTGCGTCCCGGACCCGGAGAACTCCTGCTTCTTCGACGGGTGGACCCGCCATGACCCCCACGCGAGCAGCGACTGCGGCTCGCGGATCGAGGGCATCGGACGGCCGCGGATGGAACCGAGCTTCGTGCCGGGCGCCATCGACCGGATGATGAAGGTGCCGGACGCGGCGAGCGTCGCCGCGTGCCGCGCCCTGGAGACGGCCATAGGGCGCAAGGCGGGCGGTTCCACCGGCACCGGCCTGTGGAGCGCCCTGAAGATCATCTCGGAGATGGTGGCGGAGGGCCGCACGGGCAGCGTGCTCACCCTGCTCTGCGACCCGGGGGACCGCTACCTCGACAAGTACTACTCCGACGACTGGCTGGCGGCCCAGGGCCTCGACATCGCCCCGTACGCGAAGACCCTCGACACCCTGCTCACGACCGGCGTCTGGCGCGAGCCAGCCGCCTGACCGGCCGCACCGGACCCGGCGGACTGGGCGGACCGGGGGCGATAAGCCCCTGGCCCGGGGGAGCCGGCTGGCTACGCCGGGCGGCCTCGACCACCCGTGATCCGCAGCCCCGGGTCCAGGGGGTGCCCGCGGAGACCTGGTCGCCGAGCACCCGATGGTCTGACGAGCACGGGCACGGGCACTAGCACGAGCACTAGATGAATGAGTCCAAGGGGTGTCGTTGCGGTCAGTGATCGTAGGCGGTCAGTGACCGTTTGATGGGTTGATCGGTTTTGTCGTTGTGCCAGA
>NZ_JBHXQN010000011.1:0-2936 GCF_042717785.1 Streptomyces sp. NPDC058619
CCCAGGTCATTCGTTCGACAGAGGGGACACAGTCATACCGGGCCCGGAGGCCAGCGGCCCCATTGCAGGACCACGAAAAACATAACGGGGGGGGGTGCCCGCCATGTAGGCTGTCCACTCATTCACGGGTGCGTAGCTCAGGGGTAGAGCGCTGCTCTTACAAAGCAGATGTCGGCGGTTCGAAACCGTCCGCGCCCACCAGCACAAAGGCCCCCCGCCGACCATGGCGGGGGGCCTCTTGCGTACAGATCTGACCCCGACGGCAGCGGCCGGGCCCCAGCTGGCGATCCAACCTCGGGGGTGGGTCTGCCGGCGGACTGCAAGGACTTTCTCGACCTGTAGGGGCCCGGCTCCTTCGACCACCACTTCTGGACCGTCCGGCCGGTCGCACGTTGACGATTCCGAGCGCCATCCGTTCCTGATCCGGTGAAGCGGGGACGGGGAGGGTGCCGGGTACTGCTTCCTCGCCGAGGAGGACGACCCGGCGAGTGGCGCGTGGTGGTCGGGACGCAGGTGGGGGAGTGACACGAAGTTCCCTGGCCCTTCACGGAGTTCTTGCTGAGCTGCGTCAAGGGGCCGTGCCATCCGTCCTTCCTGGGGCGTTACCGGCCGGGGCTTGCCGTGCGCTACCACCCGGATTCTGGGGACGGGCCGCTCCTCCCCTGGTGAACTCCCTGGTCGGCGGGTCTGCCGGGTCAGGGGCTGAGCCAGGTCCGGCGGTGGCGGGCCACCGCGTAGACGAGGTCGACCTGTTCCGGCGTGAGGCGGCCGGTGAGGGGGCCGAGGGCGGCGACGTCGTGCTCCCCGTATATCCGGACCCGGGGCGGGGTGGTCGCCGCCGCGGGGAGGTTGCGTACGCCCACGAACACGAGGACCGGCTCCACCTCCACCGGGAAGGGGCAGTGCCGTTCCAGGACGCCGCGGGCGTGCCTGGCCTCGGCGCGGCTCCTGGCCGGGTACGGGTGCGGGGGGCCGTGGTCGACCTTGACCGTGTCGTCGCCGATCCACACCGACTTCCCCCGCAGGTACTTGGTGTTGACCGTGAAGACCCGCCGGGGCCGACGAGCAGGTGGTCGATGTCGCCGCCGCGGGTCAACGGGATCGAGTGCAGGACCTTCCATCCCCGGGCCGTCAAGCGGTCGAGTTCGGCGCCCGCGATGCGTTCGCCGGCCAGCCCCTTGAACCAGGGGTCCCACTCGCTCTCCCTCCCCAACACCCGGTCCAGGGCCCGCATTACGCGGCTCGGCCCCTTCGAGCGGAGCATCTCCCGGATCCCGGAGCCCGGCCGGTTGAGTGCCAGGTCGTCGGGTGCCTTCAGGGGCGGGAGCGTCCTCGTCGGCTTCGGCCGGACGGGCCTGGCCCCCGGTGGCGGCTCGGGCCGCGCGTCCGTGGGCTCGGGCAGGTTCGCGAGCTGTTGCCTGAGGAGGGCCAGTGCCTCCTGGCGGTGCTCCTCCACGAGTACGGTCACCTTGCCGCTGCGGCAGTCGGCCCAGGCGACGGCGGTCCCGCCCGGCAGGTTCACGTACAGCCGGTCGTGACCGGACTTCCGCCAACGAGAGACCTTCAGCCCGCCCACGCCGCCCCCTGACATGTCGCCCGGAGACCATGGGAGCAACAGGATCGCGCCGCCACAAGACGACCTCCGCACAGCGTGAAGGCCCCCGTCGGGTGTGCGTGGGGGCCTTCGCGTCAGGTGGTGGGTCAGGCGTTGGGGCGCTTGCCGTGGTTGGCCTTCTTCTTCTTGCGGGCGCGCCGCTTGTTGCCTCGCTTGGCCATGATGCGCATCTCCCTCACCTCGGGATCCTTCACGACTCCGCCAGTTTAGATTCCGCCCGCCACACCCGCATCAGCGCCGCCGGAAGCCACCGGGCACCACCCGGTACGGGCCTTGGCCCCGGGGCCCGCGCGTGGGATCGTCGGGAGATGGGCGAGTGGCTCGCGTGGGGCGGGGTGGCCGTGGCGGTGGTCGCGGCCGCGGTGGTGCTGGTGCTGCTGGAACGGGCCGCGGGGGCCTCCTTCGAGCGGAGACGGACCGAGGAACGGGACCGGCTGCTCGCGCAGCTCACCGCTCACGACGCCGGGGCACCCGCCACCGGACCGGGCCACCCCAAGTTCCACGACGTGGGCGGCCTGCCGCACCCCTCGGCCCAACTGGGAGACCGGCGGGACGACTTCACGCCCCTCCTCGTCGAGTACTACGCGTACGGGCTGACCCAGGCCCGCAGCAGCTTCGCCACCAGCCAGAGCTTTGCCGCGGCCGGAGCGGCGGTCCTGCTGTTCGGGGTGGGGCTGGCGGTGTGGAAGGCCGAGAGCGGCGGCGAGTTCTACCTGGGGATCGTCACCAGCTCGGTGGGCCTGGTCACCACGCTCGCCGGACAGCTCTTCCACCGCCGGGCCGACCTCGCGCTCAAGCACATGACCGACCAGACGACCGCGCTGCGCGACGACCGGCGGGCGGCCGAGTCGACCCAGCAGGCCCTCGGCCTCCTCGACGAGGTCGCCGACCCGGAACTGCGCGCCCGGCTCCAGGCCGGCCTGATCCTGAAACTGTCCGGGGCCGAGCTGCCGCGGTAGCGGGATAGTGGAGGCATGTGCCGTTCCATTAAGACCCTGCGCCCGCCCGCCATCCCCGAGAAGGCCACCGAGGAGGAGATCCGCGCCGCAGCGCTCCAGTACGTACGCAAGGTGTCCGGGTTCCGCGCGCCGGCCGCGCACAACCGCGAGGTATTCGACGCGGCCGTGGACGCCGTCGCCGAGGCCACGCGGGATCTGCTGGACGGGGTGCACGTACGGGGGCAGACCGCCGCCGTGTGACCGCCCGCGCGACGGCGTCAAGGCGTGCGTGACCGCGTGACCGCGTGACCGCGTGACCGCGTGACCGCGTGACCGCGTGACCGCGTGACCGCGTGACCGCGTGACCGCGTGACCGCGTGACC
>NZ_JBHXQN010000011.1:3032-163607 GCF_042717785.1 Streptomyces sp. NPDC058619
ACCGCGTGACCGCGTGACCGCGTGACCGCGTGACCGCGTGACCGCGTGACCGCGTGACCGCGTGACCGCGTGACCGCGTGACCGCGTGACCGCGTGACGGCGTCATGGCGTGCGTGATCGTGCCGCCGCGTGAGTCTGTGTGGTCGCGCCCGTGCGCCCCGGGAGCGGGTTCCGCTCCCGGGGGCGCGCCGGCGGCGACGGCCGTCAGACCGCGGAGGCGCGGCGGCGGATCACCCATACGCCGGCGCCCAGTGCGCCCACGGCCAAGGCGCCGCCCACGGCGATCTGCGCCGGGCTCATCGAGCCGATGCTGCCGCCCTCGCCGCCGCGCGCGGCGCCCGGGGTGATGTACAGGTTGGCGGTGACGCGCTGGCCGCCGACGCCGCCGCACTCGAAGGTGACGCGGTGGGTGCCCGCGCTCGCGTCGCGATAGACGGTGGCGCTGCCGAACAGGTTCGTGGCCTCCAGGTTGCCGGGCGTCAGCTGCACCTCGCCGAAGGCGCTGGACGTGGCCCGGCCGGTCTTGGTACCGCAGCCTTCGACGTTGAGCCCGACCCGGGCCCCCGGGGCGACGGTGCTCGGGGAGACGCTGGCGGAGGGGGCGGCGTAGGCGAGCGCGGCGGGAGTCGCGGCGGCGACGGCGAGCGTCACGGCGGCGACCGCCAGCAGGCGGCGCGGGGCGGAGGGGGCGGAGCGCCCGGCGTACCCGGAGTGCGGGGCGGGCTCGGACTGCGGCGGGGCGTGCGGCGTGGCGGGCATGGAGAGAACTCCTCGGCTCCTCGAAACGGCGCGGCCATGGCACGGATGTGACGCGGATTCGGTTGCGCACCGTGCTCTGCACGCTAGGAGCCGGGCCCCGGGGCGGCGATCGGGGCCGGGCGAACGGGTGAGTCGCTGCTCCGCCCGGGGGAACCGGTTCACCCGGACGAGCCGTGTGGGGTTCCGCTACGCCGCAGGGGCCGCCGCGGTCCTCGCCGGGTAGGGGCGGCGTACGAGGTACGCGGCCAGGGCGCCGCCGGCGAACAGCGCGACGAGGGAGACCGCAGTACCGAGCCACTGGGTACCGAGCCACTGCGTGCCGAAGTAGCCGAGCGACACGCTGTAACCGGCCCAGGCCATGCCCGCCAGGACCGACCAGGGCAGGAACTCCATCACCTTGCGGTGCGTCTTGCCCGCGCCCAGCGACACCACCGAGCGGCCCGCCGGAGCGAAGCGGGCGATCACCACCAGGGCGCCGCCGCCCCGGGCCAGTGCCGTGCCCAGGCGCTCGTGCGCCCGGGTCAGCCGCCGGGACCGGGCGATGGCCCGGTCCAGCCGGGCCCCGCCACGCCGGGCCAGCCGGAACGCCGCCATGTCGCCCAGCACCGACGAGGTCGTGGCGATCACGAGCAGGGCCAGGATGTCGGGCACCTGAGCGGTCACCGGTACCGGACCCGCCGCACCGGCCGCGGCGGCGGCCGCCGCCGCGGTGATCACCAGCACCCCGCTCGGGAGGACCGGCAGGAAGACGTCGAGCACGACGGACACCGCCACCACGGCGTAGATCCATGGGCTCGCGGTCAGCGACCCCAGAGTCTCAAACAAGGCGGGACTCCCCAGTCCGGTTGACGTGCAGCGGCATGAAGCGCCGCGACGTCGCGGGGGAGCGGCAGGAGCGGCTTGACAGCCCTACAGGGTACGCCGGGCGTCCACCACGCGGACGCCCGGGGCCACCCCGTGGCGCCCGGTCCCGTGGCTCCCGGCCGCGCGGCTCCCGGTCCCGTGGCTCCCGGTCCCGCGGGTGCCCCGGGCCGCACCGCCTTCCCGTGGGCCGCCCGCCGCGACACCGGTCCGCGCCGGCAGCCGCACCGTCCCCCTGACCCGCCATGCCTACGTCGTCTCCGACCCGGTCAGCTCCCGGTCCAGCACCGTCACCAGCCGGGCGCCCTTGCGGTCCTTGTGCGCCTGGTCCAGCCGCAGCCGCGCCGTCCGCCCGGACAGGGCCAGCGTCATCAGCTGATTGCCGAACCACGGACCGCCCGTACGCCGCCAGGCCACCGGCGGCCGGCCCGTCCTGCCGTGCCGGGTGAAGCCGCGCCCCAGCCACCGCCCCCACCGCGACCAGCCCAGCCGGAACCCCAGCTTCACCGCCGTGTGGATGGAGTTGTGCACCGGCGAGCACGTCAGCTGGAACAGCCGCGCCGTGCTGGGTATTCGGGGCTCGGCCACATACGCGTGGTGCACGTCGCCCGACAGCACGCACACCGTCGCCGGCGCCCGCGGCCCCGTCCCCACCTCCTCGATCAGGTCGGTCAGCGCCGCGAACGAGGCCGGGAACGCCGCCCAGTGCTCCAGATCGCTGCGCCGTCGCAGGTTCTCCCCGATCCGCGCCCACCGCGGACCCCGGTCACCCCGGCACAGCGCCGCGTTCCACGTCTCGGCGTCGTGGATCAGCGGCGGCATCAGCCACGGCAGCGAGGAACCGATCAGCAGGTGGTCGTACGCCCCGTGCCCCGCCAGCGCGTTGTCCCGCAGCCACTGCTGCTCGGTCGGATCGAGCATCGACCGCGCGTCCTCCGCCAGGACCCGCGCGGCCCGGGTGTCCACCATCAGCAGCCGGGTCCGACCGAAGTCCCGCCGGTAGCTCCAGCGGACCGTCGCCGGAGCGGTGTCCGCCGAGGCCGCGAAGGCGCGCAGCGGCTCCGTACCGTCCGGGGTCGCGCGGATCTCGGCATACAGCCCGTCCTCCGCGAGCTCGGCGGGCGAGAGGTTGCCCAGGTGCTGGTGCACCCAGTACGACATCAGCCCGCTGAGCACCCGCTCCCGCCACCACGGGGTGGCCCGCATCTCCGCGACCCACGCCTCGCTCGTGTTCCAGTCGTCGATCACGTCGTGGTCGTCGAATATGTGCAGGCTCGGCACCGTCGACAGGAGCCAGCGGATCTCCGGGTCCAGCCAGGACTCGTAGTAGAGCCGGGTGTACTCCTCGTAATCCGCGACCTGGGCGCCGGGGGCCTCCCGCAGATCCCGCCGGGCCGCGATCCACGCCCGGGTCTCCCGCGACAGCGCATCGGCGTACACCTGGTCGCCCAGCAGCAGCAGGACGTCCGGGCGCACGGCCTCAGGGTCGGCGGCCAGCCGCGCCGCGAGGGTGTCGAGCGCGTCCGCGCCGTGCGGCCCGCGCAGCCCGCCGGCGGGCGGCGCGGCCTGTCTGCACGAGCCGAACGTGACGCGCAGCCCGGGCCCCGGCGCGGACCGGCTGGAGCTCGCTACCGCGGGAGTGCTGATCGTGCTCGGCGGGAAGGAGCTGTCGGCCAGCGGCCACACCCGGTCCCCGTCGAGCAGCACCTCGTACGCCGTGGTGGCCCCCGGCGTCAGGCCGGTGACCGGCACCAGCGCGTAGTGGTGGCCCGCCACCTGGAAGGTGCGCACGCTGCCGCCCGCCCCGCCGGCGCACCGCACCTCGGCCGTGCACGGGCGGTCGGCCTCGACCCATATCGTGGCCGAACCGCCCGTGTCCCAGTCGACGTAGCGCAGCAGTGGCCCCAGACGCAGTCCGGCCATGCGACTCCCCCTCCTCCGTGTCCCCGGTCCCCTGTGATCACGGTACGACGGGGAGGGGGAGCCACGCCTCCCCCTGACGGGGGAAAGATCGGCTGGAGGGGCCGGTCCGGGCGGGTGTCAGCAGCCGCTGAGGACGTTGCCCAGGGTGGTCTTCTCACCGGAGTCCATGCTGAGGGCGTAGTGCTGCTTCACCTGGACCCACATCCGCGCGTACGTACAGCGGTAGGCGGTGCGCGAGGGCAGCCACTTGCCGGGGTCGAGGTCGCCCTTGGCCTGGTTGACGTTGTCGGTGACCGCTATGAGCTGCGGGCGGGTGAGGTCGTTGGCGAACTGCTGGCGCTTGGACGTGGTCCAGGCGTTGGCGCCGGAGCGCCAGGCCTCGGCGAGCGGAACCATGTGGTCGATGTCGACGTCGGAGGCCGCGGTCCAGGTGGCGCCGTCGTACTCGGAGTACCAGCTCCCGCTCACGGCGGCGCAGGCGGAGTCCTGGACGACGTTGACCCCGTCCCGCTTGAGGACGGTCTCGCGGGTGTTGCAACTGCCCGAGACGGTGCTCCAGTGCGGGAAGAGGTCGCGGCTGTAGCCGCTGGTGGAGCCCTCGGCCCTGGGCGTGACCGTCGCGAGGTAGGAGCGGGCGGCCGAGGCGCTGATGGGGGTGGGCGGGGCGGCCTGGGCGGCGGGCGCGCTGACGAGGGACGTCAGGGCGGCGAGTGCGGCGGCCGAGGCGAGCACGCCGATTCGACGCGCGTAGACAACGGAGGTGAGTGCCATGAGGGCTCCCTGGATGCGGGGGGGTGTGGCCGTACGGCCCCGGTGGGGTGTGGCCATGCTTGCGGCGCCGGGTTTCGCTCGGGTGGGCGCCAGATGACAGCCTGACGACATGGGCACGTCACATCAAGGCGTCCAAGGCCGCTGATTTAAAAGGAAGTTGAGATTCCGTCCCGTTGGCGGCCCTCCGGCGCGCGACGGGCCGGGGCGGGCGCCGGGCGTTCTGCATCAAGGAGTCGTTACGGACGCCCCGCGGCGTCGCGGACCCTGGGTCGAGGGGGGCGGACGGCGTCAGCGCGTAGACGTCGTTCCTTTGGGTGGCGGCTGCTGTTGAACGGGGTCAGCGAGAGACACCGGGCCGGAGGCTGGCCGGCTTGGGTGCCAGACGGATTCTGCGGCTGATCTGGCATGATCGCCCCGAGCCGTGGAGGGCGACGTGACTGTTGACGACAGAGCCGATCCGGCTCGGATCATCGCCCGAGTGGGCAACTTCGCAGATCGCGAGCGTGCTCTCGAGGTGTGGATGTACCTCGCCACCAGGGCCGGGTGAGTGCGAGCCGTCGTATTCGTAGCCCTTGTCGGCGTGCAATTCGCTGGCCGTCGCCTGCGGGGGCCGCGGTGGGAACGGACGGGCGGGATGCCTCGTTCGAGCGGTTCACGGCCAAGGCTGTCGTGCATGTGGGCACCCGAGTTGCCCGGCGAGAGAGGCAGTCCGTTCCGGTCGGTGATCAGGTGAATTCGGGATTCAGACTTGCCACGGTCAGTCGGATTCGGCTCGGTCAGCGGCCTCCTTTTGACGGCCGCAGACTGACCGAGTCGATCGCGCACCGCGACCAGTCCAGCCCGCCGCTGGCGCCGAGTTCGTCGAGGACGACGCGGTGGAGCCGGGCCCGGACGCGAGCCCGGCTCCACCGGGCGAACCGCTGATAGACCATCTGCCAGCTCGGCCCGAACACCGGCGGGAGCTGCGGCCAGGTGCAGCCGGAAGCCGCGGTGAAGATGATCGCGGCCAATGCCGCGTGGTCACCCACTCGGCGAAGGCCGCCACCACTTGGCGTGTGGTCATGGGGCGCCGAGTGTCAGGTCGGCGAAGCTCGTCCGTAGGGGCGTTCTCGCCGCGGCCGGACCGCGATCTTGGTGATCGCTTCGGTGGCGCTGCGTGCGTCGTCCGGGTGGGCCCGCCCTGGATGCCGAGGCCCGCGATCGCCTGCCGGGCGCGTACGTCGCCGATGGCGGTCAGGGCCGGGCGTCGTACCCCGCGGAGGGGTGCGCGCGGTCCTGATCTGCGCCAGGTTGCCCGACCGGGCGGCCGGGGCAGTGTGAAGCCGGCGTCGGCGACCGTCCGGGAGGGCGAGGGCCGCGGGGTCTCTGCAATACGGCGGTCGCGGGCTGACCGTCCGGACCGGCGGGGTAGCCCGGACCGGTCTCCCGCCGGGTGCGATCAGCGCAGGACGACGTCAGCCGCCCACCGGGCGGTGGGCGGCTGACGTCGACTACGGGAGCGTGGCGGGCTCGTGTGCGGCTCCGGCTTACGCCTCCGACACCGTCACGTGGATCGAGCCGTCCGGGGTGGACGTGACGCGCAGGGCCGTCAGGTCGGGGACATGGACCGTGGGGGCGTGGGCGCCCGCGCGCGGGCCCACGCCGATGACGCGCATGCCCGCCGCCTGGCCTGCGGCGATGCCGGCGGCGGAGTCCTCGAAGACGATGCAGTCGGCCGGGTCCACGCCCAGGGCGGCCGCGCCCTTGAGGAAGCCCTCGGGGTGGGGCTTGCTGGACTCGACGGATTCGGCCGTGACCCGTACGTGGGGCATCGGCAGGGCGGCAGCGGTCATCCGCGCCGTGGCCAGGGCCGCGTCTGCGGAGGTGACCAGGGCGTGCGCCAGGCCGTCGAGCGAGGCCATGAACTCAGGGGCGCCCGCGACCGGGACCACGCCGTCGGTGTCGGCGGTCTCGCGGGCGAGCATCACCGCGTTCTCGGCGTGGTTGACCTCCATCGGGCGGTCCGGGAGCAGGACGGCCATGGTGGCGTACCCCTGGCGGCCGTGGACCACCTTGAGGGCTTCCTGCGGGTCCAGGCCGTGGGAGAGCGCCCAATCGCGCCAGCAGCGCTCTACCACCGCGTCGGAGTTAACGATGGTGCCGTCCATGTCCAGGAGCAGGGCCTTGGCGCTGAGGACGACGGGTGCGGTGGCGGTGGCGGTGCTGGCCGGCATCGGCGGGGCTCCAGACGGGCGGGAAAAGAGAACAAGTGGTTCCGCCCACCGGTCAGGGAGTGAGGGCGGAACCACTTTGTTCCTACACGATACAAAACGCGGAGCGGTTCGCGCCACCGAGCGGGGTGTGACCCCTGTCCCTTCCGGGGCCGGCCTTCCGGGCCCGGCCGCAAGTGGCGCTGCTCCGCGCTAGCCCTCCAGGGCGCGGCGGGTCACGGGGCCGTAGACGCCCCACTCCTCGCCGTCGATGCCGTTCTCGTACTGGAACGTCGACACCGCCCGCTCCACCCGCGCGTCGAATTGGCCGTTGATCCTGCCGCGGTACAGGCCTTGGTCCGCCAGCAGCCGCTGCAGCTTCTCAACGTCCGCACCCGAGTCCCCGTACCGCAGGGTCGGGCCCTGCACAGGCGCCGAGGGCTTGGGGCCGGCGGAGCGGCTCGCGCTCGGTGACGGGCTCGCGAAGGCGGACGGGGACGCCGACCGGGAGGCGCTCGGCGAGGCGGACGGGGACGCCGACCGGGAGGCGCTGGGCGACGGGGAACGCGAGGCCGAGGGCGACGGGCCGGACGCCGAGGCGGACGGGGTCGGGGAGGGGTCGGGCGGGGCGAGGCTCACCACGGGCGCCGACGGTTTGGCGTCGAGCAGCGTCACTTCGTCGCCGGGGGAGTCGGGCATCGTCCACAGCGCCATGGCCGTGCCGCCGAGGGCGACCACGGCGGCGGCACCGAGCAGGAGCGGCAGCAGCCGCCGGGGAGCGGAGCCGGTGCGCTTCTCCGGGCCCCCGCCCCCACCCCCCACCCCGAACTCGTACCCGTACGTAGGCCCCCCGCCGGACGTTCCGCCCCGCGTACCGCCGGGCGCGGGAGAGCCGCCCGGCGGTACGGCCTGCAGCTGCACCGTGTCGTCCGGCCCGGGCGGCGACCCCGCGGGGGTCGACCCCCGGCCCGCGCCCGCGCCCGAACCCGGCTCCGGGCCCGCCCAGGCCGCGGGCACCCGGGCAGCAGGTCCCTGCCCCAGCCGGGCGCCCGCACCCAGCCCGGCGCCCGCACCCGCCCCGGCGCCCGGGCCCGTCGGCCACGTCGGGTGCGACGGCGGCACGGGTGTGCCGTACGCCGGGGTGTCGTTCGGTGACGCCGGCGCCACCCGGCGCGGTATCGGCGGTACCGGTGGCTGCGGCGCCGGGGTCACCCCGTGCGGTACGGACGGCGGAGGCTCCGGGGCGTCCGGCACCCCGGGGTCGGACAACGTCACGTACGGACGGATGCGCATGGGGTCGAAACCCGCACTCGGCGCACACCCGCAGCCGGCGCCGGATGCGCCGCAGTCCGGACAGTGTTTACCGCTCACTGGAATCCCTCCCTGGCCATTGCCTGCGATTATGCAGACCCGTCAAGGCCCTCCCAACCCGCCCGAGAGGCCATAACAGGACACACCGCTCAGGATGGAGATGTTGATCCGGCCTGAGGAGGAATCGATGGCGCAGGATGTGACCAGGGAGGCCGCGGACTCCGGTTCCGGCCCGCAGAAGTCCGGCCCCGCCGCCGAGCACGCCTCCCGCGAGGTGCTCGTCTCGATCGGCGCGCTGCTGCTGGGCCTGCTGATCGCCGCGCTCGACCAGACCATCGTCTCCACCGCCCTGCCGACCATTGTCAGCGACCTCGGCGGCATGGCCCACCTGTCCTGGGTCGTCACCGCCTACATGCTCGCCGCCACCGCGGCCACCCCGCTGTGGGGGAAGCTCGGCGACCAGTACGGCCGCAAGAAGCTCTTCCAGTACGCCATCGTCCTCTTCCTGATCGGGTCGGCCCTGTGCGGCATCGCCCAGAACATGCCTCAGCTCATCGGGTTCCGCGCCCTGCAGGGCCTGGGCGGCGGCGGGCTGATGGTGCTGTCGATGGCGATCGTCGGCGACATCGTCCCGCCCCGTGAACGAGGCAAGTACCAGGGCCTCTTCGGCGGTGTCTTCGGTGCGACCAGCGTGCTGGGCCCGCTGTTGGGCGGCCTCTTCGTGGACCACCTGTCCTGGCGCTGGGTCTTCTACATCAACCTCCCCATCGGTCTCGTCGCGCTCCTCGTCATCGCCGCCGCCCTGCACATTCCGGCCCGCTCCTCAAAGCACACCATCGACTACCTCGGCACCTTCCTCATCGCCTGCGTCGCCACCTGCCTCGTGCTCGTCGCCTCCCTCGGCGGCACCTGGGGCTGGGGCTCCGCCCGGATCGTCGGTCTCGCAGTCCTCGGCGCCGTCCTCCTCCTCGTCTTCGTCCTCGTGGAGCGCAGGGCCGCCGAACCCGTCCTGCCGCTCGGACTGTTCCGCGTCCGCACCTTCACCCTCTGCTCGGTGATCAGCTTCGTCATCGGCTTCGCGATGTTCGGCGCGATGGTCTACCTGCCGACCTTCCTCCAGGTCGTCCAGGGCGTGTCACCGACCATGTCCGGAGTCCACATGCTGCCGATGGTGATCGGCATGCTGATCTCCTCGACCGCGTCCGGTCAGATCGTCAGCCGCACCGGCCGGTGGAAGGTCTTCCCGATCGCCGGAACCGCCGTCACCGCCGTCGGTCTGCTCCTCCTGCACCAGCTGCACCGCACCACCTCCACCTGGGAGATGAGCGTCTACTTCTTCGTCTTCGGTGCCGGACTCGGCCTGGTCATGCAGGTGCTCGTCCTGGTGGTGCAGAACGCCGTCAGCTACGCCGACCTCGGCGTCGCCACCTCCGGCGCCACCTTCTTCCGCTCCATCGGCGCCTCCTTCGGCGTCGCGATCTTCGGCACGGTTTTCACCAACCGTCTGGGCGACCAACTCGCCGCCGCCTTCGTGGGCGTCACGCTGCCACCCGGCGTCGGGCCGGCCCAGCTGGAGGCCGATCCCCGCTCCGTCGCCGAGCTCCCCGCCGACCTGCAGACGCGTGTGCTCGACGCCTACTCCACCGCCATCACCGACGTCTTCCTCTACGCGGTGCCGATCGTCCTCATCGCCTTCGTCGTCGCCTGGTTCCTCAAGGAGGACACGCTCCGCGGCTCGGTCACCGCTCCCGACGTGACGGAGACCCTCGCCTCCAACCCGGTTCAGCGCTCATCCCGCGACGAGGTCGCCCGCGCCCTGTCGGTGCTCGGCACCCGCGAGGGTCGGCGGCACGTGTACGAGAAGATCACCGAGAAGGCCGGCTACGACCTGCTGCCCGCCGCGAGCTGGCTGCTGCTGCGGATCAACAAGTACGGCTTCGCCGACCCCGCCGAGCTCGCCGAACGCACGAACGTGCCGCTGAAGGTCATCACGGACGCCGCCCGCCAGATCGAGGGGCGCGGCCTCGCCGTGCGGGACGGGCTGCCGTTGGTCCTGACCGATGCGGGGCGCGAGAGCGCGGCCAGGCTCTCCGCCGCCCGGGAGGACTCCCTCGCCGAACTCCTCGGCGACTGGTGGGGTCCGGACCGCCCGAGCGACCTGATCGCACTGGTCCGGGAGATCAACACGGAGCTCTGCGGTTCCGACGCCGAGGAGCCATACGACGCCGCCCCGCGGCGCGACCACGCCGCGCCCTAGCCTTCATCCCCGCCCCCGCGAGGCCCCGCCACGCCCGTGCGAGGGCAAGGCCGAGGCCGAGATCAAGGCCACGACATCTGAGGTCAGAGGGAGGGGGTGGGCCGCAGGGTCTTCTCGAACCAGTGCTCCGCGTACGGGCCGGAGTTGTACGCCGGTATCTCCGCGTACCCGTGCCGCGCGTACAGCGCCCTGGCTTCCACGAGGTCCGACCGGGTGTCCAGCCGGACGCGCTCGACGCCCATCTCGCGCGCCTGTGCCTCCAAGGCGGCGAGCAGGGCCGCGCCGCCTCCGGTTCCGCGGGCGCGGGGGTCGACGTACACCTTGGTGAGCTCGGCGGTGGCGGGGTCGAGCCGGCGTATCCCGCCGCACGCCAGGGGCTCGCCGTCCCACCGGCCGACGACGAACCGGCCCGTCGGCGGTACCAGCCCGTCGTCCGGGAACTCCACGAGTCCCTCGTCGACCTCCGTCTCGGTGACCGGCCGGTTCCAGTACCGGCCGGCGACCTCCGCGTAGTACGCGCGCCGCAGGAGGACGGCGTCCGGGGCGGTGACGTGCTCGGGCACCACGGTCCACGCACCCGACCGGGAGCGGCACGCGCCGCCGGTGATCGTGTCACCGGTGCGGCCTGCGCTCGTGGTGGGCGCCGCGGCCCTCGTGGTCTGTTCGCGCTGTTCGCTGTATGTGTTCATGGGGTCATTGTGGAGTTCGCGCCGGAAGCCCCGTGTGGAATATCCACACCCCCGGACCGATGATAGGAAAAAGACCATCCGTGCACGTGGAGGGTGTGAACCGTCATGTCGGAGCATCCGGACTGTGCCCTGATCCGCCGCGGTTACGAGGCGTTCGGCAAGGGCGACATGGAGACGCTGAGCACGCTGATGACGGCCGACGTCATCCACCACGTGCCCGGCAGCAGCCCGCTGTCCGGGCACCACAAGGGGCGCGAAGCCGTCCTCGACCTCTACCGGCGGCTCGGGCAGGAGACGAACGGCACGATCCACGTCCACCTGGAAACGGTCCTCGCCGACGGCCGCGGACATGTGATGACGTTCCACACGTCCCGCGCGGACCGGGGGGACCGCGGCATCGAGATCCGCGGCGGCCTGTTCTTCACCGTCATCGGCCACAAGATCACCGACATCGACGAGTGCACCGAGGACATCGACGAGATGGACGCCTTCTGGAGCTAGCCGAGCCCAGCCGGGTCCGGGTCCGGAGCAGGCAGGAGCAGGATCGAACCGGCCCCGGACCCGTTCCGGACCCGATGTCAGGCCTTCTTCGGCGCCGCCTGCTGCACGACCTCGAACGACCACACCGACGAACCCGAGGCCGCCGGCTTCGGACGCTCGCCGCCGCCCTCGCCGCCGCCCCCGCCCTGGTGAGCGGCCTTCATCGGCCCCTCCATCCAGGCCTGGAAGTCCTCCTCCGAACGCCACCGGGTGTAGACGAGGTACTGGTCGGTGCCCTCCACCGGGCGCAGCAGCTCGAACCACTCGAAGCCGTCCGAGTCCTCCACTGTGCCCGCCCGGGAGGCGAAGCGCTTCTCCAGCACCTCCCGCTGCTCGGCCGGGACGGTGAGCGCGTTGATCTTTACCACGCTAGGCACATGACACCTCTCAGGTAACACGGGCCGGGCGTCGAACCCGGCCTTGACGACGTGTCTGCAGTCTCCTATACGGGCCCGTCGTGGCGTCGTGAAGGGGACACCCGGCATTCCGGAAGAGTCACCCGAGTGCCTGTCGACGGCCTGCCGCGGGCCTGTCAGTCAGCCCGTCGGAGAGCCCGTCGGCGGCTGTCGGCGAGCCTCCGGGCGGGCCCGCGGCGGTCTGTTGATCTTCCGGTTGTTCGAGCGGGCCGTCCGGGGCATCGCGCGGGGGATATCGTCGTCCCGGTAATCACACGCGGTATGAAGCGCGGCAGCCAGGCGAAGTCGGGGTTGCGGTCAACAGGGCGGGAGGCCGGCGAGGCGTGGCGAACGCGGCGGAGCACAGTGGTGCGAACGGACATGCCGGGGACATAGACGGTAGCGGCGGACTCGGGGCGGCCCGCCTCCTGCTGTGGGCGCTGGCGGGCGCGCTCGCCGTCAGACAGGCCACCGCGGTGCTGCGCGTGCCGCCCGGAGACTGGCTGAGCGGGTTCCACCTCCCCGGCAGTCTGCCCGGCTCCCTCTACGAGGCCGGCGCCGGGCAGTTCACCGGCACCCCCTTCGCCGGCCTGGTCCTCAAACCGCTGACCGGCTTCGCCGCACCGTCGCTGGAGGTCGCCTGGACCTGCGTGATGCTGCTGTGCGTCGCCGCCATCGGGCTCGTCGCCGCGCGCGGCCTGCCCGATCCCGTGCCGCGGCGCACCGCGCTGCTGGCCGCGCCGGTCCTGACCGCGCTGCTGATGGTTTCGCTGCCCGTCCGCGAGGCCGCTTCGCCCGGCCAGACCGCCGTCCTGCCGGTCCTGCTGGTGCTGCTGGCCGTCTTCCGGGTCCCCGCCGACCGGCCCGCCGGTCTCCTGATCGGCCTCGCCGCCGCCCTCCAGCCCGCGCTGCTGCTCTTCGCTCCGCTGCTGTGGCTCTCCGGGCGCCGCCCCGCCGCGCGCACCGCCGCCGCGGCCTTCGCCGGCGCCACCGCGCTGTCCTGGGCGGCCCTGCCGCGCGACTCGTGGACGTACTGGTCCCAGCACCTCGCCGGGACCGGCCTCGGCGGCGCCCCCGACGGCCTCGCCAACCAGTCCGTGCACGGCGCGCTGCTGCGCCTCGGGCTCACCGGACCCGCCGAGATCGCGCTGTACGCCGTCCTCGCCGCCGCGGTCGTGTGGATCGGCCTGCGCCGCGCCGTGCGCTACGCCCGCGACGGGCAACTGCTGCTCGCGGTCGCCATCACCGGGTGCGCGGCCGTCGCCGTGTCCCCGGTCGGCTGGCGCCACCAGCTGCTGTGGGTGCTGCTCGCCGTCGCCGGCAAGGTCGGCACCCGTGCGGCGGACCGGCCCGTGTGGCCCGTGGCCGTGGTCCTCGCGCTGACCCTGCCGAGCGACGTGCTGCTGCCGAACCTGGCCGCCCTGGCGCCCGTACGCGACAACGTGCTGCTGCTCGCCGCGCTGGCCGCGGCCTGCGCCGTACCGTTCCTGCCGCGGTCGGCGCCGCACTGGGGCGCCCCAGTACCGACCGCGTACGGGCGTCCGGCGGCCGCCCGGTGGGCGTGGGTGCCGCTGCTGCCGTTCTGGCGGCGGGTGCTCTCGCGCCCGAACCTGCTGCTGGAGCTGCTGCTGATACGGGTCGGGTACTCGCTGTACTCGCACATCCGCGCCGCCGCGCCGACGAGCCGGTCGCTTGCCGAGGGGAACGCCGACCAGATCCACGGGATCGAGAAGGCGCTCGGCATGGACATCGAGCACGCCGTGAACCACGCCGTGGTGAACACCCCCTGGCTGGAGGCGTTCTTCAACTTCTACTACACCTCCTTCCACTTCGTGGTCCCGCTGGCGATCCTCGGCGTGCTGTACTGGCGCCGCCCCGGCGACTACCGGTGGGCGCGGGCCTCCCTGGGCCTGGCGACCGTGCTCGCGCTCGCGGGGTTCTGGCTGTATCCGCTCGCACCGCCGCGGCTGATGCCCGGGCTCGGATTCATCGACACGGTGCACGGGCCGCAGGACCTGGCCAACCCGTCGTACGGGGCCATGACCGCGATCTCCAACCAGTACGCGGCAATGCCCTCGCTGCACTTCGGGTGGTCGCTGTGGTGCGGCATCGTGATCGTGGTGCTGGCCCCGAAGGGCTGGCAGAAGCTGCTGGGTGCGCTGCACCCGCTGATCACGGTGTGCGCGATCGTCGCCACAGCGAACCACTGGGTGCTGGACGCGGTGGGCGGGGCGGTCGTGGTGGCCGCCGGATTCGGGCTCGTGTACGTGCTGTCCGGGCCGCGCGGGGCCGTCGCCTCGGCGGCGGGCGTGTCCCTGCCGAAGCCGCGCGGGGCGGCGGAGGTGGGAGCGGACGCGGGGGTGCCGGTCGCTGCGCGGCGGCGCTGAGGGGGGTGCCGGCGCCCCTGCCGTCGGTGGGGCGGGGCGCGTTTCCCGGGGGCGCTGCCCCCGGACCCCCGCGCCTCAAACGCCGGCTGGGCTGGAATGGGGCGCCGGCGGGGCTGGGTGTGGCGTCTGCGGGGCTGGATTGGGTGGGGGGCCGGGGCGGTTGGTGGTGGGGGTCAGGTGCGGGTTACGCGTAGTTCCTTGATGCCGTTCAGCCAGGCCGCGCGCAGGCGGCGCGGGTCCTCGCCGGTCAGGCGGAGGTCCGGGAGGGCGTCGGCCAGGGCGTTGAAGATCAGGTCGATCTCCATGACGGCCAGGGACTTGCCGAGGCAGAAGTGCGGGCCGCCGCCGCCGAAGCCGAGGTGCGGGTTCGGGTCGCGGGTGATGTCGAAGAGTTCCGGGTTCCGGAAGACCTCGGGGTCGTGGTTGGCGGAGGAGTAGAACATTCCCACCCGGTCGCCCGCCTTGATCTTCTGGCCGCCCAGCTCGGTGTCCTGGGTGGCGGTGCGCTGGAAGGACACCACCGGCGTGGCCCAGCGCACGATCTCCTCCGCCGTCGTCGAGGGCCGGGTGGCCTTGTACAGCTCCCACTGCTCGGGGTGGGTCAGGAAGGCGTGCATGCCGTGGCTGATGGCGTTGCGCGTGGTCTCGTTGCCCGCCACGGCCAGCAGCAGCACGAAGAAGCCGAACTCGTCGGAGCCCAGGTTGCCCTGGCCCTCGGCGGCCACCAGCTGCGTGACGATGTCCTTGGCCGGGCACTCCTTGCGGGCGGCGGACAGGTTCATGGCGTAGCCGATGAGCTCCATGGCCGCGTTGGCGCCGACCTCTTCGGTGATCGCGTACTCGGGGTCGTCGTAGGCGATCATCTTGTTCGACCAGTCGAAGATCCGTGAGCGGTCCTCCTGCGGTACGCCGATCAGCTCGGCGATGGCCTGGAGCGGCAGCTCGCACGCGACCTGGGTGACGAAGTCGAAGCTGCCGTCGGCCGACGCGGCCACGGCCTCCTCGACGATCCTCCGGGCGCGGTCGCGCAGGGCCTCCTCCAGGCCGCGGACGGCCCGCGGGGTGAAGCCCCGCTGCACGATCTGGCGTACGCGGGTGTGCTCTGGCGGATCCATGTTCAGCATGATCAGTCGCTGGGCATCAATGGCATCACGCGGGATGTGCTCGTTGAAGCGGATGATCGCCGTGTTGGTGGTCGAGGAGTACAGCTCGGGGTGCGTGGACACGTACTTGACGTCCGCGTGCCGCGTCACGACCCAGTAGCCCTCGTCGTCGAAGCCGGTGATCCCCCGCCGCTGCGGACACCACCACACCGGAGCCGTCTGCCGCAGCCGGGCGAACTCCGGGAGCGGGACGCGGCTTTGGAGCAGGTCGGGGTCGGTGGCGTCGAAGCCTTCGGGCAGCGCGGGGCAGGACATCGGGCGACTCCAAAGTCTGACGGCCCATCAGAAGTTGGCTCGAAGGTAGTGACGAGTTCCAGAAGTGACAAGGGTCGGCGCGCCAACTGTTGCGTGTGGAATCCGTGCAGGCCGCGTGCAAGACCCTTGCGTGGCGGGGCTCCCAGTCATAAGACTGCGGGGAGAACTAGAACGCGTACTAGTTCGGGCGGGGCGCCGGGACGGCCCGCCGCGCTGGCGCTGTGCAGGAGAGGACGAGCTCATGGCCGCGGAACCCGTCATCGTCGAAGCCGTACGCACCCCCATCGGCAAGCGCGGGGGCGCGCTCGCCAACCTCCATCCCGCCTACCTGCTCGGCGAGACCTACCGCGAACTCCTGGCACGGACCGGAATCCAGCCCGACTGCGTCGAGCAGATCGTCGGCGGCACCGTCACCCACGCCGGCGAGCAGTCGATGAACCCCGCCCGCAACGCCTGGCTCGCCATGGGGCTCCCGTACGAGACCGCCGCGACCACGGTGGACTGTCAGTGCGGCAGCTCCCAGCAGGCCAACCACATGGTCGCCAACATGATCTCCGGCGGCGTCATGGACATCGGCATCGCCTGCGGCGTCGAGGCCATGAGCCGGGTGCCGCTGGGCTCGGGATCCAAGCACGGCCCGGGCAAGCCCTTCCCGGACGAGTGGAACGTCGACCTCCCGAACCAGTTCGAGGCCGCCGAGCGGATCGCCCGCCACCGCGGTCTGAGCCGCGAGGACGTCGACCGGCTGGGGGTGCTCTCCCAGGAGCGGGCCGCTGCCGCCTGGGCCGAGGAGCGCTTCAAGCGCGAGACGTTCGCCGTGCAGGTGCCGACGACCGAGGAGGAGCAGGCGGCCGGGCAGGGCATGTGGCGGCTGGTCGACCGGGACGAGGGGCTGCGGGACACGAGCATGGAGGCGCTGGCGCGGCTCAAGCCGGTCATGCCGACTGCCGTGCACACCGCCGGGAACTCCTCGCAGATATCCGACGGGGCCGCCGCCGTGATGTGGGCCTCGCGGAAGATGGCCCGCGCCCTCAAGCTGCGGCCGCGCGCGCGGATCGTGGCGCAGGCGCTCGTCGGTTCCGACCCGCACTTCCACCTCGACGGGCCGATCGACGCGACGCGTGCGGTGCTCGGCAAGGCCGGGATGTCGCTGAAGGACATCGACCTCGTGGAGATCAACGAGGCATTCGCCTCGGTGGTCCTCAGCTGGGCCCAGGTCTTCGACCAGGATTTGGAGAAGGTCAACGTCAACGGTGGCGGCATCGCGCTCGGCCACCCGGTCGGCGCCACCGGCGCCCGGCTGATCACGACGGCGCTGCACGAGCTGGAGCGCCGCGACAAGGAGTTCGCGCTGATCACCATGTGCGCGGGAGGCGCGCTGGCGACCGGCACGATCATTCAGCGCCTGTGACCCCCGCGGGCGCGCGCTGAACCCAGTGGGATGGGAAGACGAAGGCCCCGGTGGCCGGACCTGGGGAGGTCGGCCGTCGGGGCCTTCGCATGCGTGCCGCTCGTGCTACTCGCGCTGCCTGCACGGCTCGCGCTGTTCGCGCTGCTCGTGCTGCCTGCGCTGCCTGTGCTGTTCGTACTGCTGGTTCTGCCGCGTTCACTCGTGCTTCTACCGCTGGTGCGGGAGCCGGGACGGATGGTGCTGGTGATGCTGTTTCGGTGTCTGCTGCCACGGGGATGCCAAGCCGGGTCGGCTTAGTACCAGTGGTGCGACTGCCAGAAGTTCCAGGCGCCGACGGGGCTGCCGTAGCGGGAGTTCATGTAGTCCAGGCCCCACTTGATCTGGGTGGCCGGGTTGGTCTTCCAGTCGGAGCCCGCGGAGGACATCTTCGAGGCCGGCAGGGCCTGGACCAGGCCGTAGGCGCCCGAGGAGGAGTTCGTGGCGGTGTGGTTCCAGCCGCTCTCGCGGGACACGATGTTGTTGAACGCGGCGAACTGCGCCGGGTCCTTGATCATCTGCTGCGCGATCGCCTTGGCGTTCATCGGGGCGGCCTGCGCGGGAACCGTGGCGAGCATCGAACCGGCGACACCCAGGGCGAGGGCGGAGCCCACGAGGGTCTTCTTGGAAGCGGCGATGCGGCGGATGACGGCGTTGGACACGGAAAACCTTTCACAGGGGACAGGATCTGCCGCATGCATGCCGGAGCATGCGTGAGCCACTCACGCGGTGGAGAGGGGTTCGTCGGCGGCGGGTGAACCACCCGGGCCGCCTTGCGACTCATCCAGTTCTACAGACGCCCCGACCCCCTGGCAACGACCGCACTTACTAGCGGCCCTCGCAGTGGGTGAGGATCGGCCCCCCTGCGCCCTGATCATCGTCCGTGCAGGTGGAGAGCGGTTCAGAGGGGGTGATAAGGGCCCATTAAGGACTACTACCCCGGCTCGTATGTGACGTGGGTCCTGTGGGGCGGGTCACCGGCGAGAGCCCCGAATCTCATGCTCCGCGACCATTCGTACCCCTTTCAGGGGGTGCCCGAAAAGGGACTAAACCCCCGAATCGAAGGAAATCGGCGCATCGAACGCCGCTTTGCGGGTCGCCCGCCGCAGCGCCTTCAGCAGCGTGGCCCCCAGCGTCAGTGTCAGTACGACGGTCAGCGCGGCCCGGCCCAGGTCCCAGCCCAGCGAGGTCGCCAGGCAGTACGCCACGAAGCGCGCCAGGTTCGCCCCCACCGGGTCCCCGGGGTGGAAGGAGATGCCCTGGCCCATGCCCTGAAGGATCACCCACCCCTGCAGGTTCATGATCGTGCCGTACGCGAACGAGCCCACGAAGCCGTACGCCGCCAGCATCAGCAGCTCCGCCCGGCCCCGGATGCGCTCGGGGCCGGGCAGCAGCCCCGCGCCCAGCGCGAACCAGCCCAGCGCCAGCATCTGGAACGGCATCCACGGACCCACCCCGCCGGTCAGCAGCGCGGACGCGAACATGGTCACCGAGCCGAGGACGAACCCGAAGCCCGGACCGAGGACGCGGCCGCTGAGCACCATCAGGAAGAACATGGGCTCCAAACCGGCGGTCCCCGCGCCCAGCGGTCTCAGCGCCGCCCCGACGGCCGCGAGGACGCCGAGCATCGCCACCGCCTTGGCGTCCATGCCGTTGTCCGCGATGGTCGCGACGACCACGGCGACCAGCAGGGGCAGCAGCGCGGCGAAGAGCCACGGGGCGTCCTGCGAGTGCGCGAGGCCGGACTGCCGGTCGGCGAGGAGCGGCCAGCCGAAGGCGGCGATGCCGATGAGGGTGACCAGGACGAGGGCGGCCGCGGCCCGCGGGCCGATCCGTACGGGGCGGCTCGCGGTACGGCCGGGTGCGCGGCCGGATGCGCGGCTCGGTACCGGGCCGGCCGCGGGGCCCGCGGTGCGGCTTGCGGTGCGGCGGCTCACGGGGCCTCCGCCGGGTCGAGGGGGTCGCGGGCGGGGGAGCCGCCGGCGGCGAGCGCCCGGGCCACCTGGGTCACCGTGAGCCAGTGGCCCGGAGCCAGGATCTTGGCCACCTGGGGGGCGAAGGCAGGGGAGGACACGACGACCTCGGCGGTCGGCCCGTCGGCGACGATCTCGCCGCCGGCCAGGATGACCACCCGGTGCACCAGCTCGGCGGCGAGCTCCACGTCGTGGGTGGCCAGGACGATGGCGTGGCCCTGCACCGCCAGGGTCCGCAGGATCTCGATCAGGCGGGCCTTGGCGGCGTAGTCCAGACCGCGGGTGGGCTCGTCGAGGAGGAGCAGCGCGGGGCGGGCGGTCAGCACCAGGGCCAGGGCGAGGGCCAGGCGCTGGCCCTCGGACAGGTCCCGGGGGTGCGTGTCGTCGGCGACGTCCGGGAGCAGGGCGGTGACCAGGTCCCGGCAGGTGCCGGGGGCCGCGCCGGCGTCGGAGTCCGCGGCGGCGCACTCGCCCGCGACGGTGTCGGCGTACAGGAGGTCGCGGGGCTCCTGCGGTACGAGACCCACGCGCCGGACCATCTCCGGCGGCGGGGTGCGGTGCGGGGTGCGGCCGCCGACGGTCACGGAACCGGACGCGGGGGCGAGGGTGCCGACGAGGGCGGACAGGAGGGTGGACTTGCCGGCGCCGTTGCGGCCCATGAGGGCGATGACCTCGCCGGGGGCCACGGTGAGGTCGATGCCGTGCAGGACCTCCGTGCGGCCGCGCCGGACGGTGAGGTTCCTGACGTCGGCGGGTCCCGTGGGGTTCGCCGTGGCGGGGGCTTCGGCGGGCGGGCCGGTGCGCCGGAGCAGGCGCGCGAGCAGCCCCGGGGCTCCGCTGTCGGGGGCTCCGCCCCCGGACCCCCGCGCCTCAAACGCCGGCGGGGCTGGAGGGGCCGGGTGTTGTGCACCGGCAGGGTCGGATCGGGTGGGGGCCGGGTGTTGCGTGTGGTCAAGCGGGTTCGGCGGGGCTGGAGGGGCCGGGTGTTGTGCGCCGGGAGGGCTGGATCGGGTGGGGGCTGGGTATTGCGCGCGGTCAGGCGGGGCTGGAGGGGCCGCCGGGGCCGCGGCCGGGGAGTGTGTCAGGCGGGTGCGGAGGGGGGTGGCCCGGCGGCGGGCGTCGCGGACCGACAGGGGGAGCGGGGACCACCCCGCCAGGCGGCCCAGGGAGACCACCGGCGGGTGGACGGGCGAGACGGCCATGACCTCGGCCGGGGTGCCGAGGACGGGGGCCGCCCCCGTGGCGGGCAGGAGCAGCACCCGGTCGGCGTACTGCACCACCCGCTCCAGCCGGTGCTCCGCCATCAGGACGGTGGTGCCGAGGTCGTGCACCAGCCGCTGGAGCACGGCCAGGACCTCCTCCGCGGCCGCCGGGTCCAGCGCGGACGTCGGCTCGTCCAGCACCAGCACCTTCGGGTGCGGGGTCAGCACCGAGCCGATCGCCACCCGCTGCTGCTGCCCGCCCGAGAGGGTGGCGATGGGCCGGTCGCGCAACTCGTTCAGGCCGAGGAGGTCGAGGGTCTCCTCCACCCGGCGCCGCATCACCGCGGGAGCCAGGCCCAGGGACTCCATCCCGTACGCGAGCTCGTCCTCCACCACGTCCGTCACGAAGTGCGCGAGGGGGTCCTGGCCCACCGTGCCGACCACGTCCGCCAGTTCGCGCGGCTTGTGCGTGCGCGTGTCGCGGCCCGCGACCGTCACGCGGCCGCTCAGCCTCCCGCCGGTGAAGTGCGGGACGAGCCCGGAGACCGTCCCCAGCAGGGTGGACTTGCCGACGCCCGAGGGCCCCACGAGGAGTGTCAGCTCGCCCTCCGGGACCACCAGGTCGACCCCCCGGAGGGAGGGGGCACCCGCGCCCTCGTAGGTGACCGACACCTGCTCGAAGCGGATCACTGCGAAGCCTCCTTGGGCGGTACGGGTGCCACGAAGGCGGGCAGCAGGCCGATCAGGACCGCGGCAGCCGGCCAGATCGGCAGCGTGGGCGCGACCAGCGGGACCACACCGGGGTGCAGGCCCTCCGGGTCGAGGGTGCCCGCGCGGACGAGGAGGGCGGCGACGGCCGCTCCCGACCCGGCGACCAGCCAGGCGCGCGCGCCCCACCGGTCGGGGCGGTAGCGGGTCCGCACCGAGCGGCGCCCGCCGAGCCGCAGGCCCGCGAGGGCCAGGACCAGGCCGATGCCGAGCACGGGGAGCCCGTACGCGGCCCCCTGCGCGGCCAGCAGCCCGTACGTGCCCGCGCACATGCCGAGCAGGCCGCCGAGGGTCAGGACGTTGGTGGTGTGCCGGACGGCGGGCGGGACGTCGGCCGTCCGGCCGTACCCGCGGGCGTCCATCGAGGCGGCGGTGGCGACGGAGCGCTCCAGGGCGCCCTCCAGCACCGGCAGGCCGATCTGGAGGACGGCCTTGACCCCGCCGGTGGGACGGCCGCGCAGCCGGCGGGCGGTCCGCAGCCGGACGACGTCGGCCACCATGTTCGGCGCGAAGGTCATGGCGACGACGACGGCGACCCCGGCCTCGTACAGGGCGGCCGGGAGGGACTTCAGCAGCCGGGCCGGGTTGGCGAGCGCGTTCGCGGCGCCCACACAGACGAGGAGCGTGGCGAGCTTGGCCCCGTCGTAGAAGGCGAAGACCAGTTGCTCGGCGGTGACCCTGCCGCCGAACCGGATGCCCTGCGCCCATGCGGGCAGCGGGACCTCGGGGAGCGTGAACAGGGTGTGCGAGCCGGGGATGGGGGAGCCGAGCAGCATGGAGAAGAGGAGGCGCAGGCCGATGACGAACAGGCCGAGCTTGAGGAACGCCCCGTAGGAGCGGGCCCAGGGCGCGGAGGTGCGGCGGGCCGCGACGACGTAGCCGGCCACGCCCACGATCAGGCCGAGGACGAGCGGGTTGGTGGTGCGGGAGGCGGCCGTGGCCAGGCCGAGGGCCCAGAGCCACCACGCGCCCGCGTGCAGGGCGTTGCCGCGGGTCGCCAGCGGCTGCTGCCAGGGCCTGCGGCGCTCGTACGGGGCCCCCGGCGCGGGGCCGGCCGGCTGCCGGGCGCCACCGCGGCGGCCGTACGGAACCCCCTGCGCGGGCCCGCCGTCCGGCCGACCGGTGCGCGGGCCGGAGCCGGAGCCGGAGCCGGCCAGGGCGCGGGGGCGGGGACGGTCCGGGGCTCCGGCCGGCGGGCCGGCGGGTCCGCCCGGACCGGCGTGTGCCGCGCCCGGCTCCGACCCGGAAGTGGGGCCGCCCTCCGGCCGTCCGGAGCGGGCCCGGCCGACGGCAGCTCGCGCGGCGCCGGGCTGTGCCGCGCCCCGTTCCGCCGCGTCGGGCTGCGTGGCGCCGGGCTGCGTCACATCGGGTCGTGCCGCGCCGGGCTGCCCCGCCACGGCCCGCGCCGTGGCGGGTGGGGCGGGGTGGCCGGGCTTCGGCGTGTGCGCCGTGTTGTCCCGTGGGCCGGGTGCCCGGTCGGGGAGGGCGGCGGGCGGGGTCATCGGTTGCGGCGGCGGGACTGCCAGATGCCGGCCGCCGCCAGGGCCGCCACCGCGGCGATGCCGGCCAGCAGGCCCGCCGAGGGGCCGCCGCCGCCCCGGGACGCCGTGGACGAGGGCGCCGCGGAGGGGGAGCCGGTGGCCGCCGGGGCGTCCTCCATCGGCTCCCCGCAGCCCTGCTTCGGGTAGCCGGAGATCGCGCAGAGCAGCGCCGCCCCGTTGTAGCGCAGCGGTTTGGCGACCGCCGCCAGTGCCTCGGCCGTGGTCGCGTCCGGCGCCACGTGCGCGCAGGCCGTGCGCGGCGCGTCCTGGGGCGGGGCCTCGCCCGCCGGGGCGTCCGCGGGGACGCCGAAGTCGACGATCAGGGCCACGCGCTTGCGGCCCGCCACCGGGTCGGTGCTCCCGCAGACCGCCGCGAAGTCGGCCGGGGACCGCGGCTGCGCCGCCTCGTCCCCGGCGTCCTTGCTCACCGCGAAGCGGAAGCCCTGCACGGAGCCGTCCGCCGGGCGCGCCATCGAGGGGCCTTGGGTGGCGTACGTCCACCGGCCGCCCGCGCCGCCCGCGCCGCCCGCGCCGCCCGCGCCGTCCCAGAAGGACCAGTAGCGGTAGCCCGCCGCCAGCGCCGGGCCGGCGGCCAGGAGGGAGAGGACCGTACCGAGGGCCAGCGTGAAGGCCAGGACCCGGGCGGCCGGACCACGGCGGGCGGGAGCCCGGTCCGGGCCGGGCCCCCGGGAGCCGTGCCCCTCCGGGCCGGTCGGGTGCGGCGGCGGACGGCGGCGCATCAGAGCTGGTTCTTCTTCCGGCGGCCGCTCAGCAGGATGCCGATGCCCATGCCGGCGGCGGCGCCCGCGCCGACGATCCACCAGACGTTCTGGCTGCCCGAGTCGCCGTCCTTGCCGCTGTCCACCTTCTTGGCGCCGGTGTCCGCGCCCTGCGGGGCCGGGCCGGTCGCGTTCAGCTGGGCGACGAGGTCGGCTCCGCCGAAGGACTTCGGGTCCGCGCCCGTGGCGTGCGCGGCCAGGATGAGCGCGCCGAGGGCCGCCGGGCTGTCCTTCGCCCAGGGGGCCGAGTTGGCCTTGAGCCACTCCAGTGCGCCCGCCGCCGACTGCTCGTGTCCGGCCGCGGCCAGGGCGATCACCGCGTCGACGGTGTTGCCGGTGTCGGCGGCCGGCTGGTCCGCGCCCGGGGTCAGGGCCGTGAGGTGGCCGTCCTTCTTGAGGGCTTCCGCGAGGTAGCCGGCCGCGCCCTGAGCGGCGGCCGCCGGGTCGGCGGAGGCCGCCGGGCAGACCAGCGGGGCCGCCGGGGTGTCCGTGGTCGACTGGGGCACGGCCGCGCCCCTGCCGAGCCCGGCGAGCGTCGCGGCGGCCGTCGCGTCGGGGTTGGCGAGGAGCTTGCCGTCGACCGGCTGGTACGCGAACGCGCCCCGGTCGGCGGCCGGTTCGGCGGCGCAACCGAGCTGGAAGGGGAACAGGCCCTCGTACGCCGACTTCCCGGCCTTGGACCGGACCTCGGCCGGCTTCTCGCCGGCCACCGCGAGCGCGCTGATCACCAGGGCGGTGGAGTTGGCCTCGCTCGGGGAGCCCGGGACGTACGCCCAGCCGCCGTCCTCGTTCTGCACGGACTTCAGCCAGCCCACGGTCCTCGCGACCGCGGCGTCCTGGCCGCCGAGGGCCTTCAGGGCCTGCACGGCCGCGGCGGCGGCGTTGGTGTCGTACATCGTCTTGTCGTCGCACGCCGCGGCCGTGTCGGCGCGGAAGGAGGCGAAGGCACCGTTCGCGCAACTCTGGCCCACCAGCCAGTCGACGGCCTGCGGGGCGGGCTTGACGCCCACGGTGTGCTGGGCGAGCAGCGCGAAGGACTGCCGCCACACGCCGTCGTACGTCGGGTCGTTCTTGCCGTACAGGCCGGAGGGGATCACCGGGGGCGCGGACGGGGAGGCGGGCGGCGCGGTGTCGGCGAGGGCTGCGGGGGCGGCACCCACGCAGAGCACGGCGGAGGCGGCGAGCGCGGCGGCGCTGCGGCGGACGATCATGGGGCGGATGCCTCTCGTGCCGGGGAGCGGGAGGCAGGCACGCGCAGGCACCGGGCTCCGGCTCCGTATACCTCGACGGTGCCGGCCGCCGGGGGACCCGGCGGCACGAGCCGCGCACCTCCGCTACGGGGCATTCCGGCTCCCCGCCCCGGTGGGAGCCGGGGCGGGTCACGGTTGCGGGTCAGCGCCGGAATCGCACCGGCTTCCCCCCGTACGGAAGTGTGGACGACCTGCCCACTGTACCGGCCCGTAGCTCCCGTGCCCGGGGCGCCGGCCTGCCGCACCCCTTACCGGGCCGCGGCCGCGGGGGTGCCCGTACGGCTCACAGCGCCCGGTACGCCACCGGGTCGCTGCCCGGGACCGCCTCCGCGCGGCCCTGCTTCACCAGGCGCCGCAGGTGCGCCTCCGCTTCCGAGACGGCGATGTTCCGGGAGCCGTACGGGATCTGCTCCCAGGGCCGGTTCCACTCCATCCGCTCCGCCAGCGCCCACGGGGTCAGCGGCTCGGCGAGCAGCTCCCACAGCCCGGTCAGCCGCTCCTCGTGGTGGTCCAGCAGCTCCCGCACCCGGGCGGGGGCGTCGGTGAAGGCGTGCTGGTGGGCCGGGAGCACCTCGGCGGGGCGCAGCCGGCCGATGCGTTCGAGGGAGTCGAGGTAGTCGCCGAGGGGGTCGGTGACGCGGGTCACGCCGTGTTCGTCGGGGGCCTCGTACAGGCCGATGTGGGGCGAGATCCCGGGCAGCAGGTGGTCCCCGGAGAAGAGGCGGCCGTTGCCGGGGAGCCGGGCGGGGTGTTCCTCCTCCAGGTGGAGGCAGACGTGGCCGGGGGTGTGGCCGGGGGTCCAGACGGCCCGCAGCCGGCGGCCGGCGAGGGGGAGCAGCTCGGTGGGGACGATCTCCCGGTCGGGGACGGCGGCCCGCAGTCCGGGCAGGGTCCGCAGGCGGCCGCTCGCCCGGGCGGCGCGGAGCGGGGCGACGTGTTCCTCGGGGGCTCCGGCGGCGGCGAGCTTCTCGCTCATGTAGTCGAACCAGACGCCGGGCTCGGAGGCGCGGGTGCGCACGACGACCTCGGTGTCGGCGGCGTGCATGGCGATCCACGCCCCGGAGGCCTCCCGGACCTGGCCGGACAGGCCGTGGTGGTCGGGGTGGTGGTGGGTGATGACGACGCCGTGGACGTCGGAGACGGAGGTGCCGAGGGCGGCGAGGCCGCCGGCGAGGGCGTCCCAGGAGTCGGGGTCGTCCCAGCCGGTGTCGATGAGGACCGGGCCGCGGTCGGTGTCGAGGACGTGGACGAGGGTGTGCCCGAGCGGGTTGTCGGGGATGGGGACCTTGACGGCCCAGACGCCTCCGCCGTGGTCGGTGACCCGCGGGGGCGTCGGCGGGGCCGGGTGCGGGGCCGCCTGCGGCCTCACCCGCGGCGGTGCCTGCGGGGTGGTGTGCGACGTGTCCTCCGGCATGAGGGCCCCCTGTCTGTGAACCTGTCGGTGCACCTGTCCGTACACCCGACGGCGAACGAGAACTTGTTGCAGTAGTAGCCCAAGTCGACCATCTTCGGGCCCATCTGACTAGTCGTTGGATCTTCTCCGTCGTTCTGCCCTGGCCGTGGACTCCTGGAACTAGAACTGGTATCAGTTCGGGAACGCCAAGCCGCAGGAGGCATCAGCCATGACGGAGCTCGTGGAACACGGACAGCTGTTCATCGGCGGGGAGTGGACGGATCCGCTGGGCACCGGGACGATCCGGGTCGTCTCCCCCCACACCGAGCAGGTCATCGGCTCCGTCCCGCACGCCTCGGAGGCGGACGTCGACCGGGCGGTCGCGGCGGCGCGCAGGGCCTTCGACTCCGGGCCCTGGCCGCGGATGAGCCTGGAGGAGCGGATCGCGGTCGTCTCCCGGATCAAGGACGCCATCGCCGTCCGGCACGAGGAGATCGCCCGCTCGATCAGCTCCCAGAACGGCTCCCCGTACTCCTGGAGCGTCCTGGCCCAGGCGCTCGGCCCGATGATGGTCTACGACGCCGCGATCACCGTCGCGCGCGCCTACCCGTACGAGGAGCACCGCCAGGGCGCCCTCGGGCCGATCCTGGTGCGCCGCGAGCCGGTGGGGGTCGTCGCGGCCGTCATCCCGTGGAACGTGCCGCAGTTCGTGGCGGCCGCGAAGCTCGGCCCCGCGCTCCTGAGCGGCTGCTCCGTCATCCTGAAGCCCTCCCCGGAAGCCCCCCTCGACTCCTACATCCTCGCCGACATCGCGCGCGAGGCCGGGGTGCCGGAGGGCGTCCTGTCGATCCTGCCCGCCGACCGCGAGGTCAGCGAGTACCTGGTCGGGCACCCCGGCGTCGACAAGGTCGCCTTCACCGGTTCGGTCGCCGCCGGGCGGCGCGTGATGGAGGTCGCCGCCCGCAACCTCACCCGCGTCACCCTCGAACTCGGCGGCAAGTCCGCCGCCGTCGTCCTGCCGGACGCCGACGTGGCGGCCGCAGTCGCCGGGATCGTGCCCGCGGCCTGGATGAACAACGGCCAGGCCTGCGTGGCCCAGACCCGCGTCCTCGCGCCGCGCAGCCGGTACGGGGAGGTGGCCGAGGCCCTCGCGGCCGCGGCGGGCGCGCTCGTCGTCGGCGACCCCCTCGACCCCGCCACCCAGCTCGGCCCGCTGGTGGCCCGGCGGCAGCAGCAGCGCTCCCTGGGCTACATCCGCATCGGCCAGGAGGAGGGCGCGAAGATCCTCACCGGTGGCGGCCGCCCGGCGGACCAGGAGCGGGGCTGGTACGTGGAGCCCACCCTCTTCGGCGACGTCGACAACTCCATGCGGATCGCGCAGGAGGAGATCTTCGGGCCGGTCGTCTGCCTGATCCCGTACGGGGACGAGGCGGAGGCCCTGCGCATCGCCAACGACTCCGAGTTCGGCCTGAGCGGCAGCGTCTGGACGGGCGACGTCGAGCACGGCATCGACTTCGCCCGCCAGGTCCGCACGGGCACCTTCAACGTGAACACCTTCAGCCTCGACATGCTGGGGCCGTTCGGCGGCTACAAGAACAGCGGTCTGGGGCGGGAGTTCGGCCCGGAGGGGCTCGGCGAGTACCTGGAGCACAAGATGATCCACCTGCCCGCGGGCTATGCGGCGGGTGCTGCCGAGGCGGGGGCCTGATGGGCGACCGCTGGCAGGTCGAGGTGGACCGCGGGGTCTGCATCGGCTCGGGGATGTGCGTGAACCACGCCCCGGAGGGCTTCGCCCTCGACACCGCGCGCCAGGCGCACCCGCGCACGGCGCAGACGGACGCGAACGAGCCGGTCCTCACGGCGGCGGAGGGCTGCCCGGTCGAAGCCATCCTGATCACCCTGGCCGCCACGGGCGAACCGGTCTTCCCCCCGGAGGAGTAGCCCCCGGTCAGGCCCGGTCCGGGGGCTGTGGCACACTCCTGCGACGATCACCGGCGGACCCGCCTCCGGCGACGTCGACGGAGGCGGGGACCTCATGCGTGCGAGTAAATGGGTAGGGGCCGCGGTTCGGAGCCCGTCGTCCTGACGGCCACCACATCATCAAAGGCGACGGCGGGGGCCTTGCACCGGCGGGATCAGGCCTTTTCCGGGGACGTCAGGTCGATCAGCCGGCAGACCGTCTCGATGTCGATCTTGACCTGGGCTATCGAGGCGCGGCCCGACAGCCACGTGATCAGCGCCGAGTGCCAGGTGTGCTCGATGACGCGGACCGCCGAGAGCTGTTCGGCCGTCGGCGGGGCCTCCAGGCCCATCGCGTCCAGGATGATCGCCGTCGTCAGCCGGGACACCGTGTCCACCTCGGGACTCACGCTGCGGTCCGCGAACGTCAGCGCCCGCACCATCGCGTCGGCCAGGTGCGGTTCCCGCTGGAGGGCGCGGAAGGCCCGCATCAGGGTCTCCGCGACCCGGGCCGCCGGGTCGTCGCCCGCCGGCGGCCGCTTGCGCAGCGTGGCGTGCATGTGCTGGAGCTGGTCCTGCATGGTGGCGACGAGCAGGTGCACCTTGGACGGGAAGTACCGGTACAGCGTGCCCAGCGCGACGCTGGACGACTCCGCGACCTCGCGCATCTGCACGGCGTCGAAACCGCCCCGGCTGGCCAGCTGGGCGCTGGCGTGCAGGATCCGGCGGCGGCGCGCCTCCTGGCGCTCCGTCAGGGGAGGGGACGCCGGCGTGGTGACGGCCTTCGCTTCCGCTGTCATGTGTCCCGTTCCATGGCGTTCCGTGTCGTGTGCGGGGGTGGATGGGGGGCAGGTTCCGGGCTGATCCGGGGTCAGCATGCCAGGCGCCGGAGTCGTGGCGCGAATCACCTGCTCCGCCTCTTACGGTGTAGTTTCCGGCCGGTAGATTCAATGGTCTCCGACGGATCAAGTCTGAAACTTGTTCTACATTATCCGAGCGGTTACGCTCCGGCGAAAGTGCAGGGAGATGGGGGCCGAGAGTGACCGCTGAGGCCATGATGACAAGCCCTTTCGCGGGCTCCGCCACTGACGGCGACCGCCCGATGCGCATCGCACTGCTCACCTATAAGGGGAACCCGTTCTGCGGCGGGCAGGGCGTCTACGTCCGCCACCTCTCGCGCGAGCTCGTGCGCCTCGGACACTCCGTCGAGGTCATAGGCGCGCAGCCCTACCCGGTCCTCGACACGGGCGCCACGCTCACCGAGCTGCCGAGCCTGGACCTCTACCGGCACCCCGACCCGTTCCGGACCCCCAAGCGCGACGAGTACCGGGACTGGATCGACGCCGTCGAGGTCGCCACCATGTGGACCGGCGGCTTCCCCGAGCCGCTCACGTTCTCGCTCCGGGCCCGGCGCCACCTCGCCGCCCGCGCCGGCGAGTTCGACGTCGTCCACGACAACCAGACCCTCGGCTACGGCCTGTTGGGCGACCTCGGCGCGCCGCTGGTCACCACCATCCACCACCCCATCACCGTCGACCGGCAGCTGGACCTCGACGCCGCCAAGGACCGCCGCAAGCGCGCCTCCGTGCGCCGCTGGTACGGCTTCACCCGCATGCAGGGCCGCGTCGCCCGCAGGCTGCCCTCCGTGCTGACCGTCTCGGGCTCCTCCAAGCAGGAGATCGCCCAGCACCTCGGCGTCCGGGACGAGCGCATCCACGTCGTCCACATCGGCGCCGACACCGACCTCTGGTCGCCCGACGAGTCCGTCGCCGAGGTCCCCGGCCGCATCGTCACCACCTCCAGCGCCGACGTCCCCCTCAAGGGCCTCGTCCACCTCGTCGAGGCGCTCGCCAAGCTGCGCACCGAGCAGCCGGCCGCCCACCTCGTCGTCGTCGGCAAGCGCGCCGAGAAGGGGCCGGTCGCCCGCGCCATCGAGACGTACGGGCTCCAGGCCGCCGTGCGCTTCGTCAAGGGCATCACCGACGCCGAACTCGTCGACCTCGTCCGCAGCGCCCAGATCGCCTGCGTCCCCTCCCTGTACGAGGGCTTCTCGCTGCCGGCCGCCGAGGCCATGGCCACCGGCACCCCGCTCGTCGCCACCACCGGCGGCGCGATCCCCGAGGTCGCCGGCACCGACGGCGAGACCTGCCTGGCCGTGCCCCCCGGCGACGCGGGCGCCCTGGCCGCCGCGCTGGGCCGGATGCTCGGCGACCCCGAGCTGCGCGCCCGCCTCGGCGCCGCCGGGCGCGAACGGGTCCTGACCCGCTTCACCTGGGCCAAGGCCGCCGAGGGCACCGCCGCGCACTACCGCGCCGCCATCGCGGCGGCCGCCGCCCGCACCCCCGGTACCCGGTGACCTTCCGCCCCGGCCGATCCCCCCGATCCACGCCCCACCCCCACCCCCACCCCCTCCACCCCCGCGACCGCGAAGGCAGGACCCCGTGCTGACCGTCGATTTCTCCCGGTTCCCGCTCGCCGCAGGCGACCGCGTACTCGACCTGGGCTGCGGCGCAGGCCGGCACGCCTTCGAGTGCTACCGGAGAGGCGCCCAGGTGGTCGCCGTCGACCGCAACGGCGAGGAGATCCGCGAGGTCGCCAAGTGGTTCGCCGCCATGAAGGAGGCCGGCGAGGCCCCGGCCGGCGCCACCGCCACCGCCATGGAGGGCGACGCGCTCGCGCTGCCCTTCCCCGACGACTCCTTCGACGTCGTCATCATCTCCGAGGTCATGGAGCACATCCCCGACGACAAGGGCGTCCTCGCCGAGATGGTCCGGGTCCTCAAGCCCGGCGGCCGCATCGCCATCACCGTCCCGCGCTACGGCCCCGAGAAGATCTGCTGGACGCTCTCCGACGCCTACCACGAGGTAGAGGGCGGCCACATCCGCATCTACAAGGCCGACGAGCTGCTCGGCAAGATGGAGGCCGCCGGCCTCAAGCCGTACGGCACGCACCACGCCCACGGGCTGCACTCCCCGTACTGGTGGCTCAAGTGCGCCTTCGGCGTCGACAACGACCAGGCCCTGCCCGTCAAGGCGTACCACAAGCTCCTGGTCTGGGACATCATGAAGAAGCCCCTCGCCACCCGCCTCGCCGAGCAGGCCCTCAACCCGGTCATCGGCAAGTCCTTCGTGGCGTACGCGACCAAGCCGCACCTCCCCGTCGGCGCCGCCCAGTGACCTCACCCGGGCGCACCGAGCCGGAACACCTCGTCCTGGACGGCGTACTGACCGCCGAACAGGCCGCGCTGACCGTCGCCGGCATCCTCGCCGCGCAGCGGTCCGACGGGGCCATCCCGTGGTTCCGCGGCCACCACCTCGATCCGTGGGACCACACCGAGGCCGCCATGGCCCTGGACGCGGCCGGCGAGCACGAGGCGGCCGAGCGGGCGTACGCCTGGCTGGTCCGCCACCAGAACCGGGACGGCTCCTGGTACGCGGCCTACGCCGACCGGCCCGACGGGGTGGACACCGCCGCGCCGCAGGACCCGAGCCGGGAGACCAACTTCACCGCGTACATAGCCGTCGGCGTCTGGCACCACTACCTGTCCACCGGCGACGACGCCTTCCTGGACCGCATGTGGCCGGCCGTCTACGCGGCCGTGGAGTGCGTACTGACCCTCCAGCAGCCCGGCGGCGAGATCGGCTGGAAGCGGGAGGCCGACGGCACGCCCGTCACCGAAGCCCTGCTGACCGGCTCCTCCTCCATCCACCAGGCGCTGCGCTGCGCCCTGGCCATCGCCGAGCACCGCGAGGAGCCGCAGCCCGACTGGGAGCTCGCGGCGGGCGCCCTGCGCCACGCCATCCGGCGCCACCCGGAGCGCTTCCTCGACAAGAACCGCTACTCGATGGACTGGTACTACCCGGTCCTGGGCGGGGCCCTGACCGGAGCCGAGGCGTCGGAGCGCCTCGCGGAGCGCTGGGACGAGTTCGTGGTCCCCGGCCTGGGGGTGCGCTGCGTCCTGCCGAACCCGTGGGTCACGGGCGGGGAGTCCTGCGAGCTGGCGCTCGCGCTGTGGGCGACGGGGGAGTCCGACCGGGCCCTGGAGGTCCTGCGGTCGATCACGCACCTGCGCGCCGACAACGGCATGTACTGGACGGGCTACGTGTTCCAGGACGAGGCGGTCTGGCCGGTGGAGCAGACGACGTGGACCGCCGGGTCCCTGCTGCTCGCGGTCGCGGCGCTGGGCGGGGACGAGGCCACCACCGAGGTGTTCGGCGGGGCCTCGCTCCCGGCCGGGCTGGAGCCCGACTGCTGCGGCTGACGCCGCTGCTCCGGCTGACGCCGGTGCCGCCGGACCGGCGTCAGCCGGAGCAGCGGCGTCAGCGGCGTCAGCGGCGGTAGAGCCAGCCGGCGACGGCGTGGCCTATGAGGAGGTAGGCCACGGCAGCGACGCCGTAGCCGACGACGACCTGGACCCATTCGCGACTGAAGGTGAAGAGGTCGTAGGACCAGCCGGCCAGCCAGCTGGCGGCGTCGTGGATGAAGTCGACGAGGCCGTTCGCCTGGTTCGCCTCCAGCAGGTACAGGAGGATCCAGAGGCCGATCACGAGGGCGAGCACGTCCGCCACCAGCGCGACGGCACGGCCTGCCTGACTGCTTCCCCGGGTACGCGTCCGCGTGTGTGATGTCATGCACCCCGTATTGCCGCCCGGGCGTGTCGTAAACGTGCCGTAAAGACGAACGTGCACCCGAACGGGCCCTCCTGGAGGGCGGATCAGGACATCCCGGGCGAGGCTGCGGAAGACACCTCAGTCCCCGGAGGCAATCGTGGCCGTACCCACAACCGTCCGATTCCGTCGATCCCTCGCCGCCGTGGTCCTGTCCACGTCGCTGTTGGCCGGTGCCACCGCGTGCGGCGGCGGCGGTGAGAGCAGGGCCCAGGGCGAGAGCATCTCCATGGCCTCGGCGGCCGAGCTGGCGGCCCTCGCGGCCGCGGTGCCGGCCGCGAACGAGGCCGACGAGGCCGCCGCCGTGACGCCGTCGCCCAGTACGAGCGCCGAGAAGCAGAAGTTCGCCAAGACGCGGTTCGTCGCCAACGCCGGGCTCGCGGCCGGGGCGACGTACCAGTGGATCATCAAGCCGTACCAGGCGGGCAAGTTCAAGAAGGGAGCGAAGGGACGTACGTTCGCGCTGGTCAAGGCGGGTCTCGCCGGTGCCTTCGCTTACAACCGGCTGAAGGCCGCCGCCGCCAACGCCAAGGGCGACCCGTTGCTCTCGAAGGCCCTGGTCCCGCTGACGGCGGGCATCGAGTCCCTCAAGGGGCTCGGCACCAAGCTCCGCAAGGGCCAGGCGGGCGACGCCGACGTCGGCGCCTTCCAGGACGTCATCAACGGCGTCAAGGAAGCCGGCAAGAGCGCGGGGGCCACGGTGACCGACAAGGTCCCGAGCGTGTCCCAGCTCGGCGGGTAGCCGGCGCAGCGGGTGCCCGGCGGGAAGATGCCCGGCGGGCCCCCGCGACCGGGCGACGGGCGGCCGCGCTTTCGCAGCCGCCCGGTCCGCCGCCCGGGTGCGCCGCCCCGAAGCGGGTGGCCGGTCAGAGCGGGGACACGGCCTCGCGCCGGCCGCTCGTGTCGACGAGGACCTGGAGCATCTGCCGGAGCTTCGTGCTGGAGACGTGCGTGGTGTACGGCAGGTAGACCACTTCGACGCCCACGGCGGCGAAATCGCGCTCCCATCGGGCGCCGCGCGCGGTGCCCTTCCAGTCTTCGCCCTTGAACAGGCGGTGGAAGCCGACGTCGTGCCAGGCCTCCATCTTCTCCAGCGTGTTGTCGGCCACGGCTTCGTCGACGAACTCCACCGAGCGGACGATTTCGAGCCGCTCGTGGAGCGGGATGACGGGGGCGTGCCCCTTGTGGGCCGCGACCTCGTCGACGAGCACCCCGGCGACCAGATGGTCGCAGTGGGCCCGGGCCTGTCTGAGCAGGTTGAGGTGTCCGACGTGGAACAGGTCGAAGACACCGGATGCGTAGCCGATGATGCGGGGCAAGGGGTTCTCCAGCGCGGTGCGATACCCCTCGGGTACGCGGGGCTGCCTGATGCTAGAGCAGCCCTGGCCTGGTGCTCGCGCGGGGGTCGGCCAGGGGTGGCGGGAGCGGTCGGGCCTGTTTCAATGGGGCGTGATCGAAATCGTGGTGGCCCTGCTCGCAGCGGCCGGGGCCGGCTGGCTGCTGCGGCGCAAGCACCTGCGCCGGGTGGCCGCCGGACCGGTGCCCGGGATCCCCTGCATGGCCCGGCAGCCGGCCGGCGCGGGCCGCTGGCGCCCGGGCCGGGTGTACGCCGAAGAGGGCGAGGCCCGCTGGGCCCCCGTACGGGGTGAGCCCGTCCCGCTGCCGGACGGCCGGGCCGCGGCGGTCCGGGCGCCCTCCGTGAAGGAGGCGATGTCCATCAACCCCGGCTCGCGGATCGTGACCTGCGCGTACGGGGACGGCGGGACCATCGAGATCGCCGTCATGGCACTGGATCTGCGGGAGCTCCTGGAGGTGGTCCCGCGGCCGGGGAATGACCCCGACGCCGAGGCCGGCACCGAGAACCGGAACTAGAGCCGGCTTCGGTGCAGTCGGGGCGCCGTGCCCGGGGCGGCGTGCGACCGGTTCGGGCCGGCGGGGGATCCACCGGATTCCGAACCGCCGCGGGGTGCTCCTCCGGGGCCGGGGCTAGCTGTTGAGTTCCGCCAGGACGCGCAGGGTGTGCGGGTCCGGGGCCGTCAGGAGCAGGTCGGTGACGGGGCCCTTGCGCCACAGTTCCAGACGTTCGGCAATCCGGTCGCGGGGGCCGATCAGGGAGATCTCGTCGGCGAAGGCGTCCGGGACCGCGAGGACCGCCTCCTCCTTGCGGCCGGCGAGGAACAGCTCCTGGATGTGGCGGGCCTCGTCCCCGTACCCCATGCGCGCCATCAGGTCGGCGTGGAAGTTGCGGGCCGCGTGGCCCATGCCGCCGATGTAGAAGCCGAGCATGGCCTTGACGGGGAGCAGGCCCTCGGCGACGTCGTCGCAGACCTCGGCGCGGGTCATCGGCGCGATCATGAACCCGTCGGGGAGGTCGGCGAGGGAGGCCTGGTAGACGTCGGTGCGGGTCGGCGACCAGTAGAGGGGGAGCCAGCCGTCCGCGATGCGGGTGGTCTGGGCGATGTTCTTCGGGCCCTCCGCGCCCAGGAGGAGCGGCAGGTCGGCGCGGAGCGGGTGCGTGATGGGCTTGAGCGGTTTGCCGATGCCGGTGCCGTCCTCCCCGCGGTACGGGTGCTGGTGGAAGCGGCCGTCGAGGGCGACCGGGCCCTCGCGCCGCAGGACCTGGCGGATGACGTCGACGTACTCGCGGGTCGCGGTCAACGGGCTCGCGGGGAACGGGCGCCCGTACCAGCCCTCGACGACCTGCGGTCCCGACAGGCCCAGTCCCAGCATCATCCGGCCGCCGGAGAGGTGGTCCAGGGTGAGCGCGTGCATGGCGGTGGCGGTGGGGGAGCGGGCGGCCATCTGCGCGATGGCCGTGCCGAGGCGGATCCGCGAGGTGTGCGCGGCGATCCAGGTCAGCGGGGTGAAGGCGTCCGAGCCCCAGGCCTCGGCGGTCCACACGGAGTCGTAGCCCAGGCGCTCCGCCTCGGTGGCGAGGTCGAGGTGGTCCGGGTGGGGGCCGCGGCCCCAGTAGCCGAGTGCGAGTCCCAGGCGCATGTACGGTCCCCTCCGCGCGATGCCGTTCCTGACGATGCGTCAGGTGACTGTAGGGCAACGGCCCCCCGCCCGGAAGGGGGCGGGGGGCCGTTGCCGACGGTCCGAGGCGCGGGGGCGCGGGGGCTCAGCCGCGCTGGATGTTCGACGTGTCGTTGAGGACGCCGCGGCGGCCGTCCTGGGTCTGCGCGATCAGCGTGGCCGGGCCGCGCTGGTCGACGGCCAGGTACCAGGTGCCCGGCGCGAGCTCGGCGATGGGGGCGGGGGAGCCGTCCTCGCCGAAGAGGGGCCGGGCCACCGGGACCGCGAACCAGAACGGGGTGAAGTCCGCGGCCGGAGCCGGCTGGCCCCCGCGGGACGCGTCCTGCGGACCCGGGCCGGGGGCCGGGGCCGGGGTGGGCTCGTGGGTGCCGCCGTAGGGCGGGACCGGCTGCGGGGTGTTGCCGTACGGCTGCTGCTGCCCGCCCGGGTAGCCGTAGCCGGCGCCCGGCTGGGGCTGGCCGCCGTACGGCGGGATCGCGGCCGGCCTCGGCTCCGGCACCAGGCCGCCGGCGAGCGCCGGGACCTTGGAGCCGAACAGGGCCACGCCGGCGAGGAGCAGGGTCGCCAGGAAGGCGATGACGGCGCCCGCGCCCAGGTCGATCCCGCTCGGGCAGGTGATCAGCGCCCACAGCGCGGACCAGGCCGCCGACACCGCGAGCACGGTGCCCCAGGCGCCGAGCGGAAGGCCCAGCACCTTGCGCGTCTCCGGCTGGAAGCGGGCGGCGACGAGCAGGCCGGCCGCGATGAAGCCGATCAGGAAGACGCTGGGGAGGACCAGCCGGTAGACGTCGGTGTCCCAGGCGCTCGGGAGGTCGGTACCGGTGGCGGAGTAGAAATCGAGGAACGAGGCGATGAACAGCAGCACCGCTGCTCCGATCACCACGCCGTCGCCTCGAGTGAGGGAGCGGATGTTCACGTCTTAGGTGTCCTTCTCGGTCTCGGTCGTGTCGTGGTGCCGCGGTCGCAGAGCGTGCCTGGAGCGGGGCGGGCGGCACCATGGTACGGAGGTCACCGGGGTCCGAGGGGATCGGGGCGGCGAGCGGTCCCGGCGGGACCGCCCGTGGGGACTACCCGCCGAGGAAGCCGACGATGCCGTTCGCGATGCCCTGGGCCGCCTTCTGCCGCCACTCCGGACTCGTCAACTGCGCCGCGTCCTTGGCGTCACGCATGTTGCCGCATTCGATGAACACCTTGGGGCGGGTTGACAGGTTCAGTCCGCCCAGATCGTTGCGGACGACCAGTCCGGTCCCGCTGCCCAGGTAGTTGGCGGGGGCTGAACCGGTGGTCCGGGCGAAGTTCCCGGCGATCCGCTCGCCGAGTTCGCGGGAGGGTCCGACGATCTTCGCGGTGTCGGCGCCGCCCGCCTTGACGGTGGCCGGGAGGATGACGTGGAAGCCGCGGCTGCCGGCCGAGACCCCGTCCGCGTGGACCGAGACGACGGCGTCGGCGGCCGCCTCGTTGCCGATGCGGGCGCGCTCGTCGATGCACGGCCCCCAGGGCCGGTCGGCCTGATGGGTGAGGACCACCTTGACGCCCTGAGCCTCCAGGACGGCCTTGAGGCGGAGCGAGACATCGAGGGTGAACTCGGCTTCCATGTAGCCGGAGTTCGTGGTGGTGCCGGTGGTGTCGCACTCCTTGCGGTTGGTGCCGATGTCCACCTGCTTGTTGATTTCCCTGCTGTGCTTGAAGTTGCCGGTGTTGTGGCCGGGGTCGATGACGACCGTCCGGCCGGTCAGCGGTCCCTTGGCCGGGGCGGGCGCCGCGGAGGCCGCCGGGGAGGGTGAGGCGGAGGCGGATGCCGATGTGGAGACCGAAGCCGAGGGGCTGCCCGTCGCCGGGGCGGCGCCGGGCTTCGCGTCCGGGCCGGACGCCGCGGACGCCCCGGGGGGCCGCTCCCCGGCTCCGTCGGAGACCAGCACCTGGGTCAGCAGCCAGCCCGCCAGGCAGGCCGGCGCGACCGCGGCGGCCGCGACGACGAGCGTGGAGCGGCGGGCGTACCAGGGACGGTCCGGGCTGACCGCAGAGCCGGACTCGGGGGAGGGGGAACTGTCGTCGTAGCGCACGCGGCGATGCTAGACCTGCGCTCCCGCCCCCGTACGGACCCTGGGCCATCCGGGGGCGCGGTGCGGTTATATGCCGGGACGGTGTGCTTATGTGCCGGGTCGGTACGCGCCCTACAGGCCGGGACCGGTCCGGCGCAGCACGCGCAGCGAGTCCGTGACGGACGTCTCCTCGAAGGCCCCGGAGGCCAGGGCGCGCTGGTGGATCCGGTACGGGGCCTGCCCGCCGTCGGCCGGGTCCGGGAACACGTCGTGGATGACGAGCGTCCCGCCCACGGCGACGTGCGGGGCCCAGCCCTCGTAGTCGCCGGTGGCGTGCTCGTCGGTGTGGCCACCGTCGATGAAGACCAGGCCGAGCGGACCGGCCCAGGCCGCGGCGACCCGCGGGGAGCGGCCGACGACGGCGATGACGTGGTCCTCCAGGCCGGCCGCGTGCAGGGTGCGGCGGAAGGTGGGCAGCGTGTCCATCAGGCCGACCTCCGGGTCCACGACGGTCGGGTCGTGGTACTCCCAGCCGGGCTGCTGCTCCTCGCTGCCGCGGTGGTGGTCCACGGTGATCGCGGCCACCCCGGCCTCGCGGGCGGCGTCGGCGAGCAGGATCGTGGAGCGGCCGCAGTACGTGCCGACCTCCAGCAGCGGGAGCCCGAGCGCGGCGGCGGCGACGGCCGCCTCGTACAGGGCGAGGCCCTCCCGTACGGGCATGAACCCCTTGGCGGCCTCGAAGGCGGCGAGGGTCTCCGGCTGAGGGGTGGCCATGTCGTCTCCGGCGGGGGTGAGGGGTGGTCGGGCCTGGGCGCTCATGTTGCCCTACCGCCCGGTAGCGGTCCATGGCGGGGGCCGGGCGGGCCGGGGTCCGCGGTGCGCGGGGCGTCGCACTCGAACCAGACCGTCTTGCCGACGGGCAGCGGCAGGCAGCCCCAGCGGTCGGTCAGCGCCTCGACGAGGAGCAGGCCCCGGCCCCCCTCGGCGGGTTCCCCCGGTCCCTTGTGCGCGGGAGCGGGGCGGACGGGGTCCGGGCAGGCGTCCGACACCTCGACCCGCAGCCCGTCCGGCTGCCGCAGGATCACCACCCGGCAGACCCGCCCCGGCACGTGCCGCACGACGTTCGCGACCAGCTCGGTCAGCGCCAGCTCCGCGTCCCCGGCCAGCCCGGCCAGACCCCAGTGGTGCAGGAACGCCCGCAGGATCCGCCGTATCGGCCGGGCCGAGTGCTCACCGACGGTGAAGCCCATGCGGTAGCTGTCGCCGATGCCCGCGGGGAGCAGGTCAGTTGCGTGATTCATGGCACCAGGGTGGAGCGGGATGGTTACGCTCGGCTACGGCTTGAAACGAACGCCACACCGCGTGAACTTGGGGGTGACCGCCTCATGGTCAACATCCGTGATCTGGACCCCAGCGCCTCGCCGCTGGACTACTACGGCTCGGAACTGCGCCGCCTCAGGGAGGACGCCGGCCTGAAGCAGGGACAGTTGGGCGAGATCGTGTTCTGCACGGCCTCGCTGGTCGGCCAGGTGGAGACCGCGCGGAAGGTCCCGACCCGCGACTTCTCGGAACGGGTCGACGCCGCCCTGGGCACCGGCGGGGTCTTCTCGCGGCTGGCGGGCCTGGTGCTGCGCAGCCAGCTGCCGACCTGGTTCCAGGCGTACGCCGAGATGGAGGCGAAGGCCGCCTACATCTCCACGTTCCAGGCGCAGCTGGTGTACGGGCTGTTGCAGACACCGGAGTACGCGCGGGCCGTGCTGGGCGTACGGAACGAGGAGCGGCTCGACGCGCGGGTGGCCGCCCGAATGGAACGGCAGCGCATCCTGGACCGCGAGAACCCGCCACTGATGTGGGTCGTGCTGAGCGAGGCCGTACTGCACCAGGAGGTCGGCGGCCGGGCGGTCATGCGGAACCAACTCGCTCACCTGTTGGCGCTGCGGAGGCGGGAGTGGGTGAAGGTGCAGATCCTGCCGTTCGAGGCGGGATCGCATGCCGGGCTGATGGGATCGTTCACCGTCTTGCGGTTCGACGACGACCCCGATCTCGTCTACACGGAGGACTTTGTCCAGGGCCACATGACGGCCAATCCGGTAGCTCTCAGGGAAGGTTCGCTCCGTTACGATCACCTGCAGGCCGCCGCGCTGTCCTTGGAGGATTCGGCGGCGCTGATCGCCCGCGTATTGGAGGAGCGCTATGGACACCATCCAGAACCTGACGGGCGTGCGGTGGCGTAAGTCCTCGTACAGCGGTGACACCGGCGGTGAGTGCGTCGAGTGCGCCCCGCTCGGCGGCGCCGTCTGGCGTAAGTCCTCGTACAGCGGTACAACCGGCGGTGAGTGCGTCGAGGTCGCCGCGCAGCCCTGCCGGATCGCCGTGCGGGACTCCAAGAATCCCGGCGGGCCCGCCTTCACCGTGGCCCCGGCCGCCTTCTCGGAGTTCGTGCGGAGCCTCTGACTGCGGCCGTCGTCCCGTCCGGTCGCCCTTGCCTTCATCCCGCATCCAACTGGCCCTAGTCTGTGGCGGGTTCGACCGGCCGGGCGGCCGGTTCGGACGACCACAGGGGACCACCGGGGGCGGGCAGCATGAGCAGTGCACTGAATGACGACGACAACGTCGACGGCGGCATAAAGCCGCTCGCGGCCGGGGATCCGAGCCGGATCGGCCCGTACGTGCTGCTGGGGCGGCTCGGCGCCGGCGGCATGGGGCGGGTGTTCCTGGCCCGGTCCGAGGGCGGGCGCACGGTCGCGGTGAAGGTGGTGCACGAGGAGCACGTGTCGAACGCGCAGTTCCGGGCCCGCTTCCGCCACGAGATCGACGCCGCCCGGCGCGTCGGCGAGCGGTACACCGCACCCGTCCTCGACGCGGACCCCGACGCCGACCGGCCCTGGGTGGCCACGGGCTACGTCCCGGGGCTCTCGCTGGAGCAGATCGTGCGCCGGTACGGGCCCCTGCCCGTGGGCTCCGTACACGCCCTCGCCGACGGACTGCTCCACGCGCTCAAGGACATCCACTCGGCCGGGATCGTGCACCGCGACCTCAAGCCGTCGAACGTGATGCTGACCGTCGAGGGCACCCGCGTCATCGACTTCGGCATCTCGCGCGCCCTGGAGACGTCCGTCGAGTCGCTGCTCACCAGCACCGGCCTGGTCGTCGGCTCGCCCGGGTTCATGTCGCCCGAGCAGGTGCGCGGGCAGCGCGCCGGGGCGAAGAGCGACGTGTTCACCCTCGGCTGCGTCCTGATGTACGCGGCCACGGGCGCACTGCCCTTCGGGCACGGCGCGAGCAACCAGCACGCGGTGATGTTCCAGATCGTGGAGGGCGAGCCGGCGCTGGAGCGGATCGAGGACGAGGCGCTGCGCGCGTTCGTCGCCCGGTGTCTGGCCAAGCGCGTCGACGAACGGCCCGGCGTGGAGGAGCTGCTGGAGGATCCCGAACGGGTCCGTCCGGCGGTGCTCGCCGGGGCGTGGCTGCCCCCGAAGGTGGTGGCGCGCCTCGCGCAGCAGGCGGCGCGGCTGCTCGACGTGGAGGCGACGCCCGAGCGGGAGGCGCGGCCCCCGGCCGGTGGCACCGACCGGGCGACGGTCGATCTGCGGCCGGAGGGGGCGTCCGGCGGGGCGGTGGCCGGGGCGGTCATCGCCCCGGTCGCCGATCCGGTGGCCGGATCCGTGCCGGGTCCGGTGCCGGGTCCCGTGCCCGGCCCCTCGGCCGGTCCGGAGCTCGGCCCGCCGGTCGGGGGTGCCACCGCCGGGGGCGGGCGGTCCGGGCGCAGGCGGCGCTTGACCGTCGCCGTTCCGGCCGTCCTGGTGTTCGCGGTCGGCGGCGGCACGGTGGCCCTGATCCAGCCGTTCGGCGGCGGCACCGGAGCGCAGGCCTCGCCCCCGGCCGCGAGCGCTCCCGCGATGCCCGGCACCCCCGGCGGCTCCCCCTCCGGGGCGGCAGGTTCACCGACCCCGGGCGAGACCGGCCCCCAGAACCCCACCGCCCCGGCGCCGGACGGTCAGGTCGGCGGTCAGGTCGGCGGCGCTTCGACCCCGGGCGGCGCCGCCGCGGCGGGCGCGGGGACGCCCGGCGGCGGCGCCGACACCCCGGGTGGAGCGGGCGGTACGGGTACCGGCGCGACCAAGGGCACCGGCTCGGGCCCCGCCGCCGGAGGCGCGGGCGGCGGCGCCACCCCCGGCGGCGGCTCGGGCGCGACTCCGGGCGGCTCCGGTTCGCCGAGCGGCGGCGGCTCACCGAGCGGGGGCTCCTCCGGCGGCAACGCGGTCCCCGCGTACTTCGTCGGCTCCTGGACCTACAAGGACCAGATCAACATCAATCAGCCGGTGACGGTGACCATCGCGTCCTCCGGGGCCGTGCGGCTGATCAGCGACACCGCCATGGGCCACTGCGAGAACACCGCAAAGGTGACGTCGGTGGCCTCCGGCGGGTCCCGGATCAACATCGGCGCCGCAGCGGTGGACAAGAGCAAGTCCACCAGCCAGTTCTGCGGGGTCCTGGACGCGTCCTTCTTCAGCAGGAGCGAGCCGGTAGGGCTCCAGCACAACGTGGGCCCCGCGCACGCCGAGGGGTACTACTACGAACGCTCCTGACCCCAAGCGGCGGCCGTGCACGCCCCTGCATACGGCGGCCCGAAGCAAGAACGCGTTTCAGTTCTGACCTTCCGTCAGATTGGAACGTGTTCTACTCTGCCGCGCATGGGCATCGGAATCACGCAGGAACAGCGGGAGTTGGCCGAGGCCGTGCGCGGCTGGGTCGCGCGGGTCGTGCCGCCCGAAGAGGTGCGCAAGTTGCTCGACAGCCCGCGGCGGACCGGGGTGCGGCCCGCCTACTGGGACGCGCTGGCCGAGTCGGGGCTGCTGGAGCCGCACCTGGAGGGCGGCACCCTGCTCGACCTCGCCGTCGTGGTGGAGGAGGCCGCGCGAGGGGCGCTGCCGGGGGCGTACCTGCCGAGCGCGCTGGCCTCCGTACTGCTGGACCGGGCCGGGGCCGAGCCGCTCGCCGGCCGGGTCGGCGCGGTGGCGCTGGGCCCCGGAAGTCTGACCGCCGTCGCCGTCGAGGGCGGCGGCCACCTGCTGGACGGGGACGCGCCCCCGGTGCTCGGCGCCGGCGAGGCCGATCTCGTCCTGCTCGCGGCCGAGGCCGCGCACGGCACCCGCTGGTTCGCGGTGGACGCCGCCGCGCTGGACGTCCGTACGCACGAGGCCGCCGACCCCACCCGGCCCACCGCCGAGGTGCGGGCGCGCGGGGTCACCGTGCCGGCCGGGCGGCTCCTGGAGCTGGACGCGGCAGTGGTCCGGGACCTCGCCTGCGCACTGTTCGCCGCCGACGCCTGCGGGACCGCCGCCTGGGCGGTGCACGCCGCCGCCGAACACGCCCAGGTGCGCGAGCAGTTCGGCCGGCCTATCGGGCGGTTCCAGGGGGTCAAGCACCTGTGCGCCGACATGCTGGTCCGTCTGGAGCAGGCCCGGGCGCTCGCCTGGGACGCCGCGCGGGCGGTGGACGAGAGCGCCGACGTACGGTCGCTGACCGCCGCCCTCGCCGCCGGAACCGCGCTCGACGCCGCGTACTCCTGCGCCAAGGACTGCATCCAGATCCTCGGCGGCATCGGCTTCACCTGGGAGCACGACGCCCACATCTACCTGCGCCGGGCGCTCGTCGCCCGCCAGCTCCTCGGCCCCGGCGACGGGCACCGCGTACGGGCCGCCCGGCTCGCGGCGGCCGGCGCCCGGCGCGAGCTGCGCCTGGAGCTCCCGCCGGAGGCCGAGGCGCACCGGGCGCGGGCCCGGGCCGCCGTCGAGGACGCGCGCGGTCTCGACCCGGCGGCCGCCCGGCGGGTGCTGGCCCCGACCGGCTACGCGGCGCCGTACCTGCCGCCCCCGTACGGGCTGGGCGCCGGACCCGTCGAGCAGCTCGTCGTCCAGCAGGAGCTGCGGGCGGCCGGGGTCAAGGTCGCCGACCTGGGGATCGCCACCTGGGTCGTGCCCTCGCTGCTCGCCTACGGCACCCCGGAGCAGATCGGGACGCACCTGCCGGCGACGCTGCGCGGGGACACCACCTGGTGCCAGCTGTTCTCCGAGCCGGAAGCCGGCTCCGACCTGGCCTCGCTGAGGACCAGGGCGGAGCGCACCGGGGACGGCGGCTGGAGGGTCAACGGACAGAAGGTGTGGACGAGTTCCGCGCACAGCGCCGACTTCGGCATCCTCCTCGCCCGGACCGACCCGGCCGCGCCCAAGCACAAGGGCCTCGGCTACTTCATCGTCGACATGAAGAACACCCCCGGCATCGACGTCCGGCCGCTCAAGGAGCTCACCGGCGAGGCGCTCTTCAACGAGGTGTACTTCGACGACGTGTCACTGCCCGCCGACGCGCTCGTCGGGGCGGCCGACGGGGGATGGAAGGTCGCCCGCAACACCCTGGGCAACGAGCGGGTCCACATGGCCGACCAGATGACCTTCGACACCGGCCTGGAGGCGCTGATCGCCCGCTCCGATGCGCTCGACGGCGCGTACCGGGCCCGGATCGGGGCGCTGGCCGCCGAGGCGCACGCGCTGGCCTGCATCGGGATGCGTACCACCCTCCAGCAGGTCTCGGGGCTGGAGCCGGGCGCGGGCGCGTCCGTACGCAAGCTCGTCCAGACCCCGCACCAGCAGCGGACCGCCGAGCTCGCGCTCGAACTGCTGGGGCCCGCGGGCGCGGTGCGGGAGGGGGCGGGGGAGCGGGCGGTGCACGGGATGCTCATGTCCCGCTGCCTGACCATCGCCGGGGGCACCACGCAGGTCCAGCTGAACGTCGTCGCCGAGCGGATCCTCGGCCTCCCCAGGGACTGACCGGACGCACGGGGACTGACCGGACTCACAGTGACCGAAGGGACAGCAGGGACATGAAGTCGTACATCGTGGGCGTCGGCATGACGAAGTTCGAGAAGCCGGAGTCGAGGGACTGGCAGTACTGGGACATGGCGAAGGAGGCCGGGTCGGCGGCGCTCGCGGACGCGGGCGTGGACTACGGGCTGGTGGAACAGGTGCCGGTGGGCTACTGCTTCCAGGCCTCCACGGCAGGCCAGCGGGCGGCGTACGAACTGGGGCTGAGCGGGGTCCCGGTCTACAACGTCAACAACAACTGCGCGACCGGTTCGACGGCGCTGATGATGGCGCGGCAGTTCGTCGAGGGCGGCATCAGCGACTGCGTGCTGGCGCTCGGCTTCGAGAAGATGAAGCGGGGCGCGCTGGGCGGTGGCGCGGACGGCGGGGACTTCAAGACCTCGCCCGTGGCCCGGCACTACGGGATCATGGCCGCCGGGCACGGCTTCGAGATGTCCCCGCCCACGGCCCAGATCTTCGGGAACGCGGCGCGCGAGCACATGGAGCGGTACGGGACCACGGCCGCGCAGCTGGCGGCGGTGGGCGCCAAGAACCACCGGCACTCGGCGAACAACCCGAACGCGCAGTTCCAGGACGTGTACTCGGTGGAGGACATCCTGGCGGCCAAGCCGATCCACGACCCGCTGACCAAGCTCCAGTGCTCGCCGACCTCGGACGGCGCGGCGGCGGCGCTGGTGGTCTCGGAGCGGTTCGTGGTGCGGCACGGGCTGCACGACAAGGCGGTCGAGATCGTGGCGCAGTCGATGACGACGGACACGGAGGCGTCGTTCGCGTCGGGTTCGTGCATCGACGTGGTCGGCAAGCCGATGACGGCCGCGGCGGCGCGGCAGGTGTACGAGGCGTCGGGGCTCGGCATCGAGGACGTGGACGTGGTGGAGCTGCACGACTGCTTCTCGATCAACGAGCTGCTGACGTACGAGGCGCTGGGCATGTGCGGGGACGGCGCCGCGGGGGAGCTGGTGGAGAGCGGGGCGACGACGTACGGCGGGCGGTGGGTCGTCAACCCGTCCGGCGGGCTCATCTCGAAGGGGCACCCGCTGGGGGCGACCGGGCTCGCGCAGGCGGCGGAGCTGGTGTGGCAGCTGCGGGGCGAGGCGGGGGCGCGGCAGGTACCGGGGGCGGGGGTGGGCCTCGCCCACAACATCGGGCTGGGGGGTGCGGCGGTGGTCACGCTCCTGCGCCGTTAGCCTCCCGGCGGGGTGGCGGGCCCACCCGGGCGGGGCCCGGTCCGCCGGCGCACCTCCTCCCGGGGCTCGCCCCGCACCCCGCGCCTCAAACGCCGGCGTGGCGGTAAGGACCGGGGTTCCGGGGAGCCGGGCGATGGGGGCCGGGGCGGAGCCCCGGGGCGGGGTTACGGGCCGGTCAGGGCCGGGTCGACCACCGTTTCGCCGCGGGAGGCGCGGCGGACCGCGTCCGCCAGGTCCTCCAGCGGACCGTCCCGCAGGACCAGCCCCGCCGCCCCCGCGGCCAGTACGGCGGCCGCCAGGCCCGGGTGCGCGGACCCCGTCAGGACCAGTACCCGGCACTCCGGGTCCTCCGCCAGCAGTTCCCCGACCGAGGCCACCTCCTCCACCAGTGCGACCGCCGGGCGCGCCAGCTGGTCCCGTACGACCTCGATGTCCGGCTGGAGGCCCAGCCGTATGGCCAGCGCCGGGTTCGGCGGGTGCAGCAGCACGCGCAGGGATCGGGCAGGCCGGTGCGCAACGGGCATTTCATCCACCCGGTCAGGTTAGGCCTCCGGCCTCCGATCGGGACAGAGCGCGCCCGGCGGACATCGCATCTGACGTCCAGTCAGGAGTCGGGCCGGGAGTCTTCCCAACTGCTGGGGGGTGCGTTATACATTCCTTCACCGGCCCAGTCCTAGAACGCGTTCTAGAACGTGCTCCCGTGCCGGTCCCGCATACGACCTCGGTGCGGCCGACGGTGCGGACGGCCGCGCCGAGGTCTTCCACAGGACAAGGAGCAGCATCCTCATGCCGATCGATGCCGCCAAGGCCCTCGCCGCAGACCCCCGCCGGGGGGACATCGGCTGGGACCACAAGGACATCCAGCTCTACCACCTCGGCCTCGGCGCGGGCCTGCCCGCCACCGACCCCGACGAGCTGCGCTACACCCTGGAGTCCACGCTCCACGTCCTCCCCAGCTTCGCGACCGTCGCAGGCGCCGGCATGGCCATGATGGGCGGCCTCGCCGCCCCCGGTATCGACGTGGATCTCGCCGCCGTCCTGCACGGCGGCCAGTCCATCCGGCTGCACCGGCCCATCCCCGTCAAAGGGGAGGCCACCACCACCGCCAAGGTCGCCGCCGTCTACGACAAGGGCAAGGCGGCCGTCATCGTCCTGCGCTCCGAGGTCGCCGACGCCGACGGGCCGCTGTGGACCAGCGACGCGCAGATCTTCGTACGCGGCGAGGGCGGCTTCGGAGGCGAGCGCGGGCCCTCCGTCCGCGAGGAGCTGCCCGAGCGCGCGCCCGACCGGACCGAGGAGCGCACCATCCGCGAGGACCAGGCGCTGCTCTACCGGCTCTCCGGCGACTGGAACCCCCTGCACGCCGACCCCGAGTTCGCCAAGCTGGCCGGCTTCGACCGGCCGATCCTGCACGGCCTGTGCTCGTACGGGATGACCCTCAAGGCCGTCGTCGACACGGTGCTGGACGGGGACGTCTCCCGGGTCCGCGCCTACCGCACGCGCTTCGCCGGGATCGTCTTCCCGGGCGAGACGCTGCGCATCCGGATGTGGCGTGAGCCCGGCCGCGTCCTGGTGTCGGTGACCGTCGCCGACCGGGACGACGCGCCGGTCCTCGCCGACACCGTCGTCGAACACGCTTAAGACAGACCGACAGAAGGAGCCGCACCGTGCGCGCAGCACTGCAGAGCGAGATCGGCCAGGACAAGCTGGAGGTCGTCGACGACATGGAGGCCGTGGGCCTCGGTCCCGGCAAGGTGAAGATCCGCGTCAAGGCCACCGGCCTGTGCCACTCCGACCTCTCCGCGATGAGCGGGATCCTGCCGCAGCCGGCCCCCTTCATCCCCGGCCACGAGGGCTCCGGGGTGATCGCCGACGTCGGCGACGGGGTCACGCACCTGGAACAGGGCGACCGGGTCCTCGTCTGCTGGCTGCCGCCGTGCGGCCGGTGTCCGTCCTGCAAGCGCGGTCAGGGCCACCTCTGCCTGGCCAGCCTGGTCAACGCCGGCACCCCCAACTTCCGCCGTGCGGGCGGCGACATCTTCGGCTTCGCCGCCACCGGTACCTTCGCCGAGGAACTCGTCGTCGACGCCGCGAGCGCCGTACCGATCCCCGACGACGTGCCGTTCGACATCGCCGCCCTCATCGGCTGCGGCGTCACCACCGGCCTCGGCGCCGCGATCAACACCGCCAAGGTGGAGGCCGGCTCCTCCGTCGCCGTCATCGGCTGCGGCGGCGTCGGCATCTCCGTCATCCAAGGCGCCAAGGTCCAGGGCGCCGCCCAGATCGTCGCCGTCGACCCGGTGGAGACGCGGCGGGAGGCCGCCCTGCGCTTCGGGGCCTCCGAGGCCGTCGCACCGGACGCCTTCGACGACGCCAAGAACCGCATCACCGGCGGCGAGGGCTTCGACTACGTCTTCGAGGTCGTCGGCAAGTCCGCCACCGCCCAGACCGCGTACAAGATGACCCGGCGCGGCGGCACCGTGTGCGTGGTCGGCGCCGGCGCCATGGACGACACCTTCCAGATCGACATGTTCTCGCTGTTCTTCGACGAGAAGAGGATCCTGCCGTCGATGTACGGCGGCGGCGACGTGCTCCGCTCCTACGAGCGCACCATCGCCCTGTGGCGGGCCGGCCGGGTGGACCTGGCGAGCCTGATCACGCACCGGGTGCAGCTCGCCGGGATCAACGACGCCCTCGACCAGATGCGCACCGGAACCGCCCTGCGCACCTGCATCGAACTCTGACCCGTTTCGAGAGGAACCGTACGGATGTCACTGCCACTTGAGGGACTCTCCGCCATCGTCACCGGCGCCGGCCGGGGCCTCGGCCGGGCCGAGGCGGTCGAGCTCGCACGGCTCGGCGCGAGCGTGGTCGTCAACGACTTCGGCCAGCCCGGCCGGGACGGCTCAGGCGAGGCCTCGGCCGCTCCCGCGGAGGAGGTGGCCGCGGAGATCCGCGGCGCGGGCGGGCAGGCGGTGGCGCACCTGGGTGACGTGGCCGACTTCGAGCAGGCGCGCGAGCTCGTCGAGCTGGCGGTCAGCAGCTTCGGGAAGCTGGACGTCCTGGTCAACAACGCGGGCATCCTGCGCGACCGGATGGTCTTCTCGATGTCGGAGCAGGAGTGGGACTCGGTCATCCGGGTCCACCTCAAGGGCCACTTCAACACCACCCATTTCGCCTCCGTGCACTGGCGGGAGCGCTCGAAGGCTGCGGGGGGCCCGGTCTACGGCCGGATCGTCAACACCTCCTCCGAGGCCTTCCTCGGCGGCTCGGCCGGCCAGCCGAACTACGCGGCGGCCAAGGGCGGCATCGTCGGCCTGACGACCTCCACCGCCCTGGCCCTCGCGAAGTACGGGGTGACGGCCAACGCCATCTGCCCGCGCGCCCGCACCCGGATGACCGAGGACGTCTTCGCCGGGTTCCAGGTCCCGGAGGAGGGCAAGCTCGACGCCCTCGCCCCCGAGCACGTGTCCCCGCTCGTCGGCTACCTCGCCTCGCCCGCCTCCGCCAAGGCCAACGGGCAGCTGTTCGTCGTACACGGCGGGATCGTCGTCGTGATGGAACGCCCCAGGGTGGCGGCCAAGTTCGACACCGCCAAGGAGTCCTTCTCCTACGAGGAGCTCGACGAGCTCCTCACCCCGCACTACGAGGCGCGCCCGGCGAACGAGACCTTCGCGGCCACGGAGGTGCTGGGCCTCAAGCACGGCTGACGGCCGCCGGTGCCGGTCCGCCGGCGCCGGCCCGTGCGCGCCCGGTGTCACCGCAGCGGAGCCTGCTGCAGCGGCACCGGGCGCGGCGCCGCCGGCGGCGGGTCCACACGGACCGGCGGCGGGGGCGTCACCGGCAGGCTCATCCCGAGGATCCCGCAGGGCACCTCGAGCGTCGCGTACGGCAGGTGCAGCCGGCCCTCCGCGCTCCACAGGCCGGTCCCCCCGAGCCAGCCCACCGGGGCGCCGAGCCGGAACACCTGCCGGTCGGCGGGCCGCCACAGGGCGAGCCCGCCCCCCTCCAGCCGCAGCGCGACCCCGCAGGTCTCCGGCATCAGCGCCTGGCCCGGCTGCACGGCGAACGGCACGGCCGAGGCCCCGTCCGCGCGCAGGCACTCGGGGAAGCGAACCGGCAGGGAACTGCCCAGCACCCCCCAGCCGAGGCGCGGATCGCCCGGCGCGTCGGAGCGGAGCAGCAGCAGCCCGCTGTCGGGGTCGGCCAGCAGCAGCCGGTCGTCGCTGTCCTCGGTGATCTGGAGCAGCGGCGACACCTGCCCGCACCCCACGTCGACGGCGACGGCCTTGACGGTGCCGTCCAGCTCGCGGTCCAGGGCCAGCAGCCGGCCGGACCGGTCCAGCCAGACGCCGCCGGAGCACCGTCCCGGGAGGCGGGCGACCCATTGGGGCCCGAAGGGGCCGCCGGCCACCCGCCAGACCGTGGTCCCGTCGTCGGACGAGGCCAGGGCGAAGGCCGAGTGCCCGTCCGGCGACGGCGGCAGCATCGTGACCAGGACGCCCTCCTCCCAGTCCACCGCTCCGAGGGACAGCTCCCCGGTGCGCGGCCCGGAGGCGGCGCCGGTCGGGTACAGCAGGGCGAACGCGTGCCGGTCCGCCACCCGCCGGTGGATCAGCACCCGGCCGTCCGCCAGCGGCAGCACCTCGCTGTCGGCCTCCTCGGGCTGTGCGAGCGGCAGCGGCACCGCGTACGCCTCGGGCCCGGCGAGGGTCCAGCGCTCCACGTACCGCGCCTGTCCGTCCCCGGCGAGCCGGGCGGCGTACGACCCGTCCGCGGCGATCGTGAACGGGGTCGTGGTCGTCATCTCGATGGCACAGACAGTCATCCGTGCGTCACCTCCGGAGTGGAAGCTAGTTTTCGCACGTCACGCCGAACAACACCAGCAACTCCGCTTCACACATACGGGTGGCCACGCCTCGATTCGGCTGTGCGGAAGGTGCCGATTGTGCTGTGCGATAACGGGGCGATTGGGGTGCAGAATCGGTTAGGCGTGCCGTACCGGGCGTCCGGGCGGCCCCCACCGGCTCCCGGCCCGCTCCCGACCGCCCGCCCCCCGGTGGGCCGGCCCCCGCACCCGGCGGCCCCGCGCCGCCCGGCGGCCCCGCGGACTCCGGGGCCGGTGGGGCCTTGGGCCGGTCGCCACGGACGGTAGCCTTGGCCCGTGCCCCGTCTCTCTGAAGTCATCGCCGCGCTGGACGTTCTCTGGCCCCCCTCGCGGGCCGAGGAGTGGGACTCCGTCGGCACCGTCTGCGGCGACCCCGACACCCAGGTCACCCGCGTCCTGTTCGCCGTCGACCCGGTCCGGGAGATCGCCGACGAGGCGGTGAAGCTGGGAGCCGACCTGATCGTCACCCACCACCCCCTCTACCTGCGGGGCACCACCACCGTCGAGGCCGGCACCTTCAAGGGCCGCGTCGTGCACACGCTGATCAAGAACGACATCGCGCTGCACGTGGCCCACACCAACGCCGACACCGCCGACCCCGGCGTCTCCGACGCCCTCGCGGGCGCCCTGGACCTGCGGATCACCGGACCCCTCGTACCCGACCCGAGCGACCCGGCCGGCCGCCGCGGCCTCGGCCGGATCTGCGAGCTGGACCACCCCGAGACCCTGCGCGAGTTCGCCGCCCGCGCCGCCGCCCGGCTGCCGCACACCGCGCAGGGCGTCCGCGTCGCGGGCGACCCGGACGCGGTCATCCGTACCGTCGCCGTCAGCGGCGGCTCCGGCGACAGCCTCTTCGACCAGGTGCGGGCCGCCGGCGTCGACGCCTTCCTGACCGCCGACCTGCGCCACCACCCCGTGTCCGAGGCCCGCGAGCAGACCCCGCTCGCCCTCGTGGACGCCGCCCACTGGGCCACCGAGTGGCCCTGGTGCGAGCAGGCCGCCGCGCAGCTCGACGCGATCTCCGAGCGCCACGGCTGGGGTCTGCGTACCCACGTCTCGCGCACGGTCACCGACCCGTGGACGGCGCACGCGCCGTCCGTAAGCACCCCTTCTATCTCTGGAGCCCCCAACTGAACGCCGAGCCCGCCGACCAGATCCGACTTCTCGACGTCCAGGCCCTGGACGTCCGGCTGTCTCAGCTCGCCCACAAGCGCAAGTCGCTGCCCGAGCACGCCGAGCTCGACACGCTCACCAAGGACCTCGTCCAGCAGCGCGACTTCCTCGTCGCCGCCCAGACCCAGGCCAGCGACACCGCGCGCGAGCAGACCAAGGCGGAGCAGGACGTGGACCAGGTGCGCACGCGCGCCGCCCGCGACCAGCAGCGGCTGGACTCGGGCGTCGGCGTCTCGGCGCGCGACCTGGCGAACCTGCAGAACGAGGTCGTCTCCCTCGCCAAGCGCCAGGGCGACCTGGAGGACCTGGTCCTGGAGGTCATGGAACGTCTGGAGGCCGCGCAGGAGCGGGTCGCCGGCCTGACCGGGCGGGTCACCTCCCTGGAGGCCGAGACCGCGGACGCCACCGCGCGCCGCGACGCGGCCACCGCCGAGATCGACGCCGAGGTCGCCAAGATCGATAAGGACCGCGAGGTCATCGTCGGCTCCATGCCGGAAGCCCTGATGGCGCTGTACGAGAAGATCCGCGTGAAGCAGGGCGGGGTCGGCGCCGCGCGCCTGTACCAGCGCCGCTGCGAGGGCTGCCGCCTGGAGCTCGACATGGCCGAGGTCAACGAGATCAAGGCCCAGCCGCGCGACCAGGTCGTACGCCACGAGAACTGCGGCCGCATCCTGGTCCGTACGGCCGACTCGGGCGTCTGATGCAGAGGCTCGTCCGGGTCGTCGTGGAGGCGGACGGCGGCTCCCGGGGCAACCCGGGGCCCGCCGGCTACGGCGCGGTCGTCCTCGATCCGGCGACGGGCGAGACGCTCGCCGAGCGCGCCGAGTCGATCGGCGTCGCGACGAACAACGTGGCGGAGTACCGGGGCCTGATCGCCGGGCTCCGGGCGGCGCGCGAACTCGCCGCGGACGCGCAGGTGCTGGTCCGGATGGACTCCAAGCTCGTCGTCGAGCAGATGTCGGGCCGCTGGAAGATCAAGCACCCGGACATGAAGCCGCTCGCGGCGGAGGCGGCGAAGATCCTGCCGCGCGCGCAGGTGACGTACGAGTGGATCCCGCGCGAGCAGAACAAGCACGCGGACCGGCTCGCCAACGAGGCGATGGACGCGGGCAAGCGAGGCGAGCGGTGGGAGCCGTCGGGCTCCACGGCGGTCTTCGACCGGGGCGCCGCCCGCGCCCTGGCCACCCCGCCGCCGTCGGGTCCCGTCGGGGACGCCGCGGCCGGGGCGTCGGCGGTACGGGCCGCCCTCGCCTCCGGCGCGGGCACGCGCGCCCGCGCCGCGGCGGAGCCCGCCCGCGCCGACACGCTGTTCGCGGACGCGGACATGGGCGCGGACATGGGCGCGGACATGGGCGCGGACATGGGCGAGGACGCAGGCGGGGACGCGTCTCCCGCTTCCGGGACGTCGGAGACCGCGGCGGCGGGCACGGCCGTCCCCGGCTGGGGCCCCGACATGGGCACCCCCGCCACCTTCGTGCTGCTGCGCCACGGCGAGACCGCCCTCACCCCGCAGAAGCGCTTCTCCGGCAGCGGCGGCTCCGACCCGGAGCTGTCCGCGGCCGGCCGTCGCCAGGCGGCGGCCGTCGCCGAGTCCCTCGCGGCCCGCGGCACCGTCCAGGCGGTGGTCAGCTCCCCGCTGCGCCGCTGCCGCGAGACCGCCCGGGCCGTCGCGGACCGGCTCGGGCTCACCGTGACGGTCGAAGAGGGCCTGCGCGAAGTGGACTTCGGCGCCTGGGAGGGGCTGACCTTCGCCGAGGTGCGGGAGCGCTTCCCGGACGACCTCCAGGCCTGGCTGGACTCCCCCCGCGCGGCCCCCACGGGTGGCGGCGAGAGCTTCGCGGCCGCCACCCGCCGGATCTCCGCGACCCGGGACCGGCTGCTGGCCGCGCACGCGGGCCGCACCACGCTGCTGGTCACGCACGTGACCCCGGTGAAGATCCTGGTCCGGCTGGCCCTGGGCGCCCCGCCGGAGTCGCTGTTCCGCATGGAGCTGTCGGCGGCCTCGGTGTCGGAGGTGGCCTACTACGCCGACGGCAACGCCTCGGTCCGCCTGCTCAACGACACCGCGCACCTGCGCTGACGCCCCGTTCCGCCGGCCGCCGTCGCCCCGCCACCGGCCGCGGCACGGGCCGCGCGGGGCACGGGCCGGCCGGAGCGCGGTCCCGCCGGGCCGGATCAGCCGAGGAATTGCTCGCAGTCCGGACAGCGCCGCCGGGCCGTACGGGCGAGGTTGCCCGCGGTGGCCCGCGCCGGGCGGTCCTCGCCCAGCCCCGCCCACTGCCCGGCCGGCGGGTCGGGGATCCACCCCCACCCGGCCTCCTCCGGGGACTCCACGCAGTGGACGCAGCCCTGCGGGACGTGCGCGTACCCCTGGGGAGAGATCAGGATCCTGTCGCAGGCGAAACCCGGACGGGCCCGGGGGGCGGCCGTGGCCGCGTCCACCGCGCGGGGGCTGCTTCCGTTGGCGGGACAGTCGCAGCCTTCGCCGACGATCAGTTCACACCTGTCGCACCGTTCTCTGCTCATGGGCCAAGGATCCGTCCCGGGGAGGACCCGGTGCGACCCGGTCCGCCAGGCGAGACCGCCGCCCTCCCGCGGCGGGCCGGGCCGGACGGGACTCGGCGTGAAAAAACCGCCCCGGGCCCGGGGTGAGCCGGGGCGGGGCGGAGAGCGGCAGACGAGCCGGCCTGTACGCCGGGTTCTGTCTCCCGGAGACCTCGCGGTCGCCGGGGAGACGGCCATCCATCTAGGACCGGCGTTGCCGCCGGCCTCGTGCGGTCTACCCGCGAACATCGGGCGGGCAGCCCTCAAGCGTTCGCGCAGACCCGTCCGGGGACGGATCCTCTTGACCTTGCTCCGGGTGGGGTTTACCTAGCCGCCTGGGTCACCCCAGGCGCTGGTGGTCTCTTACACCACCGTTTCACCCTTACCGGCGGCCGAAGCCGCAGGCGGTCTGTTTTCTGTGGCACTGTCCCGCGGGTCACCCCGGGTGGGCGTTACCCACCACCCCGCCCTGTGGAGCCCGGACGTTCCTCGGCGGGATCCGGAGACCCCGACGCGGCCGCCCGGCCGACTCGTCTGTCGTGCCGACCATGCTACCCGGGGCCGCGCCCCGCCTTGACCTTGACGCAGCGGCAGGGTTCCTACTGGAGGGCATGCGGATCGGAGAGATCGCCGCGCTCGTCGGGCTCACCACCCGGGCGATCCGGCACTACCACCATGTCGGGCTGCTCCCGGAACCGGAGCGGCGCCCCAACGGCTACCGGCCTACAGCATCCGCGACGCCGTCCTGCTCGCCCGCGTGCGCCGGCTCACCGAGCTCGGCCTCGCCCTCGACGAGGTCCGCGACGTACCAGCCAGACCTCGGTGACCGTGGAGCTGAACCGGCCCCTGCCCTTCACCCGCCCGCTCGGCGGGCGGGGCGAGGCCCGTACGATCCGCTTCCACGCCGACGATCCGCGCGCCTTGGTGGGCGCCCTGCGGCAGCCCGCCTGACGGCCCCGGACCCGGCCCGGCCCGCCCGCACCGTCCACATCGTCCGCTCAGGCCAGGGCGAACAGGACCTTCGCCGTGCCGGGGTCCGCCTCCGTCAGCCGGACCCGGACGCGTTCGCCCAGCGGGAGCGCCGGCCCGGCGGACTGGACGCGGCCCACGACCGCGGGGTCCGCCAACTGGACCGTGCCGACCAGCGGCTCGTGCTCCCGGACGTCGATCACCGTCGCCTCGAAGGCCTCCCCGACGCGGTCCCTGAGCAGGGCGGCCTCGACCAGGTCCACGCACTCCCGCTCGACGGCGTTCGCCCGCCGCGTGCCGTCGGCCATCTCCCGCGGCAGGGCCGCCAGCGCCGACAGCACCCACTCGGGCGTCCCGGCCCCGGCGGCCGCCGCCACGCACAGCTCGCCGCTGTAGCGGTCGACCAGCCGGCGCAGCGGCGCCGTGCAGTGCGTGTACGGGGCCGCCACCGCCGCGTGGACCGCCGGATCGGGGGTCTGGCCGCCGGTGAAGACGGTGTAGCCCGCGCCCCGCAGCAGGGTGGTGCACTCCTGGAGGAAGGCGGCGTGGGCGGGGCGGTGCGGATCGAGGGAGCGGACGAGTTCGGCGTACGGGACGTGGTGCGGCCAGTCGATCCCCAGGGCCTTCGCCGCCCTGCGCAGCCGCCCGACGGCGCCGTCCGGCGCGGTGGGCAGGGTGCGCAGGATGCCGGTCCCGGCGGCGAGCATCAGGTCGGCGGCGGCCATGCCGGCCATGAGGGAGATCTGCGCGTTCCAGCCGTCGGCGGGCAGCGCGGCGCGGTACGCGAGGCGGTAGGTGCCGTCGTGCCCGACGACCTCCTGCTCGGGCACGTTCAGCGAGATGCCTCCGCGCTCGCGCTCCAGGGCCTCGCGGAGCCGGCCGATGTCCGCGAGGAGGGCGAGGGGTTCCTCGGCTGCGCCGGTGTCGATGGCCTTCTGGACCCCGTCGTAGTCGAGCTTGGCCCGGCTGCGGACCAGCGCGCGGCGTACGTCGGCGGCCTCGGTGCGGCCGTCCGGGTCGAGGTCGAGGCGCCACAGGAGCGCCGGGCGGGTCTGGTCGGGCAGCAGGCTGGCCGCCCCCTCCGAGAGCACGGCCGGGTGCAGCGGTACCCGGCCGTCGGGGAAGTACAGGGTGGTGACGCGGCGGTGGGCCTCCGCGTCGAGCGGGCCGCCGGGGGTGACGAAGGCGGCCACGTCGGCGATCGCGTAGTGCACGCGGTAGCCGCCACCGGGCCGTCTCGCCAGGTGCATGGCCTGGTCGAGGTCGACGGAGGCCGGCGGGTCGATGGTGAAGAGGGGCAGCTCGGTGGCGTCGTACTCCGGCAGCCGGGGGCCGCGGGCGGCCCGCTCCGCCTCGGCGAGCACCTCGGCCGGGAACTCCTGCGGAACCTCCGGCTTCGTCCGCAGGTCACGCAGCGCCGCCCGCAGGGCGGCCCCGTCTGCGCCGGTGATGTGCAGGTGACGGCGTGGCATGGACCGAGCGTAGGGCCGTCCGGCCGGAGCGGCACGGCGAGCCGTCTACCCTGGCTCCGGGGCCGCATCCCCTGCGCCGTGTCGTACCGAAGGAGAACCACCGTGCTCGTGCTGCTGCCGCCCTCCGAGGGAAAGGCCGCCGGCGGCTCCGGCGCACCGCTGACGCCCGGGTCGCTGTCCCTGCCCGGCCTGGCCCCGGCCCGTGCCGCGGTACTGGAGGAGCTGGTCGCCCTGTGCGGCGCGGACGACGACACCGCGGCGCGCGAGGTGCTGGGCCTGAGCGAGGGACTGCGCGGTGAGGTCGCCAAGAACGCGGAGCTGCGCACGGCGGCCGCCCGCCCGGCGGGCGAGGTCTACACAGGCGTCCTGTACGACGCCCTGGACCTCGCCGGCCTGACCCCGGAGGCGCGCAAGCTCGCCGATGACGCGCTGCTCGTGTTCTCCGGCCTGTGGGGCGCGGTCCGGGTCACCGACCGCATCCCCTCGTATCGCTGCTCGATGGGCGTGAAACTGCCGGGGCTGGGCGCGCTCGGCGCGTACTGGCGCGGTCCGATGGCGCAGGTTCTGCCGCAGACAGCCGGGGAGGGCCTGGTCCTGGACCTGCGCTCGTCGGCGTACGCGTCCGCGTGGAAGCCGAAGGGCGAGGTGGCGGGGCGGACCGCGACCGTGCGGGTGCTGCACGCGCAGATCGTCGACGGCGTGGAGAAGCGGTCGGTGGTCAGCCACTTCAACAAGGCGACGAAGGGCCGGATGGTCCGGGACCTGCTGCTGGCGGGGGCCGTTCCGGCCGCGCCCGCCGAGCTGGTCGAGGCCCTGCGGGACCTGGGCTACACCGTCGAGGCCGGGGCCCCCGCGAAGGCCGGCAAGGCCTGGTCGCTCGACGTGGTCGTGTCCCAGATCCACTGAGCCGCTGAGGCACCGGGCCGGACCGCCCGATCCGCCACTTGCGCTGCTGCCCCGCCCCGCCGTCTGACGGGGCCGCGCGCGTCGCCGGCCCGCTGCCCGCAGGGGCTACGCGCGGCCGAGCGGCCAGGCGACCGTGGCCGGGACCTGGTCCGAGGCGCCGGCGTACTGGGCGCAGGCGTCGGTCAGGGTCTCCAGCAGGGTCAGCGGGTCCGGGAGGGGGTGCTCGATGCCGCGGAGCCAGGTCACCGCCTCGTCACCGGGGAGCGCCGCCGGCGGTACCAGGACGTAGCTGCCGCGGCAGTGCCAGCGCAGGCCGGGGTGTTCGTCCATCGTCTCGGGGTGGCAGTCCAGCTCGCAGGGCCACCACTCGTCCTCGTCCTCGGGGGTGCCGCGGGTGGCCGTGAAGAACAGCATCCGGGCCTGGTCGCCCGTACCGCCCGACTCGGCGACCGGACCGACGTCGATCCCGGCCTCCAGCAGGCGGGCCAGTGCGCCGGCGCCGGCTTCGAGGGGCACGTCGAGCACGTCGTGGACCATGCCCGTCGCGGTGATGAAGTTGGCCTGGGGCTGGTTGCGGGCCCAGCGCTCGACCTGGGCGCGGTCGGTGGTGGACTGGGTCTGCCAGGCGAAGGAGACGGGGTGCCGCGCGGGCGTCGGACAGCCGATCCGGTCGCACGAACACCGGTAGCCGACGGGGTGGGCGGCGGGGGAGAGCGGCAGGCCGGCGGCGGCGGCGGCCAGGAGGAGCGCCTCGCGCTCGCGTCCGGGATCCTCGGCGGTGGGCTTCTGCCGCCGGCGCAGCCACTGGGACATCCTGCTCTGCTCGCCGCGTTTGACGCGGCCGGACTCAGACCCCATCTATCCCCTCACCAAACCGAACCGTTAACCCGGCAGACGCTCACATGCTCCCACCATCCTGCGCCCCGGGTGACCGGACTCCTCAACCGGGGGGTTGGGGAGGGGCAGTGGACAACCCCAAGATAAGCACACTATTCGGGCATATGTTCCCGAGGTGCCGTCCGTCCCGCCCCGCCTAGCCCTCGGTGACGTTTGACACCCCGCCCAGCACCCGGTCCACGAGCGCGTCGGTGTACGCGTGCGTGAGCGGGCCCGTGCGCAGCAGCCAGCGGTACGTCAGCGGCCCGAGCAGCATCTCCACCGTCAGACGTAGATCCGTGTCCGGTGCGAGCTGGCCCGCCTCCCGCGCCGTGCGCAGACGCTCCTCGTACAGCGCGAGCTGCGGTTCCAGCAGCTGCTCCGTGAAGCGGGCGCCGAGCCCGGGATCGGTCGCCCCGGCGGCGGCCAGGGCGCGTGCGGGGGCCTCGTACTTCGCGTCGCCGAACTCGTCCACGGTCGCCCGCAGTACGTACTTCAGGTCGGCCGCGAGGTCCCCGGTGTCCGGGAAGCCGGTCCACCCGCCCTCCGTCTCCGCGTCCCCGGCGAGGGCCAGCGAGGCGTCCAGGAGGACCGCGGCCTTCGACGGCCACCACCGGTAGATGGTCTGCTTGCCGACCCCGGCGCGGGCCGCGATGGCTTCCACGGTCAGCCGGTTGTAGCCGACCTCCCCGACCAGGGCGAGCGCGGCGTCGAGGATGGCGCGCCGGGAGCGGTCGCTGCGGCGGGCGGCGTCAGGGGTCTTGGTCATGCCGGGAACGTACCAACCCGAGACGTCTCGTCTTTTCCCGGCGGTCCCTTAAACCACCCGGTCAGTTGACTGCGCCGTTCCCCCGGAGGAGAGACGATTCTCTCCACACGCGACGCGTAGTCGTGCAAGTCGTGAGGAGCCTTCTTTGCGCAGAGACGCCACACCCCGGCGCTACCTGATGTGCCCACCGGCACACTTCAAGGTCACCTACTCCATCAACCCGTGGATGGATCCCACGAAACCGGTGGACCTGCCCCTCGCCCTCGCCCAGTGGGAGGACCTGAGGGACCGCTACCGCTCGCTCGGGCACACGGTCGAGACCCTCGTACCGGACCCCGCGCTGCCCGACATGGTCTTCGCGGCGAACGGCGCCCTGGTCGTCGACGGACGGGTGCTCGGCGCCCGGTTCGCCCACCCGGAACGGACCGCCGAGGCCGCGATCCACCTCGACTGGTTCCGGTCCCACGGGTACCGCGACGTCCACGAACCGGCCCACGTCAACGAGGGCGAGGGCGACTTCGCCGTGACCGCCGGCTACCTGCTGGCCGGGCGGGGCTTCCGCTCCAGCCCGCTCTCGCACGACGAGGCCCAGGAGTTCTTCGGCCGCCCGGTCATCGGCCTCGACCTGGTCGATCCGCGCTACTACCACCTGGACACGGCGCTCAGCGTGCTGGACGGCGACGAGATCATGTACTACCCGGACGCGTTCTCGCCGGGCAGCCGGGCCGTGCTCCGGAGGCTCTTCCCGGACGCCCTGATCGCCGACGGGCAGGACGCCGCCGCGCTCGGCCTGAACGCCGTCTCCGACGGTCGGCACGTCCTGCTCCCGCAAGCGGCCACCGGACTGCTGGAGCCGCTGCGGGACCGGGGGTTCGAGCCCGTCCCGATGGACCTGGGAGAGCTGCTCAAGGGCGGCGGCAGCGTGAAGTGCTGCACCCAGGAGCTGCGGCCCTAGGGCCGGGTGCGGCTGCCCGCGGCCCGCGCCGCGGACAGGCCGCGGACAGCTCCGGAGCCGCCCGCCGCGGGCGGCTCCGGGCCGCCGGTCCTACGGGGCCGGCGGCCACTCCCGGCCCCAGTCGACGTCCCGAGCGGCCTTGTAGAGGTCGCCGTGGCGCTTGGTCACGGTGGCCCGGGTCAGGCCCGGCGCGTCCCCGTCCTGCGGACCGCAGAGCTCCAGCAGGACGAGCCCCTTGCGGATCTGCGGCCGCCGCGTGATCCGGAACGCGGCGGGCTCGACCGGGAAGCGGGTCGCGGCGACGTAGCTGAACTTCTCGTCCTCGTACGCGAGGGAGCCGCCCTTGACCTTGCGGTGCAGGGAGGACCGGCTGACGCGCGCCGAGAAGTGGCACCAGTCCTGGCCGACCTCGATCGGGCAGGTCCCGTCGTGCGGGCACGGGGCGGCCACCCGCATCCCGGCCGCGATCAGCTGCTCACGGGCCTCGCGGATGCGCAGGTACCCCTCGGGCGTGCCCGGCTCGATCAGCACCACGGCCTGCCCGGCCCGCGCCGCCTCGGCGACGACGGCCGTGCGCGCCTGCGGGGTCAGCTCGCCGAGCACGTACGAGACCGTCACCAGGTCTGCGTCGGGTACGGCCAGCCCGGAGCCGATGACGGCCCGCCGCCACCCGGCCGCGCGCAGCGCCGGGGAGGAGGAGGCGCCCGCCAGCTCCCGGCCCAGGGCCAGCGCGGGCTCCGCCCAGTCCAGCACCGTCGTCTCGCGGGGGCCGTCCCAGGTGGCGTCAACCGCCCAGGTCGCGGCTCCCGTGCCGCCGCCCACGTCCGCGTGAGAGGCGGGGGACCAGCCGGGCGCCGCCTCGGCGAGTGCGTGCAGGGCGGCCCGTACGGCCTCGAAGGTGGCGGGCATCCGGTAGGCCGCGTACGCCACCACGTCGGAGCGGTCGCGCAGGACGGGCGCGTCCGTGGGGGTCTGCCCCCGGTAGCTGGCGATGAGCCGCTCGACGGCGGCGGTGGCCTGTTTCGGCGGGAGCCCGTCGAGCAGCCCGCCGAGCACGCTGCGGAGGGTCTCGGCGCTGGTGGTGGGGGTGGTGGCGTTCACCCGCGAAGTTTACGGCGCCCCCGCGGGGCCCCGGGCCGCGCGCGGGGCCCGCGTACCCGGCCGGCCCGGCGCAGGCTCCGTACCCGACCCGTATCCGTACCGGCGCAGGCCCCGAACCCGACCCGTACCCGTACCCGGCCGGTTACGCGGCCTGCGGCTCGCGGCTCTGCCAGGGGCGGCACATCCCGAGGAAGCAGCCGACCGCCAGCAGCGAGCAGACCAGCTGCACCACCGCCATCGGCACCGCCGTGTCCTCGCCCGCGATCCCCACCAGCGGCGAGGCGATCGCCCCGACCAGGAACGAGGAGGTGCCCAGCAGCGCCGAGGCCGAGCCGGCCGCGTGCGGGGTCCGCATCAGCGCCTGCGCGTTGGTGTTCGGCAGCACCAGGCCCATCGCCGACATCAGCACGAACAGCCCGGCGGACACCGGGACCAGCCCGACCTCCCCGAACACCCCGGTCGACATCAGCAGCAGCGCCACGGAGGCGGCGGTGATGACCCCGAGGCCCACGGCCAGGGCCTTGTCCAGGCTGACCCGGCCGACCAGCAGCTTGCCGTTGACCTGGCCGACGATGATCAGGCCGACGGAGTTGAGGCCGAAGAGCAGGCTGAACGTCTGCGGTGAGGCGCCGTAGATCTCCTGCACCACGAAGGGGGAGGCGGAGATGTACGAGAACAGCACCGCGAACGCGAAGCCGCCGGCCAGGGTGTAGCCGGCGAAGACCCGGTCGCCGAGCAGCCCGCGCATGGTGCGCAGGGCCGAGCCGACGCCGCCGGTGTGCCGCCGTTCGGGCGGCAGCGTCTCGTCGAGCCTGCGCCACACCACCAGGGTGAGCACCAGCCCGACGGCGGTGAGGACGACGAACACCCCGCGCCAGTCGGCGAAGCGGAGCACCTGGCCGCCGATGAGCGGGGCGACGATCGGGGCGGCCCCGGAGATGAGCATCAGGGTGGAGAAGAACCGGGCCATCTCGACCCCGTCGTACAGGTCGCGCACGACGGCCCGGGCGATGACGATCGCCGCCGCGCCGGCCAGGCCCTGGAGCAGCCGGAAGGCGATCAGCAGCTCGGTGGTCGGGGCCAGCGCGCAGATGGCGGTGGCGAGGACGTAGACGACCATGCCCGCGAGCAGGGGCCTGCGGCGCCCCCACTTGTCGCTCATGGGGCCGATGACGAGCTGGCCCAGCGCCATGCCGGCGAGGCAGGCGGTGAGGGTGAGCTGCACGGTCGCGGCCGGGCTGTTCAGGGCGGTCGTGACCTGCGGCAGGGCCGGCAGGTACATGTCCATCGACAGCGGCGGGAGGGCGGTGAGCCCGCCGAGGATGAAGGTGACCAGCAGACCGGTGCGGCGGGCGGCCGTCAGGGGTGCGGTGGCCGCGGGGGCGGAGGTGGTTTCGGGCGACGACTCGTGCGACGGGGCCGTCGCGGGGCCTCTCTCCGACATGCGGAACTCCAGTCATCTCGTCTGATTTTTGACCCCTGGCCGACCCATGCTCTCAGCTATCGGAACGTCCGGAGGCGGGCGCCCGGTGTGACGTACCCTGCGGCCCCATGAACGAAAGTGGGAAGAAGATCGCCGTGGTGACCGGGGCCGGCTCCGGGATCGGCCGCTCCGTGGCCCTCACCCTGGCGGCGGCCGGCTGGGCCGTGGCCGCGGCGGGCCGCCGGACCGGGCCGCTGGAGGACACGGCCGGGGCGGCCGGGGCGGGCGCCGACGTGTTCCCCGTACGGGCGGACGTGAGCGATCCGGGCGACGTGACCGCCCTGTTCGCGGCGGTGCGGGAGCGGTACGGCCGCCTCGACCTCCTCTTCAACAACGCGGGCACCTTCGGCCCGGGCGGCGTCGCCCTGGAGGACATCACCTACGAGGCCTGGCGCTCGGTCGTCGACGTCAACCTGACCGGCGCGTTCCTGTGCGCCCAGGCGGCCTTCCGCCAGATGAGGGCGCAGGACCCGCAGGGCGGCCGGATCATCAACAACGGCTCCATCTCGGCGCACGTGCCCCGCCCGCACTCCATCGCCTACACGGCCACCAAGCACGCGGTGACCGGCCTGACGAAGTCCCTGTCGCTGGACGGGCGTCCGTACCGCATCGCCTGCGGCCAGATCGACATCGGCAACGCGGCGACCGAGATGACCGAGCGGATGCAGACGGGCATCCTCCAGGCCGACGGGCAGCTCGCCGTCGAACCGGTGATGGACGCGGCCGACGTGGCCCGCACGGTGCTGCACATGGCGGAGCTCCCGCTGGAGGCCAACGTGCAGTTCGCCACGGTGATGGCGACGAACATGCCGTACGTCGGGCGCGGCTGAGCCGGCTGAGGCGGCGGATCCGGGAATGGGGTGCGGGCGGCGGAGGTTGAGCCGGTCATGACGACCGAAGTGCTGCGCTACACCGCCTTCTCCGACGACCCTGCGGGCGGCAACCCCGCCGGGGTCGTGCCCGACGCGGCCGGGCTGGACGACGCCGCGATGCTGGAGATCGCCGCCGGGCTGGGCTACAGCGAGACGGCCTTCCTGACCGCGCCCCCGCAGGGGCTGGGCGGCGAGCCGGGCCGGGCCTTCACCGTCCGCTACTTCAGCCCCAAGACCGAGGTCCCCTTCTGCGGGCACGCCACGGTGGCCACCGCGGTGGCGCTGGCCGAGCGGATCGGCCCCGGGGAGCTGCTGTTCGCCACGCGGGCCGGGGCCGTTCCGGTCTCGGTCACCTCCGAGGAGGGCCGGCTGCGGGCCGTGCTGACCAGCGTCGAGCCGCACACCGAGGAGATCGCCGACGCCGACCTCGCCGAGGCGCTGGCCGCGCTCGGCTGGCCGGCGGCGGACCTGGACCCGGCGTTCCCGCCGCGGATCGCCTACGCCGGGGCCCGGCACCTGGTGCTCGGCGCCGCCACCCGCGCCCGGCTCGCCGACCTCCGTTACGACTTCGCCCGGCTGGAGGCGCTGATGCGGCGCCTGGACCTCGTCACGGTCCAGCTGGTGCACCGGGCGGGCCCGGCGGAGTTCCACGTGCGGGACCCCTTCCCCGTCGGCGGCGTCGTCGAGGACCCGGCGACGGGGGCCGCCGCCGCCGCGTTCGGGGCGTACGCGCGGGAGCTGGGCCTGGTCCCGCAGGACGCGGTGCTGACGCTGCACCAGGGCGAGGACATGGGGCGCCCGGGGGTGCTCACCGTGGAGCTGCGCGCCGGGGACCCGCGGGTGCGGGTCGGCGGCGCGGGCGTGCGGATCCCCTGACGGGACAGGTCCCGGCGCGGTTCAGCCGCCCTGCGCGGCGCCCGCGCCCGCGCCCGCGGACGGGGCGGGCGGCGCCACCGGCGGTGCGGACGGCGTGCGCGGCGTGCGCGGCCCCGCCAGGAACAGGGTCAGCACCGGCACCAGGTACAGCACCCACACGGTCAGCTGGAGCACGGTCGGGTCCGGCTGGAAGTTGAAGACGCCCTTGAGCAGCGTCCCGTACCAGCTGTCCGGCGGGACCGTGGTGCTGATGTCGAACGCCTTGTTCCCCAGGCCGCCCAGGAAGCGGGCCTCCTGGAGGTCGTGGACCCCGTACGCCAGCACGCCTGCCGCCACGACCACCAGCATGGCGCCGGTCCACGTGAAGAACTTCGCCAGGTTGATCCGCAGCGCGCCCCGGTAGAACAGCCAGCCCAGCACGATCGCGGTGGCGATGCCCAGCAGCACCCCGATCAGCGGCGCCGAGGAGCCCTCGCCGCTCGCCCGGACCGACGCCCACACGAACAGGGCGGTCTCCAGGCCCTCGCGGCCGACCGCGAGGAAGGCGGTGGCGACCAGCGCGCCGGTGCCCATGGCCAGCGCGGCGTCGAGCCTGCCGTGCAGTTCGGCCTTCAGGTGCCGCGCGGTGCGCTTCATCCAGAAGACCATCCACGTCACCAGGCCCACGGAGATGATCGACAGCGCGCCGCCGAGGAGCTCCTGCGCCTCGAAGGTCAGCTCCTGCGTGCCGAATTCGAGCATCGCGCCGAAGGCCAGCGAGATCCCGCAGGCGGTCGCGATGCCCGTCCACACCGGGCGCAGCGCGTCCCGGTGGTCGGTCTTGACCAGGTAGGCCACCAGGATGCAGACGACCAGGCTGGCTTCCAGTCCCTCGCGCAGGCCGATCAGATAGTTGCCGAACACGGCGGTTCTTCCTCTCCGGCGGGTGCTTACGCGAACAGCGTCCGGCCCCACCAGTCGTCCTTGTCGCGGACGCCCGGCGGGACGGCGAAGACGGCCGAACCCACGTGCTGGATGTATTCGTTGAGTACGTCGTGGCGCGCGAGGTTGCGCTGGATCGGGACGAAGCCCGTGCGGACGTCGCGCTGGTAGGCCAGGAAGAACAGGCCCGCGTCGAGCCGGCCCAGCCCGTCCGTGCCGTCGGTGAAGGAGTAGCCGCGGCGCAGGAGCGTCGCCCCGGCGTTGCTGTCCGGGTGCGAGAGGCGCACGTGCGCCTGAGGCTTCATCGCCTTCAGGAACGGCTCGTCGCGCTCCTTGGACTTGCCCACCGGGGCGCCCTCGCCCTTGTCGCGGCCGAAGATGTCCTCCTGCTCCTGCAGCGAGGTGCGGTCCCAGGTCTCGATGTTCATCCGGATGCGCCGGGCCACCAGGTACGAGCCGCCGGCCATCCAGGCGCTGCCGTCGCCGGCCCCGGCCCACACGTGCTTGTCCAGGGCGGCGGCGTCGGTGCCCGCGATGTTCCGGGTGCCGTCCTTGAAGCCCATCATGTTGCGGGGCGTCTGCTCGTCCGGGGTGGTCGAGGAGGTCTTGCCGAAGCCGAGCTGCGACCAGCGGACCGCGACCCGGCCGAAGCCGATGCGGGCGAGCTGGCGGATGGCGTGCACGGCGACCTGGGGATCATCGGCGCAGGCCTGGACGCACAGGTCGCCGCCGGAGCGGGCCGGGTCCAGGTTGTCGCCGGGGAACTGCTCCAGGTCGACCAGGGCGGCGGGGCGGCTGCCCTCCAGCCCGAACCGGTCCTTGGCGAAGAGCCCCGGGCCGAAGCCGACGGTCAGGGTGAGGCGGGAGGCCTTCAGGCCCAGCGCCTCGCCCGTGTCGTCCGGCGGGGCCTGCGGCAGGCCGCCGAAGCCGCCCTCGCCGACCGGGAGGCCGGCCGTCATCAGCCGGGCCGCCTGCGTCCACTCCTTCAGGAGCGCCACCAGCTCGGCGCGGTCCTTCGTCTTCACGTCGAAGGCCGCGAAGTGCAGGCGGTCCTGCACGGCGCTGGCGATGCCCGCCTGGTGCGCGCCGTGGAACGGTACGGCGCCCCCGGCCGCGGCGACCGGTACGGCGTCCGGGGAGCCGCCGAAGGCCACCGCCGCGCCACCGGCCGCGGCGGCGCCGAGCGCAAGCCCGGCACCGCCCCAGCCCAGTACGGCACGCCGGGAGGGCGCGGCGGCGGAGGACGCGGCCGCGGGGGCTGCGGCCGCGGGGGTGTCCTGGCTCGCGCCGCGGTCTTCCGGCTCCGGCCGCTGCGCCGGCTGAGGCTCGGTCATCGTGCTCTCCCGCCTGCTCCGTTGCCCGTACCTGTTACTTCGCGACTGCCGCGGCCAGCTTGGAGAGCGGCTCCGCGAGCGCGTTGACGCCGTCCGAGAGCTCCTTGCGCTCCGGCTCGCCGACCTTGTCGTACGCGGTGAACTCGTAGCCGGTCTTGTCGGCGCGGTACTTGTCCAGCAGCGTGTTCAAGGCCGCGAACTGGGTGTCCAGCTGCTTGGACAGCGCGGGGTCGTTCTTCGCGGCGATCGGCTTCAGGAGCTCGTACGCCTTCTCCGCGCCCTCGACGTTGGCCTTGAAGTCGACCAGGTCGGTGTGGGAGTAGCGCTCCTCCTCGCCGGTGACCTTGCCGGTGGCGACTTCGTCGAGGAGCTCCTTGGCGCCGTTGGCCATCGAGGTGGGGGTGATCTCGGCCTGGCCGACCTTCTTCTGCCAGTCGGTGAGGTCCGCGATCAGGGTGTCGGCGAGCTTCTTCTCCTCGTCGCCGATCTTGTTGTCGGCCCACAGCGCCTTCTCCAGGCGGTGCCAGCCGGTCCACTCCTGGCCGGGCTCCAGGCCGTCCTCGCGGACGTCGACCTTCGGGTCGATGTCACCGAAGGACTCGGCGACCGGCTCGGTGCGCTCCCAGCCGATGCGCGAGGGCGCGTACGCCTTCTTCGCGGCCTCGACGTCGCCGGCCTTGACCGCGTCCGCGAAGACCTGCGCCTTGGGGAGGGTCTCCTCGGACTGCGCGACCACGTACTGGCGGTAGGCGGCGACCGCGGCGTCCGCCTCGGGGCTGCGCTTCTCGACGGCGCCCTGGCCGGTGGCCTTGACCTGGGTGCGCAGGCCGTCGCCCTTCATGCCCGGCTTGCAGACGATCTCGTAGTCGCCCGCCTTGATCTCGGCGGTGATGGAGGCCTTGGTGCCGGGGCCGATGTTCTCGCGCTCGGTCACGATCCGGTCGTCCGGGAAGAGGACGTACAGCTCGGTGACCTTGGCGCCCTTGTTCTCGACGTCGATCTGGACCTTGCCGGCCGGGAACTCCGTCTTCGAGACGTCGCAGGCGGTGTCGGAGGCCGCGACCTTGATCGCGCCGTCGCCGCCGCCGGCGCTCTTCTCGGCACAACCGGTGACGGCGGTGAGCGCGGCCACCAGGGAGGCGGCGACGACGGTGAGGCGGGCGGGACGCATACGGGACTCCTGGGCTTCGGACGAGGGCCGTCCCAGGGGAAGGGGAGGCCGGTGAGGCGGACCTAACTTAACCGAGGCTTACCTCACTCATACCCGCCCGTACAGTGATTCAGCTCTCAGATGCCCGCACCGGACACGGGCCCGTCACGGACCCCCCACGAAGGCACCACAGGCAGGTCAAGGACTGGTCAAGCCCGGCTCGGGGTGTGGCCGGGCAGGCTCTGCGAGGGGGGCCGCCGCGCGGACGGGAACCACGAGCGGGGCCCCGGAGCGGGGGTGCGCGAAGACCTCCACGGGCTGCCGGTAGACCCGGCTCAGCAGGGCGTCCCCGAAGACCTCGGACGGCGGTCCGTCCGCCGCGATCCGCCCGTCGTGCAGGACGGCGGCCCGGTCCGCGTAGGCCGCGGCCAGCCCCAGGTCGTGCAGGACGACGACCACGGCGTCCCCGGCGGCCGCCCGTTCCCGGCAGATCCGCAGCACGAGCTCCTGGTGGCGCAGGTCGAGGGCGGCGGTGGGCTCGTCCAGCAGCAGCAGCGGGGCCCGCTGGGCCAGGACGCGGGCCAGCGGGGCGGCGGTGGGCTCGTCCAGCAGCAGCAGCGGGGCCCGCTGGGCCAGGACGCGGGCCAGCGCGACGCGGGCGCGCTCGCCGCCGGACAGGGCGGAGAAGGGGCGTTCGGCGAAGTCGGTGACTTCGGTGGCGGCCATGGCCGCGGCCACCGCCTCCTCGTCGGACTCGGCGAACGGGGTGCCCGCCCAGGGCGCGCGGCCCATCCGTACGACGTCCTCCACCGGGAAGGGGAAGGACAGCGCGGCCGACTGGGGGAGCACCGAGCGGCGCAGGGCGAGGTCGGCGGCGCTCCAGTCGCCCACCGGCCGGCCGTCGATGCGGATCTCGCCGGAGGCGGCGGGCAGGTCGGCGGCGAGCGCGGCCAGCAGGGTGGACTTGCCGGCGCCGTTCGGGCCGACCAGCGCCAGCACCTCCCCGGCGCGGGCGGTCAGGTCGATGCCGGCCAGGACCTCGCGCTGTCCGAGCCGTACGTGCAGACCGGTGGCCTCGGCGAGGGCCGCGCCGGGGGCGGGCCGGGCCGGGACGGTGCGCTTGTTCCGGCCGAGCAGTCCGGTCAGCCTGCTGGTCACGCCCAGCCTCCTTGCTTGCGGCGGGTGCGGCGCAGCAGCCAGAAGAAGAACGGGCTGCCGATCAGGGCGGTCAGCACGCCGAGCGGAAGCTCGGCGGGCTGGGCGATGGTCCGGGCGGCCAGGTCGCCCGCGACGAGGACGACCGCGCCGGCCAGGGCGCTGCCGGGGACGAGGAAGCGGTGGCCGGGGCCGTTGGCCATGCGCAGCAGGTGCGGGACGAGCAGGCCGATGAAGGTGATGACGCCGGCGACGGCGACGGCGGCCGCGGTCAGCAGCGCGACGACCAGGACAAGGGCGAGGCGCAGCCGCTCCACGTCGATGCCGAGGTGGCGGGCGGGCCGTTCGCCGAGGGCCAGCAGGTCGAGCCGGCGGGCGTAGAAGGGGGCGACGATCAGGCCGGCGAGGGCGCAGGGCAGGACGGCGAGGACCTTGGGCCAGGTGGCCTGGGCGAGGGAGCCGAGCTGCCAGAAGGTGATCTGGTTGACCTGGCCGCTGTCGGCGAAGAAGACGAACAGGCCGATGAGGGCGCCGGCGAAGGCGTTGACGGCGATGCCGGTGAGGATGAGGGTGACGACCTCGGTCTTGCCGCCGTTGCGGGAGAGCAGGTAGACGGCGCTGACGGTGATCAGGCCCGCGACGAACGCGCACACCGTGATCGTCCAGTTGCCGAAGAAGCTGAGCCCGAGGCCGATCGCGGCGACCGCGCCGACGGCGGCTCCGGCCGAGATCCCGATGACGCCGGGCTCGGCCAGGGGGTTGCCGAAGACGCCCTGCATGAGTGCGCCCGCGCAGCCGAGGCCGGCGCCGACGAGCAGGGCGAGGACGACGCGGGGAAGGCGTACGTTCCACAGCACGCTCTCCCCGACCCGGTCGAGCGGCGCCCCGCCGAGCCCGGCGCGGTGCTGGACGGAGGCGAGGACGCCACCGAGGGGGATGCGGTAGGCGCCGATGCCCGCGGAGACCAGGGCGAGCACGACGAGGGCGGCCACCAGGGCCGCGGTGAGCAGCAGGGCCTTGCGGCGGCGAGGCTTCCGGGCGGCGGCCGGGGTGCCGGGTCCGGGGGCGACGGGGCCTGCGGCGGCCGGGGTGCCGGGTCCGGGCGTGCGCCGGGGCGTCTCCTCGGATGCCGAACGTGACGGGGCGTCGGACCGTGACGCGGCGCTGTGTTCGGCACCTTGCGGGGAGCGCCCGGGCACCGGCCCGGACCCGGCGGCCCGCTGCGTGACGGTCGCCGGGCTGTGGGAGGTGCCCGGGTCGGCCGGCCGCGTGGTGGGGGAGTCGGGGGAGAGGGTCACGTCAGGCGCCCTTGCCGTAGAGCTGGGCGACGAGGGAGGCCAGCACCTGGTCGGTGCGCGGGCCGTAGTTCAGCAGGACGCCGTCGTCGACGGTGAGCACCCGGCGGTCCATGCCGGCCGGTGTCTGGGCGACGCCGGGGATCTTGACGAGGCCGTCGACGCCGCCGACCGATTCGAGGCCCTTGGACATGACCAGGATCGCGTCGGGTGCGGCGGCCGCCAGGGCCTCGCTGGTGATCGGGGTGAAGTCCTTGCCGAGGCCGGAGTCCTTGCCCGTGTCGACCGCGCCGGCCGCCTCCAGCAGCGGGGCGGCGCCGGAGTCGGAGCCGCCGAGCAGGTAGACGGAGGCGGTGCCGCGCAGGTAGAGGAAGGCCACCCGGGGCCTCTTCCCGGAGGCGGCCGGAATGCCCTTGCGGACGGCGGCGATCCGTTCGGCGGTGCGCTGGTTCAACTGCGTGCCCGCCTCCTTGACGCCGAGCGCGGTGGCGACCGCGTCGATGCGCTTCGGTACGTCCTCCAGGCTCTTGGCCGGGGCGATGACGAGGAGCGGGATGCCGGCGTCGCGGATCTGCCGGATGGCCTCCGCCGGTCCGCTGGTGGTCTCCGCGAGCACCAGCGTCGGGCGCAGCGAGAGCACGCTTTCGGCTGAGACGTCGTGGCCGCGCGTCACCACGGGCAGCCGCGCGGCCTGTTCGAACGTGGCGGTGATGTCCCGGGCGACGACCCGCTTGCCGAGGCCGAGGGTGTGGACGATCTCGTTGAGGCTGCCGGTCAGCGGGACGACGCGGTCCGCCGAGGCGACCGTGACCCGGGCGCCGTCCACCGAAGGCACGGTGACGGGCAGGACCGGGTCGGGCGACGGGGACAGCGGCTCGACCCGGTCCGGGGTGGACGGGGCGGAGTGGACGGGTTTGTCCGCGGGCGTCGCCGTACCCCCGCAGCTTGTCGCGGCCAGGGCCATGGCGACCAGGGCGGTCGTCAGGGCGAGGCGCGTGCGGGAGGGGCGGGAAGACGCGGCGGGCGTGGGCACGAATGCACCGTCCTGTTCGTGCGGCCGGCTGACTGCTGGCTGACTGGCTGACTGGTGAACCTTCAACGACTGGGGGGTTCCGCACCCGGCCCGAGATAGCTTAGGTTAGCCTAACCTGAGTTGCTAGCCCCTGGAGGGGACCCATGCCCGCACGACGGCCCGCCCGTTGGTTCGCAGTCGCCCTGTTTTTGGCGGCCCTGCTGGGTGCCCTGCTCCCCGCCACCGCCGCCCGGGCCGCCGACCGCGTCGTGCAGGGGGGCAGGCTGGACTGGGGCATCAAATCGTCGTTCCAGAGTTATGTCACCGGGCCCATCGCGAAAGGCGGATTCAAGCTGAAGAGCGGCGCCGCCACCGTCGGCGGCAGCCTCTTCCGCTTCCACTCGGCGGCCGGGTCCTACGACCCGGACAGCGGTGAGTTCAGCGCCTCCTTCAGCGGCGGGGTGACCTTCCAGGGCCACCAGAGGCCCGACGGCACGAACGAGCTGGACATGACCATCAGCCGCCCCAGCGTCAAGATCTCCGGCGGCCGCGGCACGCTGTACGTGGACGTCTCCAGCAAGGCCAAGGGCAGCGGATCGGTCACGAACCAGTCCCAGGTCGCCTTCGCCTCGCTCGGACTCGGCGGCATCGACATGAAGGGCGGCGGCACCCCGATCGCCCTCTCCAACGTCCCGGCCACTCTCACCGCCCAGGGTGCCCAGGCCTTCGCCGGCTACTACGCGGCCGGCGCGCAGCTCGACCCCGTCTCCCTCTCCGCCGACGTCAAGGCCCCGGCCGCCGACCCGGCGCAGCCCGCCGCCTCGCCCAGCGCGCAGCCGAGCACCTCCGCCGAGACCCCGCAGACGGCGGGCGCCTTCACCGACGCCGCCGTCGACTGGGGCGTCCGGCGCACCTTCCGCGAGTACGTCACCGGCTCCATCGGCCAGGGCAGGTGGACCCTCGCCGAGGGCGCCCAGGACGGTGGCGCGCTGTTCCGCTTCCCCCAGGGCAAGGGCGCGTACGACGGCCAGAAGGGCACCCTTGACGCGGCCTTCGCGGGCAGCGTCCAGTTCACCGGGGCCCACCTGGACCTCAAGCTCGGCAAGGTGAGCGTCAAGGTGGAGAACGGCAAGGGCGTCCTGTCCGCCGACGTCACCACCGGTGCGGGCACGAAGCCCGCCGTCGCGTTGGTCGAGTTCGATGCCAAGGGCCTGAAGACCGAGGGCGGCCTCGCCACCCTCACCGAGGCCCCGGCCACGCTCACCGAAGGCGGCTCCCAGGCCTTCAACTCCATGTACAAGGCGGGCACCGAGATGGATCCCGTCTCGCTCGCCGTCGTACTCGACGCCACCGCGAAGCTCCCGGCCCTCCCCGACCTGGGCTCCGCGGACGCGCCCGCCCCGGCGCCGTCGACCCCCGCTCCCGCCCCGGCTCCGGCCGCCCGGGCGCAGGAGTCCTCGAACACCGGGCTGTACGCCGCCCTGGCCGTGGCCCTGCTGGTCCTGGCCGGCGGCGCGGCCTCCCTGGTGGTGCGAAAGCGCCGTACGGCGGCGGCCGAGGCCGCGCCCGCCGACGGCCCCGCGCCCACCGACGCGCAGTAGCGCAACCCCCTTCCCCTTTCCCTTCCTCTTGCTTCAGGAGTACCCCGCCATGTCGTCCACCCGCCGCCCGACAGCCGTCGCGGCCGCCATCCTCACCGCCGCCGCCCTGGGCACCACCGTCTTCGTCCTGCCCGCCACGGCCGCCGGCGCCCCTGCCGTCGCCCCGCAGGCCGGCGGCGCCCCGACCGCGCCGATCAAGATCGTCGGCGGCACCCTCGACTGGGGCGTCCTCGCCAGCTACCGCGCGTACGTGACGGGCATGGCCAAGGGCACCATCACCCCGGCCGACGGCGCCAAGGCCAACCCGGACGGGACCCTGCAGTTCGGCGAGGCCACCGGCCAGTACGACCCGGCCGCCGGGCACGTGGTGAAGGCCGCCTTCAAGGGCAGCGTCACCTTCTCCTCGCCCGCCCCGCCGGCCGGCCACGGCTTCACGGTCAAGCTCTCCGACTTCCGCATCGACACCGGCACCAAGAAGCTCACCGCCGACGTCACCAAGGGCGCGGACACGGCCCAGGACGTGCCGCTCGCCGCGGTCGCCTTCGGCGGCCAGGCGATGGACAAGCTCGCGACCACCCTCACCAAGGAGGCCGCCGACGCGCTCGGTTCGGCGGGCTACGAGAACAAGGCCGGCGACCCGCTCACCGTCAAGCTGGAGTTCGAGAAGACCAACCCGACCCCGAAGCCCACCCCCACGCCGACCCCGACCCCCACGCCGACCGCGACGAAGCCGACGCCCACTCCGACGCTGACTGCGACTGCGACGAAGCCGACGCCCACCGCGACCGCCATCACCACCGGGCAGCCCTCGGCCCCGGCCGGCGCGCAGAAGGTCCTCAGTGCCAAGCTGACGTGGGGCGTGAAGGAGTCCTTCCGCACGTACGTCCTGAGCGCGGGCTCCATCACACCGTCCGGCGGCGCCGCCAAGAGCGGCGACCTGTACGACTTCGCCCTCGCCAAGGGCGAGCTCGACGCCGCGAAGCAGAAGCTGAACGTCTCCTTCGAGGGCAGCCTCCGCTTCCAGTACACGGGCCACGGCATCGACATGAGCTTCGCCAACCCCCGCGTCGACACCACCGGCAAGACCGGCACCCTGTACGTGGACGTCAAGAACGCCTCCGGCAGCAAGACGGCCGTCCCGTTCGCCACGCTCGACCTCTCGAAGACCGACTACAAGACCAAGGGCGGCGTGCTGACCCTGGGCGGCGTCCCGGCGGCCTTCACCGCCCAGGGTGCGGCGGTCTTCGCCAACGACACCACCAGTTCCATGTACAAGGCCGGCGACGCCATCGACCCGCTGAGCTTCTCGGTGGCCGTGGACAAGGACGCCACCCTCCCGACCACGGCCGGTTCGACCGGCGCCTCCTCCTCCACCGGCGGTACCGGTGGTACGGGCGGCACCGCGGGCGGCGGCTCCGTCGGCGGCGCTGGCTCGGTCGGCGGCAACCTCGCCGCCACCGGCGCCGAGATCCCGGCCGGCGCCCTGCTCGGTGCCTCCGGCGCGGTCATCGCGGCCGGCGCGGGCGCGGTGTACTTCGCCCGCCGTCGCCGTACGGCCCGCAACTGAGCCGTGCTTCAATGCCCGCGTGAACGATCTCGACGTCCTCAAGGTCTTCTGCGCGGGTGACGGCCGCCACGGCAACCCGCTCGGAGTCGTACGCGACGGCCGGACCTGCCCCGACGATGCGTCGCGGCAGGCCCTGGCCGCCGAACTCGGCTACAGCGAGACGGTGTTCGTCGACGACCCCGAGCGCGGGGTCGTCGACATCCGCACCCCCGGCACGCGGATGTCCTTCGCGGGACACCCGCTGGTCGGGGTCGCGTGGTTGCTGGACATCGAGGAGCTGCACCCGCCGGCGGGCTCCGTATGGGCGCGTGACGACGGGGAGTTCACCTGGATCACGGCCCGCCCGGAGTGGGTCGAGGGCAAGCGCACCGAGCAGTACGCGAGCGCGGCCGAGGTCGAGGCGCTGCCCGCCCCGCCCGCGGGCGAGGGCTGGCTGTACGCCTGGGCCTGGGAGGACGAAACCGCGGGCCGGGTGCGCGCCCGCGGTTTCCCGCGCCGCCCGGACGGGGCCGTCGTCGAGGACGAGGCCACCGGGTCGGCGGCGATCCTGCTGACGGCCCAGCTGAACCGCGCCCTGAACATCACCCAGGGCGCGGGCTCCCAGATCCTCACGGCGCCCGGCCCGGACGGCACCGTCGAGGTGGGCGGCCGGGTCCGCTTCGCGTCGAGCGGCGCCTGACGGCGTCGGGGCGGGGAGCCCGGTAGCGGCCGCCCCGCCGGACACGCACCCGGGCCCCGTACCTCCCCCCCCCGCGGAGGTACGGGGCCCTGCCGGTGCCGGGGTCAGGCTCCGGGGGTGGCGCTGATCTGCTGGAAGCCGGAGGCGTCGCCGACGAGGGCGAAGGGGCTCCAGGTGCCGGCGGCGTAGTCGCCGTTCGCGCGGAGGGTGCGAAGAAGGGCCGGCGCGGTGCTCGGTGCACCAGGTCGGCCCTCCTCCGTACGGACCCGTAACGGCTGCGGCTACGCGCTGAGCGGGAACTGCTCGCCCAGCTCGCGGAAGACCGCGCCGTTGAAGTCGAAGGCGCGCTTGCACTCGTCGATGATGCGCTGCTTCTCCAGGTCGTCCGCGGCGATCGCGTCGAGCAGTTCGCGGTAGGTCCGCTTGAAGGCGGCGGGGTTGGAGATGGCGGCGAAGACGTAGAAGCGGACGCCGTCGCCCTTGCGCTCGAAGCCCCAGGTCCGCTCCGCCTTGTCGCGGATGATCTGCCCGCCGGAGAGGTCGCCCAGGTAGCGGGTGTAGTGGTGGGCGACGTACCCGCCCGGCCACTGGGCGGCGCACTCGGCGACGCGGGCGGCGTACGCCTCGGTCGCGGGCAGCGCCACCACGTTCTCGCGCCAGTCGGAGCCCAGCAGGTGTTCGAGGTCGCGCTCGATCTCCGCGACGCGCATCAGCTCGGGCTGGATGAAGGGACCCGCGACCGGGTCGTCCTTCAGGGACTCGGCCGCGTCCTCCAGGGCCCGGTACACGAACCACAGCTGCTCGGTGTAGCGCGTGTACGCGTCCACTCCTAGCCGGCCGCCCAGCAGGTCGCTCATGAAGGTCGACGTCTCGGCCTCGGTGTGCTGCTCGTGCGACGCGACGCGGATGACCGTAGAGAAGGCGTCCAAGACGGACCTCCAAAAAGGGGAAACAGGCGTGGCGGCCCAGCCGCCACACCGATCTTCCTACTTAGGCTTGCCTAAGTCAATGTGTTCCCGACGTCTTGTCGGTAAAAAATCCGCCTCCTACGGCGGCCCCGCCCCCTACGGCAGGGTCAGGATCTCAGCCCCGGTGTCCGTCACCGCCAGCGTGTGCTCGAACTGCGCCGTGCGCTTGCGGTCCTTCGTGACGACCGTCCAGCCGTCCGCCCACATGTCGTACTCGTGGGTGCCCAGGGTCAGCATCGGCTCGATGGTGAAGGTCATCCCGGGCTCGATGACGGTGGTGGCGTGCGGGTTGTCGTAGTGCGGGACGATCAGGCCGGAGTGGAAGGACGAGTTGATGCCGTGCCCGGTGAAGTCCCGGACCACGCCGTAGCCGAACCGTTTCGCGTACGACTCGATGACCCGGCCGATGATGTTGATCTGGCGGCCCGGCTTGACGGCCTTGATGGCGCGGGCGAGGGCCTCGCGGGTGCGCTCCACCAGCAGCCGCGACTCCTCGTCCGCCTCCCCGCACAGGTAGGTGGCGTTGTTGTCGCCGTGGACCCCGCCGATGTACGCGGTCACGTCGAGGTTCACGATGTCGCCGTCGCGCAGGACGGTGGAATCGGGGATGCCGTGACAGATGACCTCGTTGACGGAGGAGCACAGCGACTTGGGGAAGCCCCGGTAGCCGAGCGTCGAGGGGTAGGCCCCGTGGTCGCACATGTAGTCGTGGGCGACCCGGTCGAGCTCGTCGGTGGTCACCCCCGGCGCGATCAGCTTGGCGGCTTCCTCCATCGCCTGGGCGGCGATCCGGCCGGCGGTGCGCATGGCCTCGATGGTCTCGGCCGACTGCACCTCCGGTCCGGTGTACGGAGTGGGCGCGGGCTTGCCCACGTACTCGGGCCGGCGGATGTTTCCGGGAACGGAACGGACGGGAGAGAGCTCGCCTGGTACGAGCAGTGACTGACCGGACATGCAAGCGAGTGTATCCAGCGGGTATGGGGCAGCATGGCGGCAAGAGCGGCATCGAGAGGAGCCTGAAGGCGATGGCCTTGTTCAAGAAGCGACAGGTGGGCAAACCGGGCGAGTGGTACTACTGCCTGGTCCACAAAAAGGTCGAAGAGGGCCCCGACTGCCCGGCCAAGGACCGCTTCGGTCCGTACGGGACGCCCGAGGAGGCGACTCACGCCATGGAGACGGCGCAGGAGCGCAACCTCGAATGGCAGAACGACCCGAAGTGGAACGACAAGACGCGCGGGGAAGAGAACGGCGGGGGCGCGGCCACCCCGTAGCCAGTCCCGAGGGACGGCCGCGGTGGGGCGGCCGGTGGGAGGTTCCCCGGAACGCCCCCGGAGGCCGGCCCGGGCCGGTCCCGGCTCCTGGCTGGCCGGCCCCCCGCTCCTGGTCCGGCTGGCCCCCGCTCCCGGTCCGGCCGGCCCCGGCTCCTACCAGCGGCTGGGCGGCGGGGCCGTCAGCTGGTCGGCCAGCCGCGCCAGCCGGTCCCGGAAGCGGCGCGGCCCGCGCTGCGCCGGCAGGCCGTTCTCCCCGGCAGCCGCGCTGACCAGGTGCTGCACCGTGTCCAGGTCCAGCTCGGCGCCGTCCTGCGGCACCGACAGCGCGTCGTGCGCGAGGGTCCCCAGATCCGGGTCCCCGCCGTCCAGGGACAGGACGGTCGCCCCGGCGCGCCGGGCGTCGTGAACGCGTTGCAGCAGCCCCTCGCCGGGCGACTCCGGGGCCACCACCAGCAGCGTGTGCCCGCGCCGGGCCGCCTCCAGCCTGCCCAGCCCCACCGACAGGTGCGGCGGCTCCCCGGGCAGCACCCGATGGCGCACGAGCGTCGGGGCCAGCGCCGGCAGGCCCGACCAGGCGGCCTCGTCCACCAGGTGCGCCGCCAGGTGCCAGGGCTCGTACTGCTCCGTCCCCACCAGCAGCAGGCTCCCGCCCGCCGGCGCCACCGAACGCCGCAGCGACCCGGCGAAGCGGCGCGCGGCACCCGGCCACCGCGTACCGGCGAGGACCTCGCGCAGCAGCGCGACTCTCACGGCATCCATAAGCGGCATCCTGCACCATGCGCCGGACGCCCGGGACCGGTTCCCGCCTCCCCGCCCGGACGGCGGGCGCCGCGCCGTTCGACTCTGTGGATCTCGGGGTTACCCTCGCCCCCATGACCTCCACAGACAGCACGAAGCAGCCCCCGGCCAAGGCGCCCGCCAAGGACCCGTGGGACCTCCCCGACGTCTCCGGCCTCGTCGTCGGCGTCCTCGGCGGCACCGGCGACCAGGGCCGGGGCCTGGCGTACCGGCTCGCCCGGGCCGGCCAGAAGGTGATCATCGGCTCCCGCGCCGCCGACCGCGCGCAGGGCGCCGCCGCCGAACTGGGCCTCGGCGTGGAGGGCGCGGACAACGCCGACTGCGCCCGGCGCAGCGACATCGTCATCATCGCCGTCCCGTGGGAGGGCCACGCCAAGACCCTCGAATCGCTCCGCGAGGACCTCGCCGGCAAGCTCGTGGTGGACTGCGTCAACCCGCTGGGCTTCGACAAGCAGGGCGCGTACGCCCTCCCGGTCGAGGAGGGCAGCGCGGCCCAGCAGGCGGCCGCTCTGCTCCCGGACTCCCGGGTCACGGCCGCCTTCCACCACCTCTCGGCGGTCCTGCTCCAGGACGAGTCGATCGACGACATCGACACCGACGTGATGGTGCTGGGCGAGTCCCGCGCCGACACCGACCTCGTCCAGGCCCTGGCCGCCCGCATCCCCGGCATGCGCGGGGTCTTCGCGGGCCGCCTGCGCAACGCCCACCAGGTCGAGTCCCTGGTCGCCAACCTGATCTCCACGAACCGCCGCTACAAGGCCCACGCGGGCCTGCGCGTCACGGACGTCTGAGCCGGACGGCCGCCGGGGCGCCGAAGGCCGTCAGCTCCGGCGGCCCGGACGGCCCTCGGCGGCGCCCAGGTGCGCGATCCCTCCGCCCACAGCACCTCGGCCGCCTCCTCACGCCGCGCCCGCGGATCGCTGCCGCGCCGGGCGCGCTGCACGGGCAGGGCCTTCTGGCCCAGCTCCCCGCCGAGGCGCAGGCAGACCTGGCGGATCGGACGCTCCCAGTTCTCCACCACGTCCACGGCGCGGGCGTCGCCCAGGCAGAGGGTCTCGTCCTCGATCCCGTTGCGCACGGGCACCCACGCGGGGCCCGTGTTCTGGAATGCGCCATGACGGACAGCAGCACCGAGGTCGCCCGTACCTCGCGCTCCTAGAAGTCATTGTCGCTGCGGACGCGGACGCGGCCGTTCCCGTCGAGGAGCAGCACCGACACGTCGGCGTCGCCGGCTCCGGAGGCGCTCGTCCAGCCCAGGCTCACGACCACCGAGCCGGCGTCCTCGCCGAGGGCGGCCAGGCTGACGTTCGCACCCTTCGGGATCTCCTGCATGTCTTCCCCCCACTCCCGGCGCCGTCGGCACGGGCCGGGCGGGGCCGGGCTGTCGCTCCGTGCACGCCCGTGCGAGGCGTACCGCCGAACCGTAGTGCCGGGCCATCCGGAAGATCGGGAAAGGGTCAAAAGGGACCGGATGTGACCGAAGGTGTCTTTACGGAAGCACGGCGGCGCATGGGGGACACTGGTGGGGCTCTACCCCGTCCCGTGTTTCCGAGGAGCTCTCCCCATGCCCCGCCTTGCCGTCTTCGCCGTGATCGTCTGCGTCCTCGCCGTGGCCGCGGCCGTCGTCGCCTTCGTGGAGGGCAGCTTCCTCGGGATCGTCTGGGTCCTGCTGGCCGGCCTCACCTCGAACCTGGCCTGGTACTACCAGCGCAAGGCCAAGGCCGGGAAGGCCACCGCCACCCGCACCGCCGGCTAGACGCCCGTCCGGCCCGCGACCGGTCAGCTCTGCGGGAGTGCGCAGATGCCGTCCGGGTCCTGCCAGAAGGTGTAGAGCCGGCGGCCGCAGTACGTGTCCAGGTCCGGGACGCCCAGCCCGGACAGCAGACCGCGCACCACGTCGAAGAAGAACGTGTTCACCTCCGGGATCCACAGCAGCGCGAACACCGCGATCAGGCCGAACTGTGCCAGCGGCGCCATCTCGCGGCGGACCCGGTGCGAGAGCCACGGCTCGATGACCCCGTAGCCGTCGAGGCCCGGGACCGGCAGGAAGTTCAGGATCGCCGCCGAGACCTGGAGCAGGGCGAGGAACGCGAGCGCGAAGCGGAACTCCAGCGGTACCCCGTCCAGGGCGTCCAGCCAGAACGGGGCCGTGCAGACGACCGCGAAGGCCACGTTCGTCAGCGGGCCCGCCGCCGAGATCAGGCTGTGCTTCCAGCGGCCCTGGATCCGGTCGCGCTCGATGAAGACCGCGCCGCCGGGCAGGCCGATCCCGCCCAGGATCACGAAGAGCACCGGCAGGACGATGCTGAGCAGCGCGTGCGTGTACTTCAGGGGATTCAGCGTCAGATAGCCCTTGGCGCCCACCGAGAGGTCGCCGCCGTGCAGCGCGGTGCGGGCGTGCGCGTACTCGTGCAGGCAGAGGGAGACGATCCACGCCGAGGTCACGAAGAGGAACACGGCCAGGCCGGCGCTCGTCGAGTACCCGGTCCACACCGCCCACCCGGTGACCGCCATGACGGCCGCGATGCCGAGGAACACTGCGCTGATCTGCCGCTCGCCGCGGCTTCCCTGATGACCCATGCGGCGAAACCTATCCCGGGGCCCGCCGATAAAGGGGTGCGGGTCCAGGTCCCGCTGCGGGGACAATGGCCCGGTGCGTTACGCGATCCTCGGCACCACCCTGGCCCTCCGCGACGACGGGAGCCCCGTCGCCGTCGGCGGAGCGCGCCTGCGGGCGCTCCTGACAGCCCTCGCGCTGCGGCCTGGGCGGGCGGTGCCGGCGCACCTGCTGGTCGTCCAGGTGTGGGACGGCGACCCGCCCGCCGACGCCCCGGCCGCCCTCCAGGCGCTGGTCGCCCGGCTGCGGCGGGCCCTGGGGCACACGGCCGTGCGGTCCGCGGAGGGCGGCTACCTGCTGGCCGCCGAGCGCGAGGACGTCGACCTGTACCGTTTCGAGCGCCTCGCCCGGGCCGGCGCCTCGGCGCTCGCCGACGGGGACGCGGCCAAGGCGGGCGCCCTGTACGAGGAGGCGCTCGCGCTGTGGCGCGGCCCCGCCCTGGCCGACCTCCCGGACCCGTCGGCCGCGGAGTCCGCGCGCTGGGAGACCGTACGGACGGACGCGCGCCGGGGCCGGCTCGCCGCGGCCCTCGCCCTGGGCGAGGCGGAGCGCGTCCTGCCCGAGCTGACCGCGCTGTGCGCCGGGCAGCCGCTGGACGAGCCGCTGCACGCGCTGCGCATCCGCGCGCTGCGGGACACCGGACGGCCGGCGCAGGCCCTGGCCGCCTACGAAGCGGTCCGCCGGGACCTGGCCGCCCGCCTGGGCGCCGACCCGGGCCCGGAGCTGCGCGCCCTGCACACCGCGCTCCTGTCACCCCCCGCCGCCCCGCACCCGGCCGCGCTTTACCCGGCCGCTTCCTACCCCGCCGCCCCGCACCCGGCCGCTTCCTACCCGCCCGCCCCGCACCCGGCCGACCCCCACCCCGCCGCCGACCCGCACCGGGAAGGCTCCGGGCCGGGACCCGGGCCGGCCGTCCCGGGGGCCGGACCGCGGACCCCCGCCCCCGGCCCGCACCCCGCCGACGCGCCGCCCGGCGGTCCGGACCGGCCGGGGAACCTGCGGGCCCGGCTCACCACCTTCGTCGGCCGCGAGGACGACATACGCGTCATCGGGGCCGACCTCGCGCGGGCCCGCCTCGTCACCCTGCTCGGGCCCGGCGGAGCCGGGAAGACCCGGCTGTCCCAGGAGTCCGCCGAGGCGCACGCCGGCACCGGCCGCCCCGACGGGGTCTGGCCCGACGGGGTCTGGCTGGTCGAACTCGCCCCCGTCGACGACCCGGAGGACGTCGCCGAGGCCGCCCTCGCCGCGCTCGGCGCCCGCGAGACCAAGCTGCGCGGCGCCTCCGTCGAGGAGATGCGGGCGCTCACCGACCGGGCCGGCGACGACGCCCTCGGCCGCCTCGTCGAGCACTGCGCGCGCCGCCGCCTCCTGCTGCTGCTCGACAACTGCGAGCACGTCATCGGCGCGGCCGCCGCACTCGCCGAGCGGCTCCTCACCCACTGCCCCGGCGTCCAGATCCTGGCCACCAGCCGCGAGCCCCTCGGCGTACCGGGGGAGTCCCTGCGCCCGGTGGAGCCGCTGCCCGACCCCGTCGCGCTGCGGCTGCTGAACGACCGCGGGGCCGCCGCCCGGCCGGGGTTCAGCGTGGACGAGGACCCGGCCGCCGCCGTCGAGATCTGCCGGCGCCTGGACGGTCTGCCGCTGGCGATCGAGCTGGCCGCGGCGCGGCTGCGGCTGCTCACGCCGCGCCAGATCGCCGACCGGCTGGACGACCGCTTCCGGCTGCTGACCAGCGGCGCCCGTACGGTCCTGCCCCGCCAGCAGACGCTGCGGGCGGTCGTGGACTGGTCCTGGGACCTCCTCGACGGGCCCGAGCGCGCCGTCCTGCGCCGGCTCTCTGTGTTCGCCGGCGGCTGCGACCTGACCGCCGCCGAGGCCGTCTGCGCCGACCCCTCGTACGACGTCGCCGACGTCCTCGGCTCCCTCGTCGACAAGTCCCTCGTCGTCGCCGCACCCGGCCCGGACGGCTCCGGCATGCGCTACCGCCTCCTGGAGACCGTCGGCGAGTACGCCGCCGAGCGCCTCGCCGGGACCGGCCACGACCGCGCGGCCACCGAGCGCCGCCACCTCGTCCACTACCGCGAACTCGCCCGCACCACCGAACCCCGGCTGCGCGGCCACGGCCAGCGCGCCGCCGCCGACCTGATCGCCACCGAGTACGAGAACCTGCGCACCGCCCTGCGCCGGGGCGTCGCCGCCCACGCCGCCGGAGAGGTGCTGTGCCTGGTCCACTCCCTCGTCTGGTACTGGCACATGCACGACCTGCGCGCCGAGTCCCGCCACTGGTCCGAGGCGGCCGCCGCCCTCGGCCCCGACCCCTTCGCGGAGCCCGCAGTCCCGGCCGGGCCGGTGTACGGGCGGATCGTGGACGCACCGCCGCCCTACACCGGGGAGCTGCTGACCGAGGGATGGCGCGGCATCCAGATGATCCGCCTGGCCTCCCGCGACCAGGGCGACGGCTCCTGGGACACGCCCGAGGTCCGCACCCAGGTCGAACGCATGCTCGCCGTGTACCGGCCGGGGCTCCCGCAGACCTGCCGGCCCCCCGCCGGCCTCTGGGTGTACGCCGTCATGATCGCCGGTGACGCCGAGCTGCTGCGCCGGGTCATCGACGAGACCGTGGACGTCGCCCGCGTGCTCGGCTACGACTGGGAGCTGGCCTCGGCCCTCCAGCTGCGCGCCAACATCCTCGCCAACCGCGCCGACTGGGGCGGCGACGCCGCCCGCGACGCCGACGAGAGCCTGGCCCTCTTCCGGGCGCTCGGCGACGACTGGGGCTGCGCCGAGGCGCTGTCCGCCCGCGCCGAGTCCCTGGAGAAGCGCGGCCTGTACCCCGCGGCCACCCAGGACTTCCGGGCCGCGATCGAGCACGCCGAGCGGCTCGGAGCCAAGGCCCAGGTCACGGTCCTGCGCGTACGGATGGCCGGGACCCTCACCGAGGCCGGCCGGTCCGAGGAGGCCGAGGAGATCCTCACGGAGATCACCGCCACCGTCCGGCGGCACGGCAACGAGGCCATGCCCGCCGCCCGGATGTTCCTCGCGGGCATCCTCGGCCGGACCGGGCGCATTCCCGAGGCCCGCGTCCAGCTCCAGACGCTGCGCGAGGAGTTCTCCTTCGGCGCCTACGCCGTCTTCGACGTGTTCCTCCTCGCCACGATCGCCTGGCTGGACAACCAGGAGGGCAAGGTCGAGGACGCGCTCCGCGTGCTCCGCGGCGGGGCGCTCGCGGCCCGCGACCCGCTCGCCCTGATGGTGGCGCCGCAACTGCCCGCCGTCTACCTGCTGACGGCGTCCGTCTCCCTCGCCTCCCCCGGCGGCCCGGAGCGGGTGCACGACGCCGCGCGCCTCGTCGGCGCCTACCGGCGCCACCTGCCGCCGGGGCACGTCCCGGTCACCACCGAACGCGCGGAAGCCGCCCTCGCCGAGAAGCTGGCACGGGCGGCGCTGGGCGACGCCGCGTACGAGGCGGCGTACGCCGAGGGCGGTGGCCTCACCCTGGAGGAGGCCACCGCCCTCATCTGACCCGGCCTCCGCCGGGGTCCGTCCGGGACGCGATCCGGAACGGACCGGTCCGCGGGTCAGGTCTTCTGGCGGAACTTGCGGACGGCCAGCGGCATCGTCACCAGCGTGATGCCGACCGACCAGGCGAGCGTGATCCACACGGAGTTCCCCAGCGGGGTCCCGTTGATCAGGCCACGGGCCGCGTCGGCCAGGTTGGACAGCGGGTTGACGTCGGTGAAGCTCTGCAGCCAGCCGGGCATCGTCGTCGTCGGGGCGAAGATCGAGCTGCCGAACTGCAGCGGCATCAGGACCAGCATCGCCACGCCCTGGACGGCCTGGGGGGTCTTCATGGTGAGACCCAGCAGGATGAAGATCCACATCAGCGAGGACCCGAAGACCGCCGCCAGTCCGATGGAGAGGAACAGGTCCAGCACGGAGGACTTGATCGACAGGCCGAGCAGGAAGCCCATGCCGAGCAGGATCGCGATGGCGACCATCATCCGGCCGAGCTCGACCACGATCTTGGCGATGAGCACGGAGGAGCGGGCGATGGGCATGGACCGGAAGCGGTCCATCACGCCCTTCTTGAAGTCGTCGTTGACCCCGGTGCCGACACCCATGGCGATGTTCATGCCCATCATGGCCATGAGACCCGGGACCACGTAGTTGACGTACTCGCTCTGGTTGCCCTTGCCGGCGATCGCGCCGCCGAAGACGAACACGAACAGCAGCGTGAAGATGATCGGCATGAACAGGACGTCGAACATCGACTCCGGGTCCTGCTTGATCTGCAGGACGTTGCGCCGGGCCAGGGCGCCGATGTGGCGGAGGTTGCCGCGCAGGCCGATCCGGCCCTCGTCGGCGAGGACGGGCCCCCCGGCCGGGGCGGCCGCGACGGGACTGGGCTTCGTGGTGACGGTGCTCATGCCGCGACCTCCTGGGTCTTCTCGGTGGGAACGGAGTCCTCGGCGGAGGGCTTCTGTCCGGTGATGGACAGGAACACCTCGTCCAGGCTGGGCAGGTAGGTGCTGATGTCGGTGATCCCGTACCCCCGGGCGGCCAACAGGCCCACCACGGCGGTCAGCTGCTCGTCGGCGAGGATCGGGACCAGCAGGGCGCCCTCGTCCGGGACGGCCTGGGAACCGGCCACCCCGTCCAGACCGGCCTCGGCCAGCGAGCGGGCCATGCCCGGCAGGTCGGCCGGGTCGCTGGGGCGGATCCGCAGGGTCCGGCCGCCGACGCGCGCCTTCAGCTCGTCGACCTTGCCGTTGGCGATGACCTTGCCCTTGTCGATGACCGTCAGCTCGCTGGCCAGCTGCTCGGCCTCCTCCATGTACTGGGTGGTGAGCAGGACGGTGGCCCCCTCGGCGACCATCCGCTGCACCTCGTCCCACACCTCGTTGCGGGTACGGGGGTCCAGCCCGGTCGTCGGCTCGTCCAGGTACAGCACGGCCGGGCTGCCGATCATCGAGGCGGCCAGGTCGAGCCGCCGCCGCATGCCGCCGGAGTAGTTCATCACGGCCTTCTTCGCGGCGTCCGTGAGGGAGAACCGCTCCAGCAGCTCGTCCGCGCGCAGGCGGGCGCCCTTGCGGGAGAGGTCCAGCAGCCGGCCGATCATGTAGAGGTTCTCCCAGCCGGAGAGCTTCTCGTCGACCGAGGCGTACTGGCCGGTCAGGCCGATGGTGCGGCGCAGCTGCCGGGGCTGGCGGACCACGTCGAAGCCGGCGACGAAGGCCGTGCCGGCGTCCGGGGTGATCAGGGTGGACAGGCAGCGCACCAGGGTGGTCTTGCCCGCGCCGTTGGGGCCGAGGACCCCGAGGACGGTGCCCTCGCGGACGTCCAGGTCGACCCCGTCCAGGGCTTTGGTCTCGCCGTAGTGCTTGACCAGTCCCCGCACCACCACGGCGTTGGGATTCTTGTCGTTTCGCGTCATGCCGACCATGGGACCATCCGCCACTGACAAAGCACCGACAGATGGCCGACAGCGAACCGACGGGGGACCGACGGGAAACCGACAGGGCACCGACCGCCGGGGGCCCGGGCGGCGCACGGCCCGCCGACATCGCTGCCGGCGGGCCGTCGCGCACCGCTCACCCCGTCAGTGGAAGGCGTGCTCCGCCTGCGGGAACGTCCCGCCGACCACGTCCTCGGCGAAGGCCTTCGCCGCGTCGCCCATCGTCCGGCGGAGGTTCGCGTACTGCTTGACGAACTTCGGCATCTTCCCGCCGGTCAGGCCCATCATGTCCGTCCACACCAGCACCTGCGCGTCGCACTCCGAGCCGGCGCCGATGCCGACCGTCGGGATGTGCAGCGACCGGGTCACCTCGGCGGCCAGCTCGGCCGGGACCAGCTCCAGCACCACCGCGAAGGCGCCCGCGTCCTGCGCCGCCTTGGCGTCGCGCAGCAGCTGGTGCGCGGCCTCGTCCCCGCGCCCCTGGACCCGGTAGCCCATGGCGTTGACGGACTGCGGGGTCAGGCCCAGGTGGGACATGACCGGGATGCCGGACTGCACGATCAGCTCGGTCTGCGCCAGCGAGCGCTCCCCGCCCTCCAGCTTGACCGCGCCGACCCCGGCCTCCTTGACCAGGCGGGTGGCGCTGCGCAGCGCCTGCACGGCGCCTTCCTGGTACGAGCCGAACGGCAGGTCGCCGACGATCAGCGCGCGGCTGGTGCCGCGTACGACGGCGGCCGACAGCAGGGTCATCTCGTCCATCGTGACGGGGACGGTCGTCTCGTAGCCGAGGTGACAGTTCCCCATCGAGTCCCCGACGAGCATGACCGGGATGCCGGCCTCGTCGAAGACGGACGCGGTCATCGCGTCGTAGGCGGTGAGCATGGGCCACTTCTCGCCGCGTTCCTTGGCGAGGGTCAGGTCGCGGACGGTGATGCGCCGGGTGCCCGTGCCTCCGTACAGGGTGGGGGAGGCCGCTGATGCGGGTTCGCGGGCAGGCGAAACGGCATGCGTCATGGCAACTGCTCCTTGTGTCATCTCGAGGCGCCCTCACGGCGTCCCCGGACTCACCCACCATGGTGGCATCCGGGCGGCCCCGGACGGAAGTGGTACGCAGGCACGCCCGACCCGCGCGGTCCAATGTGCGCGTTTCGTGACAAGCGGAACCCCGTGCGCACGGCCGTTCGTCCTCCCGGACGTACGGCCGCGACAGGCGGCCGTGACGTACGGCACGGAAGGCCGCGTCCATCGCCTAGGGTCAAGGGGCGGGGACGCAGCGCAAGCACGGCAGTGAGGGCAGTGGCATGGCACAGGCGTACATGACGGAAACGGGAAACGGCGGCTCGGAGCCCGAGCCCTCCGAATCCCGCCTCCGGCGGCGTCTGGTCGCCCTGCGCGGCGACCGGGGGATCTGGCGTCGCGGGCTGGTGCTCGCCGCCGTCGCCGCGCTGATCTCACTCGTCATGATCTTCCACGCCGACCTGCCCAACGACGTCGGCAACCTCGGCAGCCTCACCGAGACCTTCCTGCCCTGGCTCGGCCTGGCCGTCCTGGTGCTGCTGGCCTGCGCGGTGTACCGGAAGTCCGCGACCGCGCTGATCGCGATACTGCTGACGGCCGTGGTCTGGGCGAACATCTTCGGCGGCCTGTTCACCGACAAGTCCGGCACCGGCGGCAACCTCACGGTCGCCACCCACAACGTCGACGCGGACAACGCCGACCCCCACGGCACCGCCGAGTCGGTGGCGGCGGCCGGGGCCGACGTGCTGGCCCTGACCGAGCTGAAGTCGGGCGCCGTCCCCGTCTACGAGAAGGCCCTCGCGGCCACGTACAAGTACCACTCGGTCGAGGGCACCGTCGGTGTGTGGAGCAAGTACCCGCTGTCCTCCAGCAGCCCCGTGGACATCAAGATGGGCTGGGTCCGCGCCATGCGGGCCACCGTGACCACCCCGGTCGGCGACATCGGCGTCTATGTCGCGCACCTGCCTTCCGTACGGGTCAAGCTGAACGCCGGGTTCACCGCCAACCAGCGCGACGACAGCGCCGACGCGCTGGGCGCCGCGCTCGCCTCCGAGCCGCTGAAGAAGGTCGTCCTGCTCGGCGACCTCAACGGCACCATGAACGACCGGGCCCTGTCCGAGGTCACCTCGCAGATGCGTTCCACGCAGGGCGCGGCGGGCGACGGCTTCGGCTTCAGCTGGCCGGCGCAGTTCCCGATGGCCCGGATCGACCAGATCATGGTCCGCGGGATGAAGCCCGAGGCCTCCTGGACCCTCCCGCGCACCGGCAGCGACCACCTGCCCGTCGCGGCCCGGGTCACCGCCAAGCCGTAGCCGTACCGCAGCCGTACCGCAGCCGTTCCGCACGCGAAGGGGCCCGGCAGCTCTCCCGGAGAGCGGCCGGGCCCCTTCGCGTGGTCCTACGCCTGCTCGCGCCAGCCGTTGGTGATGGGCAGCCGGCGGTCCTTGCCGAAGCCCTTCGCGGAGATCTTGGTGCCCGGCGGGTACTGGCGCCGCTTGTACTCGGCGGCGTCCACCATCCGCAGGGTCCCGGCCACCATCTCCGGGTCGAAGCCGGCCGCGACGATGGCGTCCAGCCCCTGGTCGCGGTCCACGTACATCGCCAGGACCGCGTCGAGCACCGGGTAGTCCGGCAGCGAGTCCGTGTCCACCTGGCCCGGGCGCAGCTCGGCGCTCGGCGGCTTCACGATCGAGTTCTCCGGGATCGGCGGGATCTCGCCGCGCTCGGCCGCGGCCCGGTTGCGGTACGCGGCGAGCCGGAAGACGTCCGTCTTGTAGAGGTCCTTGATGGGGCCGTACGCGCCCACCGAGTCGCCGTAGAGGGTGGAGTAGCCGACGGCCAGCTCGGACTTGTTGCCCGGGGCCAGCACGATGTGGCCCTCCTGGTTGGAGAGCGCCATCAGCAGCGTGCCGCGCAGCCGGGCCTGGAGGTTCTCCTCGGCGAGCCCGGTGAGGCCCAGCGAGCCCATGTACGCGTCGAACATCGGCTCGATCGGCACGGTCCGGAAGTTCAGGCCGGTGCGGTCGGCGAGGTCGGCCGCGTCGCCCTTGGAGTGCTCCGAGGAGTACTTCGAGGGCATGGAGATGCCGTACACGTTCTGCGCGCCGACGGCGTCGCAGGCGAGGGCGGCCACGAGCGCGGAGTCGATGCCTCCGGAGAGCCCGATCAGGACGGAACGGAACCCGTTCTTCCGGACGTACGCACGCAGTCCCACCACCAGCGCGTCGTAGACCTCCTCGTCGTCGTCGAGACGGTCGGCGTAGCCGCCGGCCACCACCGGCTCGTACGGCTCCACGGGCTCCTCGGAGAGGATCACGCGGTGGACGCGCAGGCAGTCGTCCACGATGCCCTCGGGGGCGTCGGCGCGGGCCGCCGGCAGGTCGAGGTCGACGAGCACGCACCCCTCGGAGAACTGCGGGGCGCGGGCCAGGACCTCGCCGGAGCCGTCCACGACGATCGAGTCGCCGTCGAAGACCAGCTCGTCCTGCCCGCCGATCATGGCGAGGTAGGCGAGGGTGCAGCCGGCCTCCCGGGCCCGCTTGCGGACCAGGTCGAGGCGCACGTCGTCCTTGTCGCGCTCGTAGGGGGAGGCGTTGATCGAGATCAACAGCCCGGCCCCGGCGGAGCGGGTGGCCGGGACGCGGCCGCCGTCCTGCCACAGGTCCTCGCAGATGGCCAGGGCGACGTCCACGCCGTGGACCCTGACGACCGGCTGGGTGTCGCCCGGCACGAAGTACCGGAACTCGTCGAACACGCCGTAGTTGGGGAGGTGGTGCTTGGCGAACCGGAGCGCCACCCGCCCGCGGTGCAGGACGGCCGCCGCGTTCTCCGGCGAGCCGGCCGGCTTGCCGAGCCGGGGTACGGCCTGCTCGGTGCGGTCGAGGTAGCCGACGACGACCGGCAGTTCGCCGAAGCCCTCGGCCGCGAGGCGCTGCGCGAGCTCGCGCAGCGCGGTGCGGGACGCCTCGACGAAGGACCCGCGCAGCGCGAGGTCCTCGACGGGGTACCCGGTCAGCATCATTTCCGGGAACGCCACCAGATGGGCGCCCTGCTCGGCGGAGTGCCGGGTCCAGTGGACGACCGAGTCGGCATTGGCGGCGATGTTGCCAACGTGCGAGTCGATCTGATTCAGAGCGAGGCGTAGTTGAGGCACGGGGCCCAGTCTAATCGTCTTTCTGACGCGATGTCCGGGCCCCCGCCCTTTTCCGGGGTCGGCTCAGCCGATCGGCCCGGTGTACTGCACGTCGTCGAGCAGGGAGCCCGCGGAGACGTCCGCGCTGATGGTCTTGGTGCCCTCGGGCACCTCGAACGCCACGAGCCCGCTCGCGGAGGCGCCCGGCAGGATCGTGCCGCTGATCATCTTCGGCACGGTGCCGTCGAAGAGGAGCTTGGCCGTCATGCCCTTGTCGTCACGGACGTTGGGCACGGCGTAGACCACCTCGTGCGGCTTCGTGGAGTCATTGGTGATGGTGATGGTCATCTGGACCGCGTTCTTCACCTTCTCCTGGCCGTACAGGGTCTCCGGCTTGTACTTCTTCAGCCCCGAGAGGCTCACCTTGACGCCGTCCTCGTACGCGAAGGTCTCGCCGAAGGGCAGCGCGGTGTCCAGGCCCGGGACCTGGGAGGGCGACGGCGACGCCGACGGCCAGGCCTCGTCGTCGGGGTAGAGCTCGTCCAGCTCGCGCTGCTGGCGGTCGACGCTGCGTTCGATGCGGTCGGTCGCCTCGTCCATGACGTACGCGGTGAGGAAGAAGCCGCCGACGGACGCGCCGAGGCCGAGGACGCCCAGGACGGTGCCGACGATGGACATCGTCTTGCGCGGGGCGCCGTTGGAGGCGCGGACGAGGGCGGCGATGCCGAGGCCCAGGCCGGTCGCGGCCAGGAGCCCGCCGACCCAGAAGAACAGCGGGACGAGGCCGAGCAGGACGCCGGCGATGCCGAGGACCAGGGAGGCGACCGCCATGCCGTTGGCGGTCGGCGGGCCCTGCGCGTACCCGGCGTAGGCGGCGCCGCCGCTGTACCCGTAGCCGGGGCCGGGCTGCGCCCAGGGGTTGCCCGCGCCGGGGCCCGCGGGCCCGCCGGGGCCCGCGGGGGCTGCCGGTCCGCCGGGGGCCGCGCCGAACGGCGGCGGGGCCGGGGCAGCGGGCGGGGTGGGCGGCGCGAACGGCGAGGGGGCCGGCCCGAAGGCGGGGGCGCCGGCGGGCGCGGCCGGGGCGTCGGCGGCGGTCCCGGTCCCGGCGGCGGGCGCCTCGGGCGCGGCGGCAGCTTCCTGCACGGGCGGCGCGCCGGGGGTGGGGGCGCCGGCGGGGACGTCCGCCGGGGTCCCGGGCGCGGCCGGGGCCTGCTCGGCGGCCGGAGTCGGCTCCGGGGACGGGGTCTTGTCGAACGACAGCGTCCGCGCGGGCGGCGCCGGTATGGAGGCCGCCTCGGGTATCGGCGTACCGTCCGGCTCCGTCGGCGGGCCGGTCGGGTTGCTGGGCGGATTCGGCGGAGTGCTCATACCGGCGCAGACGTCCTTCTGTTGCGGCTGTCGTGATCTCCGTAAGAGTCCCACGCCGCCGCCCCGCGTCCAGCTGATTTCCGTACCGTCCGGACCGGCCGGGGCCGGACCGGTACCGTACGGCGCCGCGTCAGAGCCGGTAGCCGAGCACCGTCGTCATTCCGGACTCGGAGTGGTAGACGTTGTGGCGGTGCATCATCCACAGGCCCGGTTGTCGGCGTCGGAGTCCAGCCGGTCGTCCAGGACGACCACCCACTCCTTGCGTAGGCGAGGGGCTCCCTGGGGTCCTCGATACGAGCGGGGCGTAGAGCCCGCGGCCCTGCTGCACGCCGGTGTGCGGGTGGAACCAGTACGTCCCGGGGTGCGGGACGGTGAAGGCGTACGCGAAGGAGCCGCCCGGCGCGATGTCCCGCTGGGTCAGTCCCGGTACGCCGTCCATGTCGTTGCGCAGGGCGGGGCCGTGCCAGTGCAGGGAGGTGGCCTCGGGGAGGTTGGTGGCCAGGTGGAGCGCGAGCGTGCCGCCCGCGGTGGCCCGGACCTCCCGGCCCGGCAGCGTGTCCCCGTACGCCCGGGAGCGGACGGTGCGGCCGCCGCCGAGGTCGAGGAGGGCGCCGGGGAAGGCCGCGGCCGGTTCGGCGGGGTTGCCCGGGAGGGCCGTGGCCGGTTCCGGCCGGGCCTGCGGGGGCGGCGGCGCCGACGCGCAGTGGTGAGGCTCACGGCGGGCGGCCTGAGCCGAAGGGGCCGCCGGGGCAACGGAGTGGGCCGCGGCGCCGTCTTCCATGGCGTGGGGACTCAGCGGGATGACCCAGGGTGCGCATGGTGACGATGCCGGGCAGCAGCGCGGCGAGCAGCAGCAGGCGGCGCCACGGGGCGGCTCGCCGGGCCCCGCGCTTCATGATCGGAACCCTACCCGGGGTGGGTATCCGGCCATAGGGCCGACCCCGCGTCTACCTAGGATGAGTCACACGATGTCCCCACACGGCCCCCCTCAGCGGACCGCCTGGCCGGTCGCGCTGCTCATCGGACTCGGCGCCGCCGCCTACACCGCGTGGGTCCTCGAAGTCGTCCTCTCCACGGGCCTCAACCCCGTCCAGACTTACGTCAGCGAGCTCGCCGCCCAGAACCAGCCCCTCGGCGGGCTCTTCCGGGCCACCGACTTCGTCGCCGGGCTGCTCGCGTTCGCCGGCGGGCTGCTCGCCCTGCTGCGGCTGGTGCGGTACGCGGAGTCCCGCCGCCCGTGGGCCGTCCTCGGCTGGGCCGGGATCGCCCTGTTCGGCGCGGCCACCGCCGCCGACGCGTGGCTGCCGCTGAGCTGCACGCCCACCGTCGACCCCGAGTGCGCCGCCCGCGAGACCGCCGGGCTGGTCCCCGCCACCCACCAGGCCCACGCCATCAGCAGCAGCCTCGCCATGTGCGGCGCCCTCGTCGGGATCGTCGCCCTCACCGTCGCCGCGCGCCGCTACGGCTGGTTCGCCCCGCTCGCCCGCTACGGGCCGGCGATCGTCGCCCTCGAACTGCTCGCCACGGCCTGGACCCTGACCTCCATCGCGATGTTCACCGCCGGGCACGGGAACTGGGCCCTCGGCGCCGGGCAGCGCCTCCAGGTGCTGCTGGTGGCCCTCTGGCTGGGGCTGCTCGCGTACTCCGTCCACCACGAGCACCGTACGTGACCGGCCCCGCACGGGGCGGCCGCTTCGTCCGGGTGGACGGGGTTCCGCTGCACGTGGTCGTCGAGGGCCGGGGGCCCGTCTGCGTGCTCAGCGCCGGACTCGCCATGGCCTGGTTCGACTGGGACCCGGTCGCCGCCCTGCTGGCCTCCGCCGGGCGCACCGTCGTCCGCTTCGACCGCCCCGGGCACGGCCTGAGCGGCCCGGCGCGCACCGCGCCGACCACCGCCGGGGAGGCGCACCGGATCGCCGCCCTGCTGAACGCGCTGGACCTGCCCGGCCCCGTCACCGTCGTCGGGCACTCCCTCGCCGGGTTCCACGCCGAGGCCTTCGCCCGCCTGTACCCCACCCGTACCGCCGCCCTGGTGTTGCTCGACTCCAGCGTCGAGGAGGACCCCCGTACGGTGCTCCCCGCCACCCTGCGCACCGCGGCCGCCCGCGCGCTCGGCCGGGCGGCGGCCGCGGCCGGGCTGCCGGCCGCCCTGGGGCCCGCCGCCCGGCGGGCCACCGTACGGCTCTCGCGGACCGGCGGCCGCGACCCGGCCGCACGGGACCTCGTACGCCGCTGCTACCGCACCGGCCGGGTCTGGCGCGGGGCCCTGCTGGAGAACTCCCGCTACCCGGACATGGCCGCCGAACTCCCGGCCCTGCGGGCCGCGCACCCGCTGACCGCGCCCGCCACCGTGCTCGCGGGCCACGACGGGTCCGCGGGCCGGAGCGGGCTCGGCTGGCTGTCCCGGCAGGCCGCGCTCGCCGACCGGATCGGCGCCCGCTTCGAGGTCGCCGATCCGTCTGGGCACCTGGTCATGCTGGACCGCCCGGACCAGGTGGCCCGGGCGGTCCGGTACGCCGCGGGTCAGCCGCGGGCGTAGACCTTCTCCGCCCAGCCCGCGATCTGCGCGTCGCTGAGGTGTTTGGCCAGATCGGCCTCGCTGATCATGCCGACGAGCTTCTTGTCCTCGATCACCGGAAGCCGCTTGATCTGGTGGCTCTGCATCTCCTCCAGCACCTCGGAGACGTCCGCGCCCGCGTCGATCCAGCGCGGGGTGCCCTTGGCCATGTCGCCCGCCGTCACCTTCGCGGGGTCGTGCCCCATGGCCACGCAGCCGACCACGATGTCCCGGTCGGTCAGGATGCCGCAGAGCCGTTGCCCGGTGTCGCTGATGGGCAACGCGCCCACGCCGAGCCGGCTCATCAGCTGAGCCGCCCGGTCCAGGGTCTCGGTGTCGGGGATCCACTGGGCCCCGGGGTGCATGATCTCTCCGGCGGTGGTCATCGCGTACCTCCTGAGTGCGCCGCTGGGCGCGCGCCGTGACCGGCCGGGCGCGGGCGCGCCCGGCCGGGCGCCCTCCCGGGGGCGGCGCGCTCCGTGCGCGCGTACGCCCGTACGGGGGAGAGGACGCCCTCCCCTCACCGTACGGGCGTGTCCCGTCACCCGCGCGGCGCGGCCCCGCGCTGCTTCAGCATGTCCGCCATCAGGGTGAGCTCGGACCGCTGCGCCTCGACCATGCCCCGGGCGAGGTCCCGCTCTGCCGGGGTCTCGCACTGCTCGGCGCAGCCCCGGGCCATCGCGACACCGCCCACGTGGTGGTCGGTCATCAGCTGGAGGTAGAGCACCTCGGCGTCCCGCCCCGAGGCTGCGCCCAGCTGCGCGATCTCCTCCTTGGTGGCCATGCCGGACATCAGGGCGCCGGGCCTGGCCGCCCCGTGCCCGCCGTGCCCGCCGCTGCCGCCCGCCGCGGCGGCGCCGGCGTCACCGCTGCCACTGCTGCCGCTGCCGCTGCTGCTGCCGCCGTGCTGGTCGTGCCCGCCGGAGCCCTCGGACGGGGCCATCCACGCCATGGGCGGCTCGCCCGCCACCACCTTCGGCAGCCCCCACAGGTCCAGCCAGCCGAGGAGCATGCCCCGCTGGTTGGCCTGCGTGTTGGCGATGTCGTAGGCGAGGCTGCGCACCGCCTCGTCCTGGGTGCGGTCGCGGACGACGAAGGACATCTCCACCGCCTGCTGGTGGTGCACCGCCATGTCCCGCGCGAAGCCGGCGTCGGCCGAGTGCAGCGCCGGGGTCCGGTCCGCCGGGTCCGGGTCACCGCTCGCGGCGGCCACGGTGGCGGCCGCCGCGAACAGCAGCGCGAGCAGGACGGCGGTGCCGGCCACCCAGTACGTACGGGGCGTACGGCTCACTTGTCCGCCAGTCCGCTCGTACAGGCGGCGCCCGGCTCGGGGGTCTGCGGGCCCTGCACGTACTTGGTGAAGAACTGCGCCACCCGGGGGTCGTCCGACGTCTCCACCGTGAGCTGCTTGCCCCATGCGCTGAGCATGATCGCGCCGGCCTGCTCCTTGACCGGGCTCATCAGCGTGTACGGGGTCTTGGCCACCGTCCCGGCGAGCTTGTCCACCTCGCCCTTGGCGGCCTTCTCGTTGTACGTCACCCACACCGCGCCGTGCTCCAGCGAGTGCACCGCGTTCACCTCGGGCACCGGGTTCTTGTAGACGTCGCCGTTGCAGTTCATCCAGCGGGGGTGGTGGTCCCCGCCGACCGGCGGGTTCATCTCGTACTTCACCGGGGTCTCGACGTGGTTGCGGCCCAGCTTCTTGGCCTCCCAGGTCTGCTCGCCGTCGACGGGGGCTTTGCGGGCGGCCGCGGCCTTTTCCTGCGCGCGCTCCTGGGCCTCCTGCCGGTCGATCAGCACCCACGCGCCGAAGCCGACGAGGCCGACGACGACGGCGGCGGAGGTGGTGATCGCGATGGCCTTGTTGCGGCGGTCGCGCGCTCGGTCGGCCCGGCGCATCCGGGCTATGCGCGCCTGGCGGGACTGGTCGTCTGAAGTCCGGTCGGACTTGTTGGGCTGGCTGGCCATGTGCCCTGGTTCCTTCTGCTGAGGGGGGTGGGTGGACGCGAAAGCCGGACCCGTCAGGTCCGCAGCACTTGGAGGGCATGCAGGTCGGGGGCGCGCGCCAGCGGCCGCGGCGGCCCGACGAGCCCCCGTGCGGACGCCGCGGGCGCCGCGGGGGGTCCGCCGCCCGCCAGGACCACGGCGGGCGGGGGCACGGGCAGCACGGCCGGGACCACGTGCGCGAGGGGCGAGCAGCCGGGCAGATCGTACGGGGACGTGCAGACGGCGTGCGTCCCGTGGTCCGGCGCCGCCGCGGGGGCGGACACCTCACCGGGCCGCGCGCACAGGAACAGCGCACCGACGAGCAGGCCCAGGGCCGCCAGGAGGAGGGCGCGCCGGGGCACGGGGCGTACGTGACGCCCTGCCCGCGTGTGCTCCCGGCCCCCCATGGGCGCAGATGGTAATGCTCATGTCGGGCCCACGGTCAGTGCGGGGGTGCCGCGGGCTTTGGCGGGTGCGTAATGTGGCGGAAACCACCGCTGGCGATACTGGGCCGGCCCCTCTGTGCCCCCGGCCCTCGGGGCGGTGGTGCACAGGCCGTCTGAACTGCGAGGATGAAGGCATGGACAAGCAGCAGGAATTCGTCCTCCGGACGCTCGAGGAGCGCGACATCCGCTTCGTGCGCCTGTGGTTCACCGATGTACTGGGCTTCCTGAAGTCCGTCGCGGTCGCCCCGGCCGAGCTGGAGCAGGCCTTCGACGAGGGCATCGGCTTCGACGGCTCCGCGATCGAGGGCTTCGCCCGGGTCTACGAGTCCGACATGATCGCCAAGCCGGACCCGAGCACGTTCCAGATACTGCCGTGGCGCGCGGAGGCCCCCGGGACCGCCCGGATGTTCTGCGACATCCTGATGCCGGACGGCTCGCCGTCCTTCGCGGACCCGCGCTACGTCCTCAAGCGCATCCTGGCCAAGACCTCCGACCTGGGCTTCACCTTCTACACCCACCCGGAGATCGAGTTCTTCCTGCTGAAGGACAAGCCGCTGGACGGGTCCCGCCCGGTCCCGGCGGACAACTCCGGCTACTTCGACCACACCCCGCAGAACGTGGGCATGGACTTCCGCCGTCAGGCGATCACGATGCTCGAATCGATGGGCATCTCGGTGGAGTTCAGCCACCACGAGGGCGCCCCGGGCCAGCAGGAGATCGACCTCCGCTACGCGGACGCCCTCTCGACGGCCGACAACATCATGACCTTCCGCCTGGTGATGAAGCAGGTCGCCCTGGAGCAGGGCGTACAGGCCACCTTCATGCCGAAGCCGTTCTCGGAGTACCCGGGCTCGGGCATGCACACCCACCTCTCCCTCTTCGAGGGCGACCGCAACGCGTTCTACGAGTCGGGCGCCGAGTACCAGCTCTCCAAGGTCGGCCGCTCCTTCATCGCGGGCCTGCTGCGGCACGCCGCCGAGACGGCCGCGGTGACCAACCAGTGGGTCAACTCCTACAAGCGCATTTGGGGCGGCTCCTCCCGCACCGCCGGCTCCGGCGGCGAGGCCCCCTCGTACATCTGCTGGGGCCACAACAACCGCTCGGCCCTCATCCGCGTCCCGATGTACAAGCCGGGCAAGACGGGCTCCTCCCGCGTGGAGGTCCGCTCGATCGACTCGGGCGCCAACCCGTACCTGACGTACGCGGTCCTCCTGGCGGCCGGCCTGAAGGGCATCGAGGAGGGCTACGAACTCCCGGCGGGCGCCGACGACGACGTCTGGGCCCTCTCGGACGCGGAACGCCGCGCGATGGGCATCGAACCCCTCCCGCAGAACCTCGGCGAGGCCATCTCCCTGATGGAGCGCAGCGAACTGGTGGCGGAGACCCTGGGCGAACACGTATTCGACTTCTTCCTGCGCAACAAGAAGCAGGAGTGGGAGGAGTACCGCAGCGAGGTCACGGCCTTCGAGCTCCGCAAGATGATGCCGGTGCTGTAACCGCAGGTCAGCAGCACTGTTGGGGCACGCGCGACACTCCGGGCCGGTGGTCACTGACTACCGGCCCGGAGCCGCTCACCGGCCCTGCCGTGGGCCGTCGGCCGGGATCCGGGGCCTGCGGCGTCGGGGGCGTGGCCGTGATCACTAACCGCCAACTCGGCGACTTCCACGGGCCGCTGTTCGCCCTCACGGAAGCCAACAGCCGGATCTTCGGTGCGTTCATGGAACGACGCCCGTCCCGACGGCAGGTCCCCCTTCGTGCACGAGTGGCGGCTGTGGGTCGGGACCGTGTTCCTCCCGAACAGCGGGGCGAGGCGTTCCATTCGTGCACCAGCAGGAGCAGCCAGGTGAGGCCATCAAAGCGGGGCCCCGCCGGGGAAGGCTTCGGCTCCGCCGCCAAGCCGACCGGACCCGCCACCGGCACGGGCCGGACCGCCTCAGCGCAGTGCAGGGTGCCAGGTGGGTGGGGGTGGTGGGGTGCGGCTCGGCGGGGTCGTCGTGACGTGGAGGCGGGCGTCCAGGCCCAGGACCGCCGTCGTGGTGGTGCCGGTGGGTTCCAGGACCGCCGCCGGGGCGCCCGCGTAGAGCAGCCGGGACTCCGCCCAGGCCGGCGGGCCGCCCAGGTCCGTGCCGCCGATCGTGCCCGTGCCGGCGCGGCCCGCCAGGTGGCGGCCCGCCACGCCCACCGCGCCGTACCCGGCCCGGCCGCCCGCCTCCGCGAGGCTGGAGACCCGCGGCGCCGCCGGGCCCGCCGTGACCAGGGCCGTACGGACGACCCCCGAGTCCGGGCGGCGGAAGACGAGCCGGACGCCCGCGCCGTCCGTCGCCGCCGACAGCGGGACCGTCGTCGCGGGCAGGCCCGTCGGGAACGGGCCGTACAGGGGGGAGTCCGGGGTGCGCTGCGTCCAGGCGGTGACCGACCGGGCGGTCGTGGCGTACACGTGGCGCCGCCCGGCGGAGTCGACCGCCGCCACCGGGTCGCCTTGGAGGTCGTGGCCGCCCAGGCGCTGCCACGGCGAGAAGTCGCCGTCCGGCTGCTGGACGGTGGCGCGCAGGGTGCGGCCCGCGTCGCGGAGGTAGACGGTGAGGCGGCCGTCGGCGTCCACGGCCGCCGCGGGCGCGCTGATCGCCGAGGTGCCGTCCTCGTCGGCCGTCTCGGGGGTGCCGAGCGAGCGCCACGGCCCGAACGGCCCGTCGGGCGCGGACTGGGCGGCGTACACGACCTCGCGCCGGTAGTCGCCCGGGCCCGCGCCCAGGTGCGTACGGGTGGCCAGGACCGCGATCCGGCCGCCGGGGAGCCGGACACCGGTGGCGCCGGGGTCGATGCCCGTGCCCGGGAGGAGGTCGGGCCCGGCCCACGCGCCGCCGGGGGACCGGGTCCAGTACGCGGTCCGGCCGTCCAGGGTGGCGAACGCCCAGAGGCGGCCCGGCGTGCCCTCCGTCAGCCAGGAGGAGTGGTCGGCGCGGGTGTAGCGCAGCGACTGGGCCCAGTTGCGGCCGGTGGGGTTGCCCGCGACCTTGCGGTCGCCGCACCCCGAGGGACTGCCGCAGTGGTTCTCGCGGTCCTGCCAGGCGTACGTCCTCAGGAAGCCCGTCTTCGTCGCCGCCGTCTGCGGGTCCAGCGCGTGCGGGAGGGCGCCGTTGTGGTAGCCGAGGTAGTTCTGGACCGTGAACCGCGGGCGGTCCCGCACCCGTTCCGCGTACGAGGCGGCCGCGGCCTGCGCGAAGCGCGCCCCGTACATGTGGTCCTGGTGGTCGGTGTAGCGGCCGGTCTCCGGGTACCGGCCCGGGGTCGGGTCCTGCATCCGTATCGTCGTCGGCCGGTACCGCTCCAGGACCCCGGCTATCGCCCGCACCGCCTGGTCCTTCGTGTACGCGGACGGCTCCCGGACGGGCGTGCCGGAGGCGAGCTGGGATCCCAGCGCCGGTATCCGGCCGTTCCACAGGCCGCGCAGGCTGTCGGGGTTGTCCCCGGTGGTGCTGCGGGCCTCGCGCAGCTGCAGCCACACCAGGTTCACCTGCGGCTTCGACAGGAGCACGTCGACCTCGGCCCGCCCGCCGCCGTCGGTGGGCACGACCGTACGGCGCCACGTGCTGGTGCGGTCGCCGGTGGCCATCTGGGCGTACGCGGCACGGATGCCGTTCTGCCGGGCCTCCGCGTAGTGGGCGCGGTCGGCGGGCTGTTCGGGGTCCTTGAGGTGCTTGCCGTTCGCCGCGTTGCGGCCGTCGGACTCGCCGGAGGTGAGGTACGCGGTGGTCACGCGGGTGCCGGACAGCAGGGAGCGGCTCAGGTCGGGGTTCATGAAGAACAGGTCGTCGTCGGGGTGGGCGACGATCTGGACGACCGAGCCGGCCGTGGTGCTGGCGGGGAGCGCGGCCGGGCCCTGCTCCTGGGCGGCCCCGGCCGGTGTCTGCCGGCCGGACGCCACGGAGAGGACTCCGGTGGCGCCGGCGGTGAGCGCGGCGAGCAGTACGCCGAGCCGGACGCGCCGGCTGACGGCGGCCCGGGGCCGGGTCCCGGCTGCCGGTGCCGGTGCCGGCCGGGGTACGGGCGCCGACCCTGCCGCGGGCGCGGGCTTCGGCCCGGGCACGGACACCGTCCCGGGCACGGACACCGCCCCGGGCGCGGGCGCGGGCACCGGCTTCAGCCCGGGCGCGGATGCCTGCCCCGGCGCGGGCACCGGTGCCGGCCTCGGCCCGGGTATCCGCCTGGGCTCGGGCATCTGCCGCAGCCCAGGTATGGGGCTCGCATTCGGGCTCGGGCTCGGCATCGGCATCGGTAACCGCCTCGGGATCGGCCTCGAATTCGGCATCGGTCACGCCTCGGGTTCGGTCCGGGCGGGGAAACCGCCGGCAGTCAGAGAGAGGCCGATATCGGGAACTTGGTTCTCCAGCAGCCCTGTTGGCTGTCGCTGTTCGAGAAACCCTGCGAGACGTCCGGCCGTCCGGGGTGCGCTTCCGGCAGCCGTCCGCGGAATTCTGGGACAACTCCCGGCGACGCCGCCCCACGGGCCGCGCCGGAGGTCCTCGACGGGCCGCGTCCGACGGTCCCCTCCCCACGGGCCGCCCCGGCGGTTCCGTGCTTCCCCGTCTCCGGCAGCCGGGCCCCGCCCGCCCTCGGGCGTCCCGCCCACCACTGGCGGTCTCGCCCCGGCCCCGGCCCCGTAGTTCCCGCGTCTCCAGGCGGTCCCGCCCGGGCCCCCGGCCGCAGCTCGCGCCCCGCAGTCCCCGTACGCCCCGCCCCCGGCAGCTCCGCCCCGCCTCCCCACGGCCCCCAGGGCCACCCCCGGCGGTCCCGCGTCCCGCCCCGGCGGTCCCGCCCGGCCTCCGGCCCCGCAGCTCCCGCACCCGCAGCTCCCGCCACCCGGCGTCCCGCGTCCCGGCCGTCCCCGGCCGCCCCCGCCCCCACGGGCCGCCCCGCCCCGCCCCCATGGGCCCCCGCCCCGCACCTCGCGGATGACCGGACGCCACCGACCGGCGCCCCGTGCGCGTCGGTGAGTCGAACGCCTGCTCCGGATAGGCTCCCCCCCAGGGCCGACAGGCACGACAGGTACGCCAGGGCAGTGGCGGCGACGACCGCGGGAGGCCACGGGGATGACAGTCCCGGGACGCAGGAGCAGCACCTTCATCCGGCTGCTGCGCAGCGGTTTCACCGACCCCTCCACCGCGGCCCGGCTCCTCGACGCCGACGCGCTGGCCTCCGTACGCACCGATCCGGTCCTCCTCGACGCCCTCGGCGCGACCGCCGACCCCGACCTCGCCCTCCTCGGGCTGGTCCGGCTCGCGGAGGCCCAGACCGAGGAGGACCGGCCCGTCCTCCTCGACACCCTCGTCAGCGCCAAGCCGCTCCGCGACCGCCTCCTCGGCGTGCTCGGCGCCTCCGAGGCGCTCGGCGACCACCTCGCCCGCCACCCCCGCGACTGGCGGTCCCTCGTCACGTACGAGGCCGCCGACCTGCACCCCGGGCTCCCCGAGTTCGAGCAGGGGCTGGCCGACGCCCACGACCCCGTCCAGCTGCGCGTCTCCTACCGCCGCTGCCTGCTGTCCATCGCCGCCCGCGACGTCTGTGGCACCACCGACGTCGCCCAGGCCGCCGCCGAGCTCGCCGACCTCGCCACCGCCACCCTCCGCGCGGCCCTGCGCATCGCCTCCGCGGCCGCCCCCGAGGACGCGGCCCGGTGCCGGCTCGCCGTCATCGCGATGGGCAAGTGCGGCGGCAACGAGCTCAACTACGTCTCCGACGTCGACGTGATCTTCGTCGGGGACAGCGCCGACGGCGACGACGAGGGCAAGGCCGTCCAGGCCGCCACCCGCCTCGCCTCCCACCTCATGCGGATCTGCTCCGAGACGACCGTCGAGGGCGCCATCTGGCCCGTCGACGCCAACCTCCGCCCCGAGGGCAGAAACGGTCCGCTCGTCCGGACGCTCGCCTCCCACCTCGCCTACTACCAGCGCTGGGCCAAGACCTGGGAGTTCCAGGCCCTCCTCAAGGCCCGTGCCGTCGCCGGCGACGAGGCGCTCGGCGCCGAGTACATCGAGGCCATAAGCCCCCTCGTCTGGCAGGCCGCCGAGCGCGAGAACTTCGTCCCCGACGTCCAGAAGATGCGCCGCCGCGTCGTCGACAACATCCCCGCCGCCCAGGTCGACCGCGAGATCAAGCTCGGCCCGGGAGGCCTGCGCGACGTCGAGTTCGCCGTCCAGCTGCTCCAGCTCGTGCACGGCCGCAGCGACGCCACCCTGCACTCCGGCTCCACCCTCGACGCCCTGCACGCCCTCGCCGCCGGCGGCTACGTCGGCCGCGCCGACGCCGCCCAGCTGAACGACGCGTACCGCTTCCTGCGCGCCATGGAGCACCGCATCCAGCTCTACCGGCTGCGCCGCACCCACCTCGTCCCCGAGGACGAGGCCGACCTGCGGCGCCTCGGCCGCTCCATGGGCCTGCGCACCGAACCCGTCGCCGAACTCAACAAGGCCTGGCGCCGGCACGCCTCCGTGGTGCGCCGCCTGCACGAGAAGCTGTTCTACCGGCCGCTCCTCGACGCCGTCGCCCAGCTCACCCCCGGCGAGACCCGGCTCTCCCCGCGCGCCGCCGGCCAGCGCCTCGAAGCACTCGGGTACGCCGACCCGGGCGCGGCCCTGCGCCACCTGGAGGCCCTCGCCTCCGGCGTCACCCGCAAGGCCGCCATCCAGCGCACCCTGCTGCCCGTCATGCTCGGCTGGTTCGCCGACTCCGCCGACCCGGACGCGGGCCTGCTGAACTTCCGCAAGGTCTCCGACGCCCTCGGCAAGACCCCGTGGTACCTGCGGCTGCTGCGCGACGAGGGCGCCGCCGCCGAGAACCTCGCCCGCGTCCTGTCCGCCGGCCGGCTCGCCCCCGACCTGCTGCTGCGCGCCCCCGAGGCCGTCGCGCTGCTCGGTGACCCCGAGGGCCTCCAGCCCCGTACGCACGAGGCCCTGGAGCAGGAGGTGCTCGCCGCCGTCGGCCGGGCCGCGACCCCCGAGGCCGGGGTGGCCGCCGCCCGCGGCGTCCGCCGCCGCGAGCTGTTCCGCACCACGGCCGGCGACATCATCGGCTCGTACGGTACGGAGGACAACCCGGCCGAGGAGGACCACGGAGCCCTCGTCGACCGGGTGGGCGGCGCCGTCTCCGACCTGACGGCCGCGACCATCGCGGGCGCCCTGCGCGCCGCCGTCCAGGACCACTGGGGCGACACCCTCCCCACCCGCTTCGCCGTGATCGGCGTCGGCCGCTTCGGCGGCCACGAGCTCGGCTACGGCTCCGACGCCGACGTCCTGTTCGTCCACGAGCCCCGCGTGGGCGTCGACGAGCAGGAGGCCGCGAAGGCCGCCCAGGCCGTCATCTCCGAGATGCGCAGGCTGCTCCAGCTGCCCACCGCCGACCCGCCGCTGCTGATCGACGCCGACCTGCGCCCCGAGGGCCGCTCCGGGCCGCTGGTCCGCACCATCGCCTCGTACGCCGCCTACTACCGCCGCTGGTCCCTGACCTGGGAGAGCCAGGCCCTGCTGCGCGCCCAGCCCGTCGCCGGCGACGAGGAGCTGGGCCGCCGCTTCATCGAGCTGATCGACCCGCTGCGCTACCCGGTGGAGGGCCTCGGGGAGGACGCCGTACGGGAGATCCGCCGGCTCAAGGCCCGCATGGAGTCGGAGCGCATGCCGCGCGGCGCCGACTCGACCCTGCACACCAAGCTCGGCCGCGGCGGCCTCAGCGACGTCGAGTGGACCGTCCAGCTGATCCAGATGCGGCACGCCTGGGCCGAGCCCGGCCTGCGCACCACCCGTACCCGGGACGCCCTGGCCGCCGCCCACGCGGCCGGGCTGATCCCCACCGAGGAGGCGCAGATCCTCGACGAGGCCTGGGTGCTGGCCACCCGCGTCCGCAACGCCGTGATGCTGGTGCGCGGACGCGCGGGGGACACCTTCCCCACCGAGCCCCGCGAACTGGGGGCGGTGGGCCGCTACCTGGGCTACGCCGAGGGCACGGCCGGCGAGATGCTGGACGACTACCGGCGCATCACCCGCCGCGCGCGGGCGGTCGTGGACGAGCTGTTCTACAGCGGCTGACGGGCGCCGCCGCACCCCCGCCGGGGTCGGTGGGGCGGCCGCAGCTCCGCGAGCCGGTGCGCCAGGAGGGCGGCGGGCGAACGGATCGGCTCCGCCGGGAGGCAGCCCGCCAGGGTGCCGCTGACGGCGGCGGGGGTCACGCCGCGCTCCAGCCAGACGGTCACGGCGGGCGCGAGCCGCGCCACGTCGCGCTCCGAGAGCAGCAGCCGGGGGTCGCGCAGCCGCAGCCGGGCGAGCAGCTCGGCGCCCTCCCGGTGCTCGGCGGGGACCGGCCCGAAAGGTGAGCAGGGCCCGCGCCAGGCCCGGGGGTACGCCGCCGCCGGTTCCGGTTCCGGTTCTGGTTCCGGTTCCGGTTCGGGCTCCGCCTCGGGTTCAGCGTCCGGGGCCGGGCCAGCGGCGGGCGGGGCCACGGCCACGGGCCCGGGAACGGGAACCAGCGCCGGTGGCGGCGGGGACGGGGGCGCGCTCGGCGCCGGCGCGCGGCCGGGACCCCGGCCGGCAGCGGCCTGCGACTCCCTCAGCCGCGTGGCGGGCGGGTTGTTGTACGACACCGTACGGGTGACGACCTGCCCGGACGGCAGCCGCTCCCGGGTGCGGGACAGGTAGCCGTGCGCCTCCAGTTCGCGCAGGGCGGCGGCGATACGGGTCTCGCCCTCCGAGAAGCGCTCCGACAGGGCCTTGATGGACACCTTGGCGCCGGTGGGCAGGGACTGGATGTGCGTGGACAGGCCGATCGCCGTCAGGCTCAACTCGCGGTGCTGGGCGAGATGGTTGCCGATCTTGACGTAGCGCTCGGGGTGGCGTTCGTTCTCGTGCATGACACCGGGCCTCGGAATGCCGTACGGAGCGCGCGGTGGCGCGCTAAGCTGCTGTTCAGCCACGGGAAGGTCTCTCTTCCTGAGCGGTGAGGCCCTCGGCGGGATTGCAGTCCCGTCCGGGGGCCGTTCGCATGTCTGGGGTTGTCGAGGCTGAGCCTGCACCCCGAATTGGCATATGCGCCAGCCAGGTTGGCTTCGTTCACCCGACCGAGTGAGCGGGGCGGGGTTTGGTTGGGAGAGGTCATTTCCCGAGGTTGTTGAAAGGGTTTGACGTCGTGCCCGACCGCCTCTCAGCCCACCGGAACGCGGAAAGCCAGACCCGGTGAACAAGGCCCTGGTGAGCGGGATTTCGGCCCGACCCGAGTTTCCGATTCGCCTGCCCCGGCGGCTTTGTGCGTGCGTAATCTGAACGGGAACGAGGCCGTCCCCGGAGGTGTGGAAGTGGACCGTGCAGGCGTTTCCGATGAGTCCGGTGACTCCGGTGACTCCGGTGACTCCGGTGAGTCGAGCGAGTCGAGTTGGGCACTCGACCCGGAGGACGAGGCAGGAGCGGTGGTCGCCACCGTCGGACGCCAGCTGAAAATGTGGCGGGAGGCCGCGGGGCTCGACCGCACGCAGTTCGGTACGCGCATGGGATACGGATCCGACCTGATCTACAAGATCGAACGCGGATCCCGCATCCCGCGCCCCGAGTTCCTGGACAAGGCGGACGACATCCTCGGAGCGGCCGGAAAGATCGCCGCCATGAAGGCCGACGTGGAAAGGGCCCGCTATCCAAGAAGGTCCGGGACCTGGCCAAGCTGGAGTCCGATGCGGTCGAGCTGGGTGCGTACGGGAACCACAACCTGCACGGCCTGCTCCAGACCGAGGAATACGCGCGGGCGCTGTACGAGATCCGGCGCCCGGCCTTCCCGCCGGACGTGGTGGAGCGGTACGTGGCCGCCCGCATGGCCCGCCAGGAGATGTTCCACCGGCAGCCGTCTCCGGCCCTGACGTTCGTGCTGGAGCAGGTGACGCTGGAGCGGCCGATCGGCGGCCGCGAGGTCCTGCGGCGCCGGGTGGAGCACCTGCTCCACCTGGGACGGCTGCGCAACGTCGAGATCCAGGTGATGCCGACGGACTGCGAGGACCACGCGGGCATGGGGGGCCACATCCAGGTCCTGAAGCTCAGGGACGGTTCGGCGGTCGGGTATGTCGAAGCGCAGCTGCCGACCCGTCTGATCACCGAGGTCAAGGACATCCAGCTCCTCGAACTCCGGTATGGGATCATCCGTTCACAGGCCCTCAGCCCACGGGAGTCGAGGGCCCTCATCGAGAAACTGCTGGGGGAGACATGAGCATCAAGCCCTCGAACGGCGGCCGTTCCGCCCCGACCTGGGTGAAGAGCAGTTACAGCGCGAGCGACAGCAACGAGTGCGTCGAGGTCGCCTGGGTGAAGAGCAGTTACAGCGCCAGCAGCAGCAACGACTGCGTCGAGATCGCGCTGCTGCCCGAGGCCGTCCTCGTACGGGACTCCAAGGACGTCGACGGCGCCCACCTGGCCGTGGCCCCCACCGCCTGGACCGGCTTCCTGGGGTACGCGGCCGGGCCGCGCGCGTAACCGGCAGCGGGAACGCCCCGCCGCCCGCTGCCCACCGGGTCAGATGCGGTGGACCGTGTGGAGCTTCTTCGCGTACGCGGTGTCCACGCCGAGGTAGATCCCCACGTGGTCGACGGTGACGGTTGCCGTGTCGTCGCCCGAGTCGGCGTTGAACAGGAGCAGGTCGGGGCTCGGGGAGCCGGCCCAGCCGCGGAGGGTCTGCTCCAGGGCCGGGGTCCAGGTCCCGTCGAAGGGGGCGGGCAGGACGCGCACCCAGGTGCTGTGGGTGACCGTCGGCGGCTGCTGCCAGGTCGCGGCGTCCACCTGGAGGCGGCTCACCACCAGCTTGACGGGCAGGTTCGTGCAGCCCTGGTTGGCCAGCGCCCGCAGGCCCACCCGGCCCTTGGTGAAGGTGCCGTCCGTGACGTCCACGGCCCAGCCCGCGGGCTCGGCGGTGTCCGTGCGCCAGGCCTTGACCTGGATGCGCGACCCCTCGCGGCGTACGCGGATCGTCCAGTTCGTGCCGGCCGGGACGCCGGTGGCGAGGGTGGTGGCCGACGTCAACTGGGTGACGGTGTCGGCGACTTCCTTCTCCACGCGCAGTTCGACCGCACCCGAGGTCAGGAAGGACAGCCGGGCCCGGTAGTTGTTGTGCGTGTCCTGGTAGCCGAAGGACAGGGCGTACGAACAGGCTTGTCCGGTGCGCCAGATCGGGGAGGGTGCGCTGGAAGTCGTCGACGAAGGACTGCTTGTTCTCGGTGAAGGTGCGCTGGGGGCCGGTGCGGACGACGGTGCGCGCGCCCTTGGTGAGGACGGCCACGCGCTGGGATCCCGCACGAAGGGCGTGCGGTGCGGGGCCTAGGCGACCGCCCCGCCCACCGTGCCCCGCCTCGTCGCCGAACGGCGGCCGCCCGCACGCCGCGTACGCGAGGACCGAACCCAGCGCGAACACGTCGGTGGCGCCGCTCAGCCGCCGCTTGCCCGAGGCCTGCTCCGGGGCCATGTACGCGGGGTGCCCACGACCATGCCGGTCCTGGTCAGCTGGCTCTGCTCGGCGACCCGGGCGACGCCGAAGTCGATCAGGGTGAGCCCGTCGAGGGTCAGCATGACGTTGGACGGCTTCAGGTCCCGGTGCACCATGTCCAGCGCGTGCACCGCCGCCAGGCTCGCCGCGGCCTCCCGCAGCAGCAGCCACAGCGGGTGGGCGGGCAGCGGGCCGCGGTGCAGCTCGACGGCCTCCTTCAGGGTGAGGCCGGGGACGTACGCGGTGGCGAACCACGGCGGCCGGGCCGTGCGGTCGCTGGCGAGCAACGGCGCCGTCGCCCCCTCGGGCAGGCGGGCCAGATTGTCCAGCTCGTGCCCGAAGCGGCGCACGAAGTCCTCGTCCTCGCCGACGACCGAGGCCAGCAGCTGCTTGACGGCGACGTACCGGCCGTCCTGGACGCCGAGGTACACCCGCCCGATACCGCCGGCCCCGAGCCGGCCCGCCAGCGGGATCGACCCGATCCGCCGGGGATCCCCCGCCTCCAGCGGCCCGGCCCCGCTCCCCGTCAGCTCCCACACGTCAGCCCCGTCAGAATGGGAAACAGTCTCTGGGAACCTACCCGATGGCCCCGGCGGCAAGGAGGCCTGCCCCCAGCGGACTTGACGCTCCGGGGCCAATGAATCCGCGTCGTCTTCCGCACGCCGCTCCCAGGGTCGGTGCACCGCTCCACCGGGGGGTGGTTAGGCTCCGGCCATGACTGCTCAGTGGTACGTCCTCATCGAGGAGGACACCCGTGTGACGCGAGCCGCCGACGGCGGCAAGCTGCAACTGCACCGCTGGGAGCTGGTGGCCAGGCACCCCGTCGGCGGTACGGAGGCGCAGGCCCTCGCCGTGGCCGAGGACGCCGCCCTGCACTACGTGCCGGCCCTCATCGCCCGCCACGCCCGCCCGGGCGACACCCCGGCGCGCAGCGCCTTCCTCACCTCCGACGGTGCCTGGCTGGTCTGGCTGCGGCAGCGCGACCGCGCGTGCCACGTCCGCGTGACCGCTGCCCGCCTCGTGCACGCGCAGGAGGAGACGCAGGCCCCGCCGAAGACCCTCAAGGAGAAGGTCCGCCAGGCCCTGGACGGCCCGGAGCCCTCAGAGCCCGCCTGGGCCCCCAGGAGCTAGCGGGTCCCTGCCGGGCCGGTGCCTGCCGGGCCCGGCCCCTTCCGGCCCGGCCCCGGCAGGGTCGGCTGCCGCATCGGCGTCGGCGTTGCCCAGAAGGGTGCGCGCGTACGTGAGGAAGCCGGTCAGGGCCAGGTCGAAGGCGGCGTCCGCGCGCCCGGGGCCGCCCGCGGCCAGCGCCCCGGCCAGCAGCGGGGTCCGGGCCGTCGGCTCCCACATGGCCTCCGGAGCGGCTAGGTCGAGCGCCGAGCCCAGGACCAGGTTCTCCAGGCCGGTGAGCAGCGGCATGACCCGTTCCACGGGGAATCCGGCGGCCAGCAGCAGTTCCACCGCCCGCTCGTAGTGCGCGAGGACCCGGGGGGCCCGTACGGGTGTGGTCATCAGCAGCGGGATCGCCCGGGGGTAGGCGGCGAACGCGGACCGGTAGGAGCGCGCCCACTCCTCCAGGGCGCGGTCCCAGGGGGCCTGGGCGAGGGCCTCGCCGGCGATCCCCTCGCTGACCAGCTCGCGCACCAGCTCCACGACGCCCGCCCGGCCGTCCACGTGGTGATACAGCGAGGCGGTCTGCACGCCGAGCGCCCGGGCGATCTGCGGGACGCTGAATTCCCCGTGTTCCGCGACCAGTTGCAGGGCGGTCGCGGCGATCCGCTCCCGGTCGAGGAGGGGGGTGCGCGGCCGTGCCATCGGTTTCTCCCACCGTCAGGTCTTCCCGTACGCCGAAACCGGAGGCTACATTGCCGCAAACCGAAAGCCTTTAGGTTTTCGCCCCCTGTCGCCTGCGTTCGCAGAAGGGTGCATTCCGCATGCCTGAAACGCCAGAGCCACCAGCAGCCGGGACCACCGGCGCCGGACCCGCGACCGGAGTCGGGACCGCCGCCGGAGCCGCCACCTCCACCGGGACCGCCACCGGAGCCGCCGCCGGGCCCGTTTCCGCCGCCCCGCCCGGGACCGGAGTCCTACGGAAAGGCGCCCTCGGGACCGCCGACATCTCCTTCTTCGTCGTCTCCGCCGCCGCCCCGCTCACCGTCATGGCCGGCGTCGCCCCCGTCGCGATCCTCCTCGGCGGCGTCGGCGCCCCCGCCGGCTACCTCCTCGCCGGCCTCACCCTCGCCGTCTTCGCCGTCGGCTTCACCACCATGAGCCGCCACGTCCGCAGCGGCGGCGCCTTCTACGCCTTCATCACCCGCGGCCTCGGCAAGCGCGTCGGCATCGGCGCCGCCCTGCTCGCCCTCATCGGCTACAACGGCATGGAGATCGGCGTCTACGGCCTCCTCGGCACCACCACCGCCGACACCGGCCACGCCCTGTGGGGCCTCGACGTCCCCTGGCTGCCGGTCTCCCTCGCGGGCCTCCTGCTCGTCTGGTACGGCGGCTACCGCTCCATCGACTTCGGCGCCAAGCTCCTCGGACTCCTGCTCGTCGCCGAGACCGGAATACTCGTCCTCCTCGCCGCCGGAGTGCTCGCCGAGGGCGGCGCCCACGGCCTCTCCGCCGGCTCCTTCGCCCCCGGCGCCGTCCTCGTGCCCGGCACCGCCGCCGTCCTGGCCTTCGCGTTCGCCGCCTTCACCGGCTTCGAGTCGACCGTCATCTACCGCCGCGAGGCCCGCGACCCCGACCGCACCGTCCCGCGCGCCACCTACATCGCCGTCGCCTTCCTCGGCCTCTTCTACGCCTTCATCGTCTGGACCGTCATCCAGGCCTTCGGCGCCGAGGAGGTGGTCGCCGCCGCCGCCGAAGACCCCGGCGGCCTGTTCTTCGCCGCCATCACCACCTACGTCGGCCCCTGGGCGGCGGACCTGATGCACATCTTCATCGTCACCAGCGTCATCGCCTCACTCCTCGCCTTCCACAACGCCATCAACCGCTACGCGCTCGCCCTCTCCGAGGAGGGCGTCCTGCCCGCCGCCCTCGGCCGCGTCCACCCCCGCCACGGCTCCCCGTACCTCGCGGGCCTCGTCCAGACCGTCATCGGCGCGGTCGTCGTCCTCGCCTTCGCCCTCGCCGGGGCCGACCCGTACCAGCAGCTGCTGCTCTGGGTGAACACCCCGGGCATGATCGCCCTCATGGCACTGATGCTGCTCGCCGCCATCGCCGTACCCGTCTACTTCCGGCGGTCCCCCCACGACGAGGGCCCCTGGAGGACGGTCGTCGCACCCGTCACGGCCGCCGTCCTGCTCGCCGTGGCGATCTTCCTCGTCGTCTCCAAGGTCGGCCTCTTCACCGCGGCCTCCACCACCGTCAACACCGTCCTCGTCACCCTGGTCCCGGCCGTCTTCCTCGCCGGCCTCGCCCTCGCCCAGTGGCTGGGGACCCGCCGCCCCGAGGTGTACGCCCGCTTCGCCGCGGAACCCGGCACCGAAGCCGCCGCCACCGAAAGCGCCGCCCCCACCGAAACCGCCGCCCCCGCCCAAGGAGAAGAAGCGCCGTGCCCGCTGCCGACACCGTCCTCACCGGAGCCCGCGTCCGCACCCTCGACCCCGAGCGCCCCGAAGCCCGCGCGGTAGCCGTCCGCGGCGGCGAGATCACGGCCGTCGGAGACGTAGCCGACGTACGCGACTGGCTCGGCCCCGGTACCGAGGTGCTCGACCTCCGCGGCGCCACCCTCACCCCCGGCCTCACCGACGCCCACAGCCACCCCGTCTGGGGCATCGAGATGGCAGGGGGCACCGACCTCTCCGCCGTCCGCGACCCCGACCAGCTGCGGGCCGCCCTGCGCACCGCCGACCGGGGCCCCGGCGGCTGGGTCACCGGCCACGGACTCGACCACAACGCCTTCGGCGGGCACCCCGTCGACCGGGCACTGATCGAGGAGGCGCTCGCCGGAGCCCCCGCCTTCCTGCGCCTCTACGACGGCCACTCCGCCCTCGTCTCCGGCGCCGCCCTGGCCGCCGCCGGGGTCACCGGCCCCCGCACCTTCGCCCAGCGCTCCGAGATCGTCTGCGACGGCGACGGCCGCCCCACCGGCCACCTCGTCGAGCACGCCGCGATGACCCTCGTCGGCAACCTCGTCCCCAAGCCCTCGTACACCGAGCGCCGGACCCGCCTCGTCGAGCTGCTCGGCGCCATGGCCGCCACCGGCCTCACCGGCGCGCACGTCATGGACCTCGGTGACGGCGACGTACCGGCCCTCCTCGCCACCGTCGAGTACGAGGGCGACCTGCCGCTGCGCCTCAACCTCGCCCCCTGGTGCATGCCCGGCGCGGACGAGGACGTGCTGGCGGAACTGATCGCCCTCCAGGGCACCGGCGGCCGCCACTGGCGGATCGGCGGCGTGAAGTTCTTCATGGACGGCACCGTCGAGGGCGGCACCGCCTGGCTGGAGCACGCGGACTGCCACGGCCAGGGCACCGACGCCTTCTGGCCCGACCCCGACGCTTACGCCCGCGCCGTACGGGTCCTGGACGCGGCCGGCGTCCGCACCGCGACCCACGCCATCGGCGACGCGGCCGTCCGGCACGTCCTGGACACCGTGGCAGCCCTGGGCGCACCGGCCCGGATGCGGCACCGGATCGAGCACATCGAGACGGTCCCCGACGACCAGCTGGCACGGTTCGCGGAGCTCGGCGTGATCGCCTCGATGCAGCCGCCGCACACCGCGTACACCCGGGCCGACCACACCGACGAGTGGTCGAAGCGGCTGGGGAGGGAACGGGCCTCGCACGCCTGGCGCTGCCGCGACCTGCGGGACGCCGGAGCGGTCCTCGCGCTCGGCTCGGACTGGCCCATCGCCCACTACGACGCCCGCCAGATCCTGACGACCGCCCGCAGCCCGCTCGGCGCGGCCGCCGCGGGCCCCGCCCTGACCGGGCTCATGGCGCTGGAGGGACTGACCTCGCACGCCGCGCTCGCGGCGGGGGAGCAGCAGGTGGCGGGCCGGATCGCGCCCGGCTACCGGGCCGACCTGACGGCCTTCGCCCTCGACCCGGTCACCGCCGGGGTGGACGACCTGGCCGAGGCCCCCGTACGCCTCACGATGTCGGGCGGCCGGATCACCCACCGCGACCAGGGGCCCTCCCCCTCGTGACCGGGGTGGATCGGCCTGGACGGGCATCCCGGCCGCGCCGGTGCGGGAGGCCGTCCGCCGCCTCGGGGATCGCGACGGGTGCGGCCGGCCGCCCCGCAGCGGCGCCGTCGAAGGAGCTCGTACCCGTCCCCGTACCCGTGCCCGCCGTTCGCCGGGGACGGCTGCGCGGACCGTCGTCGTCCTGACGGACGTCCGGCAGCGAACTCCACAGGAATCCGGCCGCCGTTCGCCTGGTGTACCCGCTGCCGTCACACCCGGCTCCCTCTCCGGTACTCCGGACCCGCTGTCCTTGGGGAAGGTCAAGCACCCTCGGACAAAGCAGAGGACCCTCTCGCCATGGCAGAACTCAACCGCCGCCGTTTTCTCCAGCTCACCGGCGGGGCCGCCGCCCTGAGCCTGCTCAACGAGAGCATCGCGCGCGCCGCCGCCATCCCCGCGCAGGGGACGACCGGAACCATCGCCGATGTCGAGCACATCGTGGTCCTGATGCAGGAGAATCGTTCCTTCGATCACTACTACGGTGCGCTGCGCGGCGTCCGCGGCTTCGGCGACCCGCGCCCCGTGACGCTGCCCAGCGGCAAGTCGGTCTGGCACCAGGCCGACAACGCGGGCAAGGAGACGCTGCCCTTCCGTCCGCCCTCCGACGACCTCGGCATGGAGTTCCTCCAGGGCCTCAACCACGACTGGGCCGGAGGCCAGAGCGCCTTCAACAAGGGCAAGTACAACAACTGGGTGCCCGCCAAGACGCCGGCCACCATGGCCCACCTGACGCGCGAGGACATCCCCTTCCACTACGCCCTCGCCGACGCGTTCACCCTCTGCGACGCCTACCACTGCTCGTTCATCGGCTCGACCGACCCCAACCGGTACTACCTCTGGTCGGGCCACACCGGCAACGACGGCAAGGGCGGCGGCCCGGTCCTCAACAACGCCGAGGCCGGTTACGGCTGGACCACCTACCCCGAGCGCCTGGAGGCGGCCGGGATCTCCTGGAAGGTCTACCAGGACATCGGCGACGGCCTGAACGCGGCTGGATCCTGGGGCTGGATCAACGACGCCTACCGCGGCAACTACGGAGACAACTCGCTCCTCTACTTCAACAACTACCGGAGTGCCCAGCCCGGCGACCCGCTCCACGACAAGGCCCGCACCGGAACCGACGCCAAGGCCGGCGAGGGCTACTTCGACCGGCTGCGCGCGGACGTCGCCGCCGGCACCCTGCCCCAGGTCTCCTGGATCGCCGCCCCCGAGGCCTTCAGCGAGCACTCGAACTGGCCCTCCAACTACGGCGCGTGGTACATCGCGCAGGTGCTGGACGCGCTGACCTCCAACCCGGACGTCTGGGCCCGCACCGCGCTGTTCATCACCTACGACGAGAACGACGGCTTCTTCGACCACGTCGTCCCGCCGTACGCCCCGGCCGACGCCGGCCAGGGCCTGTCGACCGTGCCGAGCGCGCTCGACGTCTTCCCCGGCAAGGCCGGCTACGTCGCCGGACCGTACGGGCTGGGCCCGCGCGTTCCCATGCTCGTCGTCTCGCCGTGGAGCACCGGCGGCTACTCCTGCTCCGAGACCTTCGACCACACCTCCGTCATCCGCTTCATGGAACAGCGCTTCGGTGTGCACGAGCCCAACATCTCGCCCTGGCGCCGCACCGTCTGCGGTGACCTGACCTCGGCCTTCGACTTCGCGCGCAAGGACACCGCCACCGTGTCGCTGCCCGACACCGGCGCCTGGCAGCCGCAGGACCGGGAGCGCCACCCCGACTTCCGGGCCACCCCGCCGGCCGTGGCGAGCATGCCGCGCCAGGAGAAGGGCCTGTGCCGTACCCGCCCGCTGGGGTACGCCCCGTACGTGGACGGCGCGGCGCTCACCGCCGCGGGCACGTTCCGGCTGACCTTCAGCGGCGGACCGGACCTGGGCGCGCAGTTCTACGTCACCGCGGGCAACCGGACCGATGCCCCCTGGACGTACACCACCGAGGCCGGCAAGTCGATCTCGGACACCTGGAACACGCGCTACTCGGCCGGCGTCACCGATCTGACCGTCCACGGCCCCAACGGCTTCCTGCGCGGATTCCGCAACCCCGGCACCACCCCCGGCCCCGAGGTCACCGCACGCCACAACGCCACGACCGGCAACCTCGACCTCACCCTCGGTAACGCCGGGACGTCCGCGGTGACGCTCACGGTCACCAACGCCTACGGCGGCGGGCCCAAGCGCCTCACCGTCGCCAAGGGCGCCACCGTCACGCACAGCGTCTCCCTGAGGAACACGAAGCGCTGGTACGACGTGACGGTCACCGCGTCCGAGGTCGCGGACTTCGGCCGCCGCTTCGCCGGCAAGGTCGAAACCGGCGCCGCCGGCCAGTCCGACCCGGCGATCCTGACCGAGCAGTCTTCCTGACACGCGCGCCCGCTCCCGGACTCCCCCGGGGGCGGGCGCGTGCGTGGTCCGGCGGGCTGGGCTCAGGCGCGGGCGCGGGCGCGGAAGCGGTTCAGCAGCGCCGCCGCCGCCGGGTGCCGGTCGGTGTGCTCGGGGTGGCGGGGCAGCCGGTGCGGCAGTGCGCCGTACCAGGACCGCGAGACGGCGTAGCCGAAGGCGAGGCACATCATGCCGCCCACGGCGTCGAGCCAGAAGTGGTTGGCGGTGGCCACGATCACCACGAGCGTCGCCGTCGGGTAGAGCAGGCCCAGGATCCGGGCCCAGGGGGCGGAGGCGACCGCGAAGATCGTCAGCCCGCACCAGAGCGACCACCCTATGTGCATGGACGGCATCGCCGCGTACTGGTTCGACATGTGCTTGAGGTTCCCCGAGGCCATCGAGCCCCAGGTGTGGTGGACCAGCACGGTGTCGATGAAGTCCTGCCCGTTCATCAGGCGGGGCGGCGCGAGCGGGTAGAAGAAGTAGCCGACCAGGGCCACGCCCGTGGTGGCGAAGAGGACCAGGCGGGTGGCCGCGTACCGCCCGGGGTGGAAGCGGTAGATCCACACCAGCACGCCGATGGTCACCACGAAGTGCAGCGTCGCGTAGTAGTAGTTCATGCCCACGATCAGCCACGTCACCGAGTTCACGGCGTGGTTGACGGTCTGCTCCACGGCGATGCCGAGGTCCCGCTCGACGTTCCAGATCCAGTCGGCGTTGGCCAGGGCCGCGGCCTTCTGCTCGGGCACCGCGTTGCGGATCAGCGAGTACGTCCAGTAGCTGATCGCGATGAGCAGGATCTCGAACCAGATCCTGGGGCGGCGCGGGCTCCGCAGCCGCTCCAGCAGGGTGCGCTCGGGGACCGGACGGGCCTCGCTCCCGGCAGCGCTGGGCGCCGGGACATCCGTCCGGGTGTCCAGTGTCGTCACGCTCGCTTCACCCATGGGCCAAGAGTCTGCCAGATGCGATCTCGCCTCCGATCATCCCTCGGGACGGTCTTCGGCGCAGCCGGTCCGCCCTGGGGACTACGACGCCCCTACGGCCTGCGGTGCTGCCCCGGACCGGAGGCCGTGGAACCGCGCACCACCAGTTCCGGGAGGAAGACGAATTCGCTGTGCGGGGCCGGTGTACCGCCGATCTCCTCCAGCAGCGTCCGCACCGCCGCCTGCCCCATCGCCAGCACGGGCTGCCGGATCGTGGTCAGCGGCGGATCGGTGAACGCTATGAGGGGGGAGTCGTCGAAACCGACCACCGAGACGTCCTGCGGCACCCGCAGCCCCTGCTGCCGGGCCGCCCGGATCGCGCCGAGCGCCATCATGTCGCTCGCGCACACCACCGCCGTGCAGCCGCGGGAGATCAGCGCGGTCGCGGCGGCCTGGCCGCCCTCCAGCGAGTAGAGGGAGTGCTGGACCAGCTCCTCGACCTCCGCCCCGTCGAGACCGAGGCGCTCCTTCATCCCCAGCCGGAAGCCCTCGATCTTGCGGAGCACCGGCACGAACCGCTTCGGCCCCACCGCCAGCCCGATCCGGGTGTGCCCGAGCGCGGCCAGGTGCGTCACCGCCAGCTGCATCGCGGCCCGGTCGTCGGGCGACACGAAGGGGGCCCGCACCTTGTCGGAGAACCCGTTGATGAGGACGTACGGGACGCCCTGCCCGCGGAGTTGGTCGTAGCGGCCCATGTCGGCCGTGGTGTCGGCGTGCAGCCCCGAGACGAAGATGATCCCGGAGACCCCCCGGTCGACCAGCATCTCGGTCAGCTCGTCCTCGGTGGACCCGCCGGGCGTCTGCGTGGCCAGCACCGGCGTGTACCCCTGCCGCGTCAGCGCCTGCCCGATGACCTGGGCGAGCGCCGGAAAGATGGGGTTGTCCAGCTCCGGAGTTATCAGGCCGACGAGCCCCGCGCTGCGCTGGCGCAGACGTACGGGCCGTTCGTAGCCGAGGACGTCGAGCGCGGCCAGCACGGACTCGCGGGTGCCTGCGGCCACACCGGGCTTGCCGTTGAGCACGCGGCTGACTGTGGCTTCGCTGACCCCCGCCTGGGCTGCGATGTCGGCTAGCCGTGCGGTCACGGGATTGGACTGTACCGGTCGCACGTCACATTGCCCACCACGTGCACGAGTCCGGGGGCAGCACCACCGTACGGCCGTCCGTACGCACCGGAGAGCTGGAGAGCACGGGCCGCCCGGGCGCAGGGAGCTCGACCGGAACGGGCCGGCTGTTGAGGGTGCAGACGAAGCCCGGCCGGGTGAAGAGGAGGACCCCCTCGGGCGCGGACTGCCACCGCATCCCGGTCGCCGGGCCGTCCCAGTCCCCGGCGGGCCCGGAGTCCCCGGCGGGCCCGGACCGCCCGCCCTCCGGCGCCCCCAGCCCCGGCAGGGCCCGGCGCAGCTCCAGGGCCGCGCGGTACAGCTCCAGCGTGGAGTGCGGGTCGCCGGTCTGGGCGGCGACGCTGAGCCCGCCCCAGCCGGCGGGCTGCGGCAGCCAGCTCCCGGCCGGCCCGAAGCCGTACGGGGGCTCCGTGCCGGACCACGGGATCGGCACCCGGCAGCCGTCGCGGAGCCCGTCCTGCCCGGCGCCGCGGTGGAAGGCCGGGTCCCGGCGGGTGGCAGCGGGGAGGTCGACGACCTCGGGCAGCCCCAGCTCCTCGCCCTGGTACACGTACGCCGAACCCGGCAGCGCCAGCATCAGCAGCGCCGCCGCCCGCGCCCGCGCCAGACCCTGCGCACCGCCCCCGTACCGGGTCACGTGCCGCACCACGTCGTGGTTGGACAGCACCCACGTCGTCGGCGCACCCACCGAGGCGGTGGCGGCCAGGGACTCGTCGATGACGGCGCGCATCGCGGTGGTGTCCCACGGGCAGTTCAGGAAGCGGAAGTTGAAGGCCTGGTGCAGCTCGTCGGGCCGGACGTACAGCGCGAGCCGCTCGGACGTCGGGGCCCACGCCTCGGCGACCCCGATGCGGTCACCCGCGTAGGAGTCCAGGAGCAGGCGCCAGGAGCGGTGGATCTCGTGGACCCCGTCCTGGTCGAAGAAGGGGAGCGGCTCGGTGCCGATCAGGGTGGCCTGGGCGCCGCGGCCGATGTCGGGCAGGCCGGGCGCCTTCACCATGCCGTGGGCGACGTCCACGCGGAAGCCGTCGACGCCGAGGTCCAGCCAGAACCGCAGGACGGAGGCGAACTCGGCGGGGACCTCAGGATGCGCCCAGTCCAGGTCCGGCTGCGCGGGGGCGAAGAGGTGCAGGTACCACTCCCCGTCCGCGACCCGGGTCCAGGCGGGCCCGCCGAAGACGGACTCCCAGTCGTTCGGCGGCTCCGCGCCGCCGGCGCCCCGCCCCGGGCGGAAGAGGTAGCGGGCACGGGCGGCCCGGTCCCCGGCGAGGGCGGCCCGGAACCACGGGTGCTCCTCGGAGGTGTGGTTCGGCACCACGTCCACGATGACCCGCAGCCCGAGCGCGTGCGCGCCGCGGACGAGGTCGTCGGCGTCGGCGAGGTCCCCGAAGAGCGGGTCGACCGCCCGGTAGTCGGCGACGTCGTAGCCGCCGTCGGCCTGGGGGGAGACGTAGAAAGGGGTGAGCCACACGGCGTCGACCCCCAGCCGGGCCAGGTGCGGGAGGCGCTCGCGCACCCCGCGCAGGTCCCCGACGCCGTCGCCGCCGCTGTCGGCGAAGGACCGGACGTACACCTGGTAGATGACGGCATCGCGCCACCAGCCGCCGCGCGCGTCGGCCTTGCTGGAAGAGCTTGCAAGCGGGACGGCCGTCAACTCGTGGGTCATATCGGGGTCAACGCGTACACGTGCCCCCTGGTTGCGGGCCCGGAAGGTCGAAGGTGACTCGAACTAACAGCAAGCTGCGGCAACCGTACGGACACACGGATGTAACGATCAGCTCGTCTTGCAGAAATTTTCCGCAAGCTCTTTCGGACTCCTTGCGGGCTTGTTACGTTCCTGGCAACTCGGGACCGCGAGGATGCGGCCGGGATCATCGAAGGAGTTCATATGCGGCGTGGCATAGCGGCCACCGCGCTGGTCGCGGCCCTGGCACTCGCGGCGACGGCTTGCGGTGGGGACGCGTCGGACGGCAAGAAGGCGTCCGGCGACAACGCGGGCGGGGAGCTTTCCGGCACGGTCACGTGGTGGGACACCTCGAACGACGCCGAGAAGGCCAGCTTCCAGAAGATCGCCGAGGCGTTCACGGCGAAGCACCCCAAGGTCACCGTCAAGTACGTCAACATCCCGTACGGCGACGCGCAGAACAAGGTCAAGAACGCTTTCAGCAGCGGCTCCGACGCCCCCGACGTGATCCGCGCCGACGTCGGCTGGGTCGCCGACTTCGCCTCGCTGCAGTACCTCGACGAGGTGCCCGCCGAGACCGCGAAGAAGGTCGACGCGGAGTTCCTCCCGCAGGCCGCGGCCAGCGGCAAGTTCGAGGGCAAGACCTACGCCGTGCCGCAGGTCATCGACACCCTCGGCCTCTTCTACAACAAGAAGATGCTCGCCGACGCCGGCGTCCAGCCCCCCACCACGCTGGAGGAGGTCAAGACCGCCGCCGCCGCCGTCAAGGCCAAGACCGGCAAGGCCGGCCTCTACCTGCGCGGCGACGACTCCTACTGGTTCCTCCCGCTGATCTACGGCGAGGGCGGCGACCTGGTCGACGCGAAGAACAAGACGGTCACCGTCGACAACGCGGCGGGCGTCAAGGCCTTCAAGACCGCACGTGACCTGGTCACCTCGGGGGCGGCGCTCACCAACGCCACCGACGGCTGGGTCAACATGCAGACCGCCTTCAAGTCCGGGGAGGTCGCCATGATGATCAACGGTCCCTGGGCCGTCGCCGACACCTACGCGGGCGACCAGTTCAAGGACAAGGCCAACCTCGGCGTCGCCGCCGTCCCGGCCGGGTCCGTCAAGGCCGGGGCCCCGCAGGGCGGCCACGACCTCGCGGTCTACGCCGGTTCCAAGAACACCGCCGCCGCGCACGCCTTCGTGGACTACATGACCTCCCAGGAGGTCCAGGTCCAGTCCGCCAAGGAGCTGAGCCTGCTCCCCACCCGCACGGCCGCCTACGAGCAGCCGGACGTCAAGGGCAGCGAGATGGTCCAGTTCTTCAAGCCGGCCGTCGACAAGGCCGTCGAGCGCGCCTGGATCCCGGAGAACGGCTCCCTCTTCGAGCCGCTGAAGGTCGAGTACACCAAGGCGATCACCGGGGCCTCGACCCCGGAGGACGCGGCCAAGACGGCCGGCGCCGAGTTCCGCAAGATCCTCAAGGGTTGGAAGTAGCGAACCATGGCTGCTCACACCAGCCAGTCGGTGGCGAAGGCCGCGGGCGACGACGTCGAGGACAACGACGTCGCCCGCGGCCTGAGCCGCAGGACTGACCGCGGGAACAGGGCCGGCGGCCGGGGCGGGCTGCGGCGCGCACTCGCCACCCACTGGTACGCCTGGGCGATGGTCACCCCGGTGGTGCTCGTGCTCGGCGTGATCATCGGATGGCCGCTGGTCCGCGGCGTCTACCTGTCGCTGACCGACGCCAACGAGCGCAACGTCTCCCGCACGATCGGCGTCCGCCACATCGAGGCCACGTACGAGTTCGTCGGACTCGACAACTACGTGGACGTGCTCAGCGACCCGGTGTTCCTGCAGCGGCTGGTGTGGACGGTGGTGTGGACCGTCGCCTGCGTGTCCATCACCTTCACGCTCGGCCTGGCCCTGGCCAACATGCTCAACCGGGACTTCAAGGGACGCGCCGCCTACCGGATGGCGCTCATCCTGCCCTGGGCGGTGCCCGGCTTCGTCTCCGTCTTCGCCTGGCGGTTCCTCTTCAACCGCGACAACGGCATCCTCAACAAGATCCTCGACGGCGGGGGCATCTCCGCCGTCCCGTGGCTCGACGACCCGACCTGGGCCAAGTTCGCGGTCATCACCGTCAACGTCTGGCTCGGCGTCCCCTTCATGATGGTCGCCCTGCTCGGCGGGCTGCAGTCCATCCCCGGCGAGCTCTACGAGGCCGCCGAGATGGACGGCGCCAGCGCCTGGCAGCGGTTCCGGCACATCACGCTGCCCGGCCTGCGCGCCGTGAGCATGACGGTCATCCTGCTCTCCACCATCTGGACCTTCAACATGTTCCCGGTGATCTTCCTGCTCACCCGGGGCGGACCGGGCGACTCCACCGAGATCCTGGTCACCCAGGCCTTCCGCGAGGCCTTCATCACCAGCCCGCGCGACTTCGCCGCCTCCGCGACGTGGGGCGTGCTGATCCTGGCCCTGCTCATGATCTTCGCGCTGGTCTACCGGCGCTCGCTGCGCAAGCAGGGAGAGGTGTGGTGACCATGACCACCCGCACTCGGGGCCGCCGCGCCCCGCTCGCCTCCGTCGGCCTCCACGCGACGCTGCTCGTCGCGTCCGTCGTCGCCGTCTTCCCGGTGCTGTGGATCCTGCTGACCTCGCTCAAGCCGGCGCAGGACGCGATCACCACGGACTTCGTCAAGGAACCGACGCTCGGCAACTACACGTACCTGCTGGAGTCGAGCCACTTCCTCAGCTGGTTCGCGAACTCCGTCCTCGTCGCCGGCGTCACCACGGTCCTCGGCGTGTTCATCGCCGCCACGACCGGTTACGCGGTCAGCCGCTTCAAGTTCCCCGGAATGAAGCCGCTGATGTGGACCCTGCTCATCACGCAGATGTTCCCGATGGCGATCCTGATCGTGCCGCTCTACAACCTGATGGGCGACCTCGGGCTGCTCAACCAGCCCGTCGGCCTGATCATCACCTACCTCACCATCGCCGTGCCGTTCTGCGCCTGGATGATGAAGGGCTTCTTCGACACGATCCCGATCGAGATCGACGAGTCCGGCCGCGTCGACGGGCTCAACCCCTTCGGCACCTTCTGGCGGCTGATCCTGCCGCTGGCCAAGCCCGGCCTCGCCGTCACCGGCTTCTACGCCTTCATCACCGCCTGGGGCGAGGTCGCGTACGCCTCCGCCTTCATGGTCGGCGAGGGGAACCTCACCCTGGCCGGCGGCCTGCAGACCTTCGTCACGCAGTACACCTCCAACTGGGGTGCGATGAGCGCCGCCTCGGTCCTCATCGCGATCCCCGCGGCGATCTTCTTCGTCTTCGCCCAGCGTCACCTCGTCGCCGGGATGACGGCAGGCGCCACCAAGGGCTGACCACCCGCCTGCCTCCGCATCACCGGCCCGATCTCTTCAAGGACGACATGACCCAGCACCTCGCCGACGCACTTCCCACCCCCTCCGGCACCCGGCCCGGATGGTGGAGAGAAGCGGTGATCTACCAGGTCTATCCGCGCAGCTTCGCCGACTCCAACGGGGACGGCATGGGGGACCTCGAAGGCATCCGCCGCCGCCTGCCCTACCTCAGGGAACTCGGCGTCGACGCCGTGTGGCTCAGCCCGTTCTACGCCTCCCCGCAGGCCGACGCGGGCTACGACGTCGCCGACTACCGGGCCATCGACCCGATGTTCGGCACCCTGCACGACGCCGACGCAGTGATCCGCGAGGCGCACGCCCTGGGCCTGCGGATCATCGTCGACCTCGTCCCCAACCACTGCTCCGACCAGCACGAGTGGTTCAAGCAGGCGCTGCGCGAGGGCCCCGGCACCCCGCTGCGCGAGCGGTTCCACTTCCGGCCGGGACGGGGCGCGGACGGCTCCGAGCCCCCCAACGACTGGGAGTCCATCTTCGGCGGCCCCGCCTGGACCCGGGTCGCGGACGGGGAGTGGTACCTGCACCTCTTCGCCCCCGAGCAGCCCGACTTCAACTGGGAACACCCCGCCGTCCAGGACGAGTTCCGCTCCATCCTGCGGTTCTGGCTCGACCTCGGCACCGACGGCTTCCGCATCGACGTCGCCCACGGCCTGGTCAAGGCCCCCGGCCTGCCCGACCTCGGCCGCGACGAGCAGCTCAAGCTGCTCGGCAACCAGGTGCTGCCCTTCTTCGACCAGGACGGCGTCCACGAGATCTACCGCTCCTGGCGGACCGTCCTGGACGAGTACGCCGGGGACCGCATCGGCGTCGCCGAGGCGTGGACGCCCAGCGCCGACCGCACGGCGCTCTACCTGCGCCCCGACGAGCTGCACCAGGCCTTCAACTTCCACTACCTGAACACCGGTTGGGACGCGGAGGCGCTGCGCGGCGCCATCGACGACTCGCTCGACGCGATGCGGCCGGTGGGTGCGCCGACGACGTGGGTGCTGTCCAACCACGACGTGGTGCGGCACGTGACCCGGTACGGGGGCGGTGCGCAGGGTCTGGCGCGGGCGCGGGCGGCGGCGCTGCTGATGCTGGCGCTGCCGGGTTCGGCGTACGTGTACCAGGGCGAGGAGCTGGGGCTGCCCGAGGTCGTCGACCTCCCCGACGAGGTGCGCCAGGACCCGTCGTTCTTCAAGGCGAACGGGCAGGACGGGCTCCGCGACGGCTGCCGGGTGCCGATCCCGTGGTCCGGTACGGCGGCCCCGTACGGCTTCGGTGACGGTGGCAGCTGGCTGCCGCAGCCGGCGGAGTGGGCGGGGTTGAGCGTCGAGGCGCAGAGCGGGGACCCGGCGTCCACGCTGGAGCTGTACCGGGCGGCGCTGCGGATCCGCAGGGAGCGGGCCGAGTTGGGCGCGGGCGACGCGGTGGAGTGGCTGGAGGCGCCGGCCGGCGTCCTGGCTTTCCGGCGCGGGGCGTTCGTGTGCACGGTGAACACCACGGGCGCGCCCGTACGCCTGCCCGCGCCGGGCGAGGTGCTGCTGGCCAGCGCCGCGCAGGGCGACCCGGACGTGCTCCCGGCCGACAGCGCGGTGTGGTGGCTGGGGTGACCTCCCCGCTGCGGCTCACCGACATCGCCGCGCAGGCCGAGGTCAGCGAGGCGACGGTGAGCCGCGTGCTCAACGGCAAGTCGGGCGTGGCGGCCGGCACCCGGCACAAGGTGCTGGCCGCGCTCGACCTGCTGGGCTACGAGCGTCCGGTGCGGCTCAAGCGCCGGAGCAACGGGCTGGTCGGGCTGCTCATCCCGGAGCTGACCAACCCGATCTTCCCGGCGTTCGCCCAGGTCATCGAGCAGGCGCTGGCCGGGCACGGGTACACGCCGGTGCTGTGCACGCAGACGCCGGGCGGGGCCACCGAGGACGAGCTGGTGGAGCAGCTGGAGGAGCGCGGTGTCACGGGCATCGTGTTCCTGTCGGGGCTCCACGCGGACTCGGCGGCCGACCCGGCGCGCTACCGGCGGCTGGCGGCGCGGGGGGTGCCGTTCGTCCTGGTCAACGGCTTCAACGAGCGGATCAGCGCGCCCTTCGTGTCGCCGGACGACCGGGCGGCGGCCGATATGGCGGTACGGCACCTGGAGGACCTCGGGCACCGGCGGATCGGGCTGGCGATCGGGCCGACCCGGTACGTGCCGTCGGCGCGCAAGGAGCAGGGGTTCCTCGCGGCGCTGCCGGGCGCGGACGCCGAAGGCCTCGTCCAGCGCACGCTGTTCACGGTCGAGGGCGGTCACGCCGCGGGCAACGCCCTGCTGGACCGGGGCTGTACGGGTGTGGTGTGCGCGAGCGACATGATGGCCCTGGGCGTCGTGCGGGCGGCGCGCGAGCGGGGGCTGCGGGTGCCGGAGGACGTGTCGGTGGTCGGCTTCGACGACTCGCCGCTGATCGCGTTCACGGATCCGCCGCTGACGACGGTGCGCCAGCCGGTGCGCGCGATGGCGACGGCCGCCGTGGGGGCGCTGCTGGAGGCGGTGGGCGGGACCCCCGTCGAGCGCACGGAGTACGTGTTCCAGCCGGAGCTGGTGGTCCGCGGCTCGACGGCCCAGGCCCCGGGCCCGGTGGCTGGTTCGGCGGGCGGCCCGGCTCAGACGACGCAGAACTCGTTGCCCTCGGGGTCCTGGAGCACGACCGCGTAGTACGGCATGTCCGGCTCGTTGATGATCCGCAGGACGGTCGCGCCGGCCTCGGTGAGGCGGGTCACCTCGGCGGTGACCCGCCCGGTCCGCACCCCGATGGCCGCGTCGCGCCCGCCGCCGACCTTCAGGTCGAGGTGGAGGCGGTTCTTCCCGTTCTTCGGCTCGGGGACCTGCTGGAACCAGATCCGCGGGTTCCGGCCGTCCGGGTCGACGATCGACTCCGGCGTCTCCCCGGCGCCGTCGGGCAGTTCCCCCGGGGGCACCCCCAGCTCTTGCCAGTAGGCGCGCCAGGTGGGGTGACCCCCGGGCGGGGGGTCGGGGACATAGTGCAGGGCTTCGGCCCAGAAGGCCACCATCCGCCGCGGGTCCGCGCAGTCGACGGTCAGTTGCAGGGTCATCTCCATGTCGGCAGGGGCGCAGCCGGCAACGCCCGGCGGGGACGCGGCCGATGCGGGTGCGACGGCGCCGTCCCGCCGCGTCGCGCTACCCGCCGGAAACAATTCTGCAATCTCTTGCGCAAAGTCTTGCAGCGTGTGGGTCCGCGCCCTACGGTCGCAGCCATCCCCACCTCTTTCGCCAGGAGGCACCCGCATGCCCCGCACTCGCGTCCGACGCCGTACGCAAGCCCCCCACCGCAGAGCCGCCCTCGCGGTCCTGGCCGTCGCGGCCGCCGCCCTCGTCGCACCCGCCGCCCCGGCCACGGCGGCCGCCCCCGGGGAGCGCGACGTCACCGCCGTCCTCTTCGAGTGGAAGTTCGACTCGGTGGCCGCGGCCTGCGCCGACAGCCTCGGTCCCGCCGGCTACGGCTTCGTCCAGGTCTCGCCTCCCCAGGAGCACATCCAGGGCCCCCAGTGGTGGACCTCGTACCAGCCCGTCAGCTACAAGATCGCCGGCCGGCTCGGTGACCGCACCGCCTTCAAGCGGATGGTCGACACCTGCCACGCGGCCGGCGTCAAGGTCGTCGCGGACTCCGTCATCAACCACATGGCCGCCTCCGACGGCACCGGAACGGGCGGGAGTTCGTACACGAAGTACGGCTACCCCGGCATCTACTCCGGCGCCGACATGGACGACTGCCGCGCGACGATCTCGAACTACCAGGACCGCGGCAACGTCCAGAACTGCGAGCTGGTCCAGCTGGCCGACCTCGACACCGGCGAGGCGTACGTGCGGGGCCGCATCGCCGGGTACCTGAACGACCTGCTCTCCCTCGGGGTCGACGGCTTCCGCATCGACGCCGCCAAGCACATGCCCGCCGCCGACCTCGCCGACATCAAGTCCCGGCTGACCAACCCGGGGGCCTACTGGAAGCAGGAGGCCATCTTCGGGGCGGGCGAGGCCGTGGGACCGGCCGAGTACCTGGGCAACGGCGACGTGCAGGAGTTCCGCTACGCCCGTGACCTGAAGCGGGTGTTCCAGAACGAGAACCTGGCCTACCTGAAGAACTTCGGCGAGGCCTGGGGGTACATGCCCGGCGGCCAGTCCGGCGTCTTCGTCGACAACCACGACACCGAGCGCGGCGGCGACACCCTCAGCTACAAGGACGGCTCCGCCTACACCCTCGCCAACGTCTTCATGCTGGCCTGGCCCTACGGCTCCCCGGACGTGCACTCCGGCTACGAGTGGACCGACAAGGACGCCGGGCCCCCCAACGGCGGTGCGGTGAGCGCCTGTTACGCCGACGGCTGGAAGTGCCAGCACTCCTGGCGGGAGATCTCCTCCATGGTCGCCTTCCGCAACGCGGCCCGCGGACAGGCCGTCACCCACTGGTGGGACAACGGCGGCGACCAGATCGCCTTCGGCCGCGGCTCCAAGGCGTACGTGGCGATCAACCACGAGGGCTCGGCCCTGACCCGCACCTTCCAGACCTTCCTGCCGGCCGGCGACTACTGCGACGTGCAGAGCGGCCGCGCCGTCACCGTGGGCGGCTCCGGCCAGTTCACCGCCACCCTCGGCGCCGGCACCGCCGTCGCCCTGCACGTGAACGCCCGCACCTGCTCCGGCGGCTCCACCCCGCCGCCCGCCACCGCCACCGGGGCCTCCTTCGCCGTCAACGCCACGACCGTGCCCGGCCAGAGCGTGTACGTCACCGGCGACCGCGCCGAGCTCGGCAACTGGAACACCGGCAGCGCCCTGCGCCTCGACCCGGCGGCCTATCCCGTCTGGAAGCTCGACGTCCCGCTCCCGCCCGGGACGGTCCTCGCGTACAAGTACGTCCGCAAGGACGCCGCAGGGAACGTCACCTGGGAGAGCGGGGCCAACCGCACGGCCACCGTCCCCGCGACCGGCAAGGTCGCGCTGACCGACACCTGGCGCGGCTGACCGCCGTCCCACAGACCAGGGCCGCCCGGCACCACCCGACCCCGCCACGGGCCGGGCGGCCCTCATACCCGTACACAAGGAGAAACGCCTTGATGCGCCCTGCCGCAGGAGCCCTCGCCGCCGCTCTGGCCGTGACGCTCCTGCCCGCCCTCCCGGCCGCCGCCGCCCCGGCGCGGCCCCCGGCCCCGCCCTCGGACGCGAAACTGGCCGCCGAGCCCGCCCGGCACGACCTGACCCGCGAGCAGTTCTACTTCGTGCTCCCGGACCGCTTCGCCAACGGCGACCCGCGCAACGACCGCGGCGGCCTGACCGGCTCCCGTCTCCAGACCGGCCTGGACCCGACGGACAAGGGCTTCTACCAGGGCGGCGACCTCAAGGGGCTGACGGAGCGGCTCGACTACATCAAGGACCTCGGCACCACGGCCATCTGGCTCGCGCCGATCTTCAAGAACCAGCCGGTGCAGGGCAAGGGCGACGACGTCTCGGCCGGCTACCACGGTTACTGGATCACAGACTTCACCCAGGTCGACCCGCACTTCGGGAGCAACGCCGACCTGGAGCGGCTCATCGACAAGGCGCACGGGAAGGGGATGAAGGTCTTCTTCGACGTCATCACCAACCACACCGCCGACGTCGTCGACTACCGGGAGGCCTCGTACTCCTACCTGTCGAAGGGCGCCTTCCCCTACCTCACCAGGGACGGGGTGCCGTTCGACGACGCCGACTACGCCGCCGGCGGGCGCAAGTTCCCGAAGACCGGACCGGAGTCCTTCCCGCGGACGCCCTTCGTGCCCGAGGCCAAGAAGAACCTCAAGGTGCCGTCCTGGCTCAACGACCCGCAGATGTACCACAACCGGGGCGACTCCACCTTCGCCGGCGAGTCCTCCGAGCAGGGCGACTTCTTCGGGCTCGACGACCTGTGGACCGAGCGTCCCGAGGTCGTCGAGGGGATGGAGGAGATCTACGAGAAGTGGGTCCGGGACTTCGACATCGACGGCTTCCGCATCGACACGGTCAAGCACGTCAACACCGGCTTCTGGACCCAGTGGGCGACCGCCCTCGACGCCTACGCGGCCAAGCGCGGCCGCGACGACTTCTTCATGTTCGGCGAGGTCTACTCGGCCGACACCGCCGTCACCTCCCCGTACGTGACGCGCGGCCGCCTCGACGCCACCCTCGACTTCCCGCTCCAGGACGCGATCCGCGCGTACGCCTCCCAGGGCGCTGGCGCCGCCCGGCTGGGCTCCGTACTGGCCGACGACTACCGGTACACCACCGACAAGGCCAACGCCTACGAGCAGGTCACCTTCCTCGGCAACCACGACATGGGCCGCTTCGGCACCTTCCTGAAGCAGGACCGGCCGGGGGCGGGGGAGCAGGAGCTCCTGGACCGCTACCGGCTCGCCAACGAGCTGATGTTCCTCTCCCGGGGCAACCCCGTCGTCTACTCCGGCGACGAGCAGGGCTTCACGGGCGCCGGCGGCGACAAGGACGCCCGGCAGCCGCTCTTCGCCTCACAGGTCGCCGACTACCTCGACGACGACCAGCTGGGCACCGAGCGCACCCACGCGAGCGCCGCCTACGATCCGGGACACCCGCTGTACCGGCAGATCAGCGCGCTCTCGAAGCTGACGAAGGCCCACCCGGCCCTGCGCGACGGGATCCAGAGCGAGCGCCTGGCCGACGGCTCCGTGTACGCCTTCGCCCGTACCGACCCCCGCAGCCGGACCGAGTACCTGGTCGCCGCGAACAACGCCGCCGAGTCCCGCACCGTCGAGCTCGACGCCCCGGCCGGGGCCTCGTACCGCACCCTGTACGGCGGCTCCGCCACGGTCCGCGCCTCCGCGGCCGGCAAGCTCGCCGTCACCGTGCCCGCCTACGGCTCGGTCGTCCTCCAGGCCGCCGCGCCCCTGGCCCGGCCCGCCGTCAAGCCCTCCCTCACCCTCAAGGCCCCCGCGCCCGGCGCGACCGGCACCGTCGAGCTGAGCGCCGACGTCACCGGCGGCGGCCTGAACCGGGTCGTGTTCGCCGCGCAGACCGGCACCGGGAAGTGGCAGGTCCTCGGCTCCGCCGACCACGCCCCGTACAAGGTCACCCAGCACGTCGAGGCCGCCCCCGGCACCGCCCTGCGCTACAAGGCGGTCGTCGTCGACTCCGCCGGCCGCACCGCGAGCGCGCTCGCCGCGTCCGTCGCCGGCCAGGTCCCGCCCGTCGAGGTGCCGACCGCGACCCAGCGCGACTACGCCGTCGTCCACTACAACCGGCCCGACGGCGACTACACGAACTGGCGGCTCTACGCCTGGGGCGACATCGCCGAGGGCGAGACGACCCCCTGGCCCGAGGGCCACCCCTTCACCGGCCGCGACGCCTACGGCGCCTTCGCGTACGTCAAGCTCAAGCCCGGCGCCTCCGCCGTCAACTACCTCGTCATCGACAAGGACGGCAACAAGGACGTCGCCGCCGACCGCACCATCGACGTCACGAAGACCGGGGAGATCTGGCTGGAGCAGGGCAAGGAGCCCGCCCGCACCGAACGCCCCGCCCAGCCGCCGCAGGACACCACGAAGGCCGTCCTGCACCACCACCGCCCCGACGGCGCGTACGACGGCTGGGGCCTGCACGTCTGGACCGGCGCAGCGACCCCGACCGACTGGTCCAAGCCGCTGCCGCCCGCCCGCACCGACTCCTACGGCGCGGTCTACGAGGTCCCCCTCGCCGCCGGCGCCACCAGCCTGAGCTACATCCTCCACAAGGGCGACGAGAAGGACCTCCCCACCGACCAGTCCCTCGACCTGAAGGCCACCGGCCATGAGGTGTGGATGCTCGGCGGCCGCGAGAAGTACCTGCTGCCGCAGCCCGCCGGCTCCGCCGCCGCCGTCGACCTCGCCACATCCGAGGCCATCTGGATCGACCGCGACACCCTCGCCTGGAACGCCCCCGCGGCCGCCGCCTCCGTCCAGCTCCTCGCCTCCCGCGAGGGCCGGATCACCGCGCGGGACGGCACGCTCCAGGAGGCCGGCGCCGCCCGGCTGCGCCTGACCCGGTCCGAGCTCACCGCCGCGCAGAAGCAGAAGTTCCCGCACCTGGCCGCGTACGCCGCCCACACCGTCGACCCCCGCGACCGCGGCCGGGTCCGCGAGGCCCTGCGCGGCCAGCTCGTCGCCAGTGCCCGCGCCGCGAACGGCGCCGTCCTCGCCGCCACCGGCGTCCAGCTCGCCGGCGTACTGGACGACCTGTACGCGACCGGCGCCGCCCTCGGGCCCGTCTTCAAGGACGGCCGCCCCACCCTCTCCGTCTGGGCCCCCACCGCCCGCGAGGTCGCCCTCGAACTCGACGGCCGCACGGTCGCCATGCGCCGCGACGACGCCACGGGCGTCTGGTCGGTCCGCGGCGAGCGGAACTGGGCCGGCAAGCCCTACCGCTACGCCGTCACCGTATGGGCGCCCAGCGTCCGCCAGGTGGTCCGCAACCTGGTCACCGACCCGTACTCCACCGCCCTGACCGCCGACTCGACGCACAGCCTGGCCGTCGACCTCGCCGACCCGAAGCTCGCCCCGCCCGGCTGGCGGGACCTGCGCAAGCCCGCGCCCGTCCCCTTCACCACCGCCCAGATCCAGGAGCTGCACGTCCGCGACTTCTCCGTCGCCGACCGCACCAGCACCCACCCCGGCCAGTACCTGGCCTTCACCGACACCGCCTCGGCCGGCATGCGCCACCTGCGCGACCTGGCCGCCTCCGGCACCTCGTACGTCCACCTCCTGCCCGCCTTCGACATCGGCACCATCCCCGAGAAGCCGGCCGACCGCACCGAACCGGCCTGCGACCTGAAGGTCTACGCCCCCGACTCCGACCAGCAGCAGGCCTGTGTGGCCGCCGCGGCCGCCAAGGACGCCTACAACTGGGGCTATGACCCGCTGCACTACACCGTCCCCGAGGGCAGCTACGCCGGCGACCCGAACGGCACCGCCCGCACCACCGAGTTCCGCAGGATGGTCCAGTCCCTGAACGGGGCCGGGCTGCGCACCGTCATGGACGTGGTCTACAACCACACCGTCGCCTCCGGGCAGTCCGACAAGTCGGTCCTGGACCGCGTCGTCCCCGGCTACTACCAGCGGCTGCTGCCGGACGGCAGCGTCGCCAACTCCACCTGCTGCTCCAACACCGCGCCCGAGAACGCCATGATGGGCCGACTGGTCGTCGACTCGGTCGTCACCTGGGCCAAGGAGTACAAGGTCGACGGCTTCCGCTTCGACCTGATGGCGCACCACCCCAAGGCCAACATCCTGGCCGTCCGCGCCGCCCTGGACGCCCTGACCCCCGCCAAGGACGGGGTCGACGGCAAGAAGATCGTGCTCTACGGGGAGGGCTGGAACTTCGGCGAGGTCGCCGACGACGCCCGCTTCGTCCAGGCCAGCCAGAAGAACATGGCCGGCACCGGCATCGCCACCTTCTCCGACCGGGCCCGCGACGCGGTCCGCGGCGGCGGCCCCTTCGACGAGGACCCGCGCGTGCAGGGCTTCGCCTCGGGCCTGTTCACCGAGCCGAACGGCTCCCCGGCCAACGGCACCCCCGCCGAGCAGAAGGCCCGGCTGCTGCACGCCCAGGACCTGATCAAGGTCGGCCTGTCCGGGAACCTCGCCTCGTACGCCTTCACCGACACCTCCGGCCGCCGCACCAAGGGCTCCGAAGTGGACTACAACGGCTCCCCGGCCGGCTACGCGGCCGCCCCCGGCGACGCCCTCGCCTACGCCGACGCCCACGACAACGAGACCCTCGCGGACGCCCTCACCTACAAGCTCCCGCCCGCCACCAGCCCCGCCGACAAGGCCCGCATGCAGGTCCTGGCCATGGCGACGGCCACCCTCTCGCAGGGACCGTCCCTCTCCCAGGCGGGCTCCGACCTGCTCCGCTCCAAGTCCCTGGACCGCAACTCCTACGACAGCGGCGACTGGTTCAACGCCGTCCACTGGGACTGCCGCGACGGCAACGGCTCCGGCCGCGGCCTGCCCCCGGCCGCCGACAACGCCTCCAAGTGGACCTACGCCAAGCCCTTGCTGACCCTGCCCGCCCCCACCTGCGCCGACATCACCGGAGCCGCCGCGGCCTTCCGCGACCTCCAGCGCATCCGTACGACGGAACGGGCCTTCGCCCTCACCACCCCGGAGGCGGTCCAGGCGCAGCTGGCCTTCCCGCTCTCGGGCAAGGACGAGACCCCCGGCGTGATCACGATGACCCTGGGAGACCTGGTGGTGGTCTTCAACGCCACCCCGGCCGACCAGTCCCCGCGCGTCCCGGACCTCGCGGGCGGCGCGTACGCCCTGCACCCGGTCCAGGCCGCCGGCGTCGACGCCACGGTCCGCCGGGCCTCCTACGACGCGGCGACGGGGGAGTTCAGCACCCCGGCCCGCACGGTCGCCGTCTTCACCCGCGACCTGACACGGCGGTGAGGCGCCCCGGGTGCCTCACGATCCCGAGGCACCCGGGGGCTCACACGACGGTGAGCCGGTCCAGCCGCTTCTCCAGCAGGATCACCCCGTAGACACTGCCGTCCTGCGCCTCCTTGTGGGGGAACTCCCCGACCACGCGGTAGCCCGCGCCGCGGTAGTACGCGAGCAGCCGGGGGTTGGTGGAGACGCAGTCCAGCCGCGCGCGGGCCAGCCCGGACCGGGCGATCCGCCGTTCGGCGTGTTCGAGCATGCGGCGCCCGGCTCCGGCGGGCGCCGTCCGGCGTTCCACCATCAGCCGGTGCACGTAGCCCGCGACGGGGGGCTGGACCCCCCAGGCCTCCTCGTCGGACCACCACAGCTCGTACCCGCCGATGATCCGCCCGTCGCTGTCTCCGGCGAGCCACACCTCGCCCTCGCGCATCTTCGCCAGGAAGTGCGCGGCGTCCTTCTCGCCGGGCTTCCACTGCTGGATCCCGTTCTTCTGCATCCACCGGGCAGCCTGGTCGTACAGCTGCACCAGGATGTCGGCGTCCTTCTCCGCGGCCGGCCGGAACAAGATCCCGTCGTCAATGATCACGCGGGCATTATCGCCACTGCGGTGATCATCACGGAACCGGCACCCCACCCGCCTCCCCGCCCCAAGTCCGCCCGGACGTACGGCCGGAGGCCCCGCCGGGCCCGTCGCACGGGGCCGCTCCGGGCCCCGCTCGGCCCCGCGGCCTACGCCGTGCCGGGCGGCGGGCCCGCCATCAGGCCGCCGAGCCGCCCGACCAGTTCCCCGAACGTCCCGTCGGCGGGCTCGTCCGCGAGGATCCGTACGAGGATCCCGGCCATCTCCGCGTCGTACGCGGCGCTCACCGCGGCCAGCGCCGCGAAGTCGTGCACCAGCTGCAACTCCAGTTCGCCCCGCGGGATCTTCCGGCCGTCCAGCCAGATCAGCGCCGTGGACTCGGCGAGCGACACCCACGAGCGCACGACCAGCTGCAGCCGCGCCGGCGGCTCGGAGACGTCCAGGTGCGCGAGGATCTGCTCGTACGCCGCCTGCCGCACCTCGTCGATCATGGCGTTGGCCCGGCTGCTCCCGGCGGCCGGACCGCCCCGCATCAACGCGGAGAAGCCGGGGCCGTGTTCGTCGACGAACGCGAAGAACCGGCCCATGACCCGCAGCAGCCGGGCCCCGAGCGGACCCTCCTGGGGTTCCACGAAGCGCAGCGCCAGCTCGTCGGCCGCCCGTCTCAGCGCGGCCTCGTACAGGCTCAACTTGCCAGGAAAGTAGTGGTAGACGAGCGGCCGCGATATCCCGGCCGCCGCCGCTATCTCGTCGATCGACACATCGTCGGGCGACCGGTTGCTGAACAGCTCCAGGGCAACCCCGATCAGCTGCTGCCGCCGCTCCTCGACACCCATCCTGCGCCGCACCCCGGTTGTCATGCCGACACCCTAACTTCTCCGGTCGGCCCGGAGCCCCCCCCGCGGATCGCGGCCGGTGGCGGGCGGCCCCGGCCGCGCCGGTGCCGCTACAGGTCCAGCACCAGGCGGTCGTCCCGCGCGCGCGAGACGCACAGCAGCATCGAGTCCTCGCGCTCCTGGTCGGTGAGGAGGGTGTCGCGGTGGTCCACCGGGCCCGCCAGGACCCGGTGCTGGCAGGTCCCGCAGAAGCCCTGCTCGCAGGAGTACGGGGTGTCGGGCAGCTCCCGGCGCACCGCGGCCAGGGCGGTTTCGTCCGCGGCCACCTCGACCGTCCGCCCCGAGCGGCGCAGTTCGACGGTGAACGGCCGGGCCCGTCCCGTCGCGGCCGCCGCGGTGAACCGCTCCAGGCGCACCGCCGCCGGGTCGGCGGCCGCCGCGACGACGGCGTCCATCAGCGGTTCCGGGCCGCAGCAGTAGACCAGGGTGCCGGGCCCGGCCGCGGCGAGCGGGGCCAGGTCCGGGAGGCCCGTCTCGTCCTGCGGGAAGAGGGTGACGCGGTCGCCGTACGCCGCGAGGTCGGCCAGGAAGGGCATCGAGGCGCGCGAGCGGCCCCCGTACAGAAGGCTCCAGCCGGCGCCCGCCGCGGTGGCCGCGCGGAGCATCGGCAGGATCGGCGTGATTCCGATGCCGCCCGCGACGAAGACGTACGAGGGGGCCGGGACCAGCTCGAAGCGGTTGCGCGGCGGCCGCAGTTCCAGCTCGGCGCCCTCGACCAGCTGCGCGTGCGCCTCCCGGGAGCCGCCGCGGCCGTCCTCCACGAGCCGGACCGCGATCGTGTACCGGCCGCCCTCCGCCGGATCCCCGCACAGTGAGTACTGCCGGACCAGCCCGGACGGCAGCGTGACGTCCACGTGCGCGCCCGGCGCCCAGGCGGGCAGCTCCGGCGATTCCAGGACCAGGTGCAGGACCCCGTCGGCCGGTTCCGTACGGGAGACGACCAGCGCGCGCAGCGCGCGGCGCGGGGAGTAGCCGGAGACCGGGGTCTCCAGGGCCGGCAGGGGCCACAGCGGCGAGTTCCGGATGCGCCGGCCCAGGGCGCGCCTGGCCGCCCAGGCCGCGCCCGCCGCGACGGTGACCACGAGGGCGCGCCTCATGCGGCGCCGCCGCCGTTCGCGCCGGGGGAGGAGGCCAGGTAGGCGGTCGCCTGGGCCGTCGAGCCCTCCTGAGAGGGGTGGTAGGTACGGGAGAGGTAGGTGGGGATCGACTTGAGCATCGCCCCCGTGGAGGGCAGGACGCCCTGCTGCCCGGCGCGGAAGAACTGCCCCAGCGAGGCCCTGCCGTCCACGAGGGAGGGGTCGTTCTCCATGAAGAAGCGGACCCCGCGCTGCCAGAGGAAGACCAGGGCGGAGAACGCCGTCGCCCAGGTCCGCGCCCGGCGCCGGTAGTTGCCGTCCACGTGCATGAACAGGTCGAAGGCCACCGAGCGGTGCTCGACCTCCTCCGCGCCGTGCCAGCGCAGCAGGTCCAGCATGGTCGGGTCGGCGCCCCGCCGGTCCAGCTCGTCCGCGTTCAGCACCCAGTCGCCCAGGAACGCCGTGTAGTGCTCGATCGCCGCGATCATCGCGACCCGTTCCATCAGCCACCACCGCCGCGCCCGGCCCGGCGGCAGGGTCCGGTCCCCGAGCAGCTTCTCGAAGAGCCAGTCCACCTGCGCCGTGTACGGGGTCGGGTCCAGGCCGAGGCGCTTGAGGTGGGGCAGCACGGCGTCGTGGGCGGCGGCGTGCATGGCCTCCTGGCCGATGAAGCCGACGACGTCCGCGCGCAGCTGCTCGTCCTCGATGTACGGGAGCACCTGCTTGTAGACGTGGACGAACCAGCGCTCGCCCGCGGGGAGCAGCAGGTGCAGCACGTTGATCATGTGTCCGGCGAAGGGGTCCCGGGGCAGCCAGTGGAGCGGGGTGTATTCCCAGCCGAAGGACACGTTCCGGGGCCTCAGGTCTATGTGTTCCGACGCCACGGGAGCGGGCGCGGGCGGCGTATTAGACATGGCGTCAATGTACTGATGGGTAGGGGCCAGGAGAACCCCTCTGCACGCACTTCCTGACACGGCCCCGCCGCGACGGCGGGGCCGGCCGGGGGCTCAGCGCAGCGACTCCGCCTTCGAGCCGTCCGTGAGCTTGCCCGACAGGTCCACCTGCGCCCCGGCCGGCGCCTTGACCGCCAGCCGGCTGCCGTTCGCCGAACCGCTGACCCCGCCGCCCGACGCCGTCAGGGAGGCGAACTGCGCGCTGCCCGCAGCGAGTACGTACCACTGCCCCGCCCGCGACTGCCACAGCACGCCCGCCAGCACCCGGGGCTCCCGGGGCCCGCACGCCGGGGTCCCCTCCGCCCGGGCCGCCTGCACGGCCAGCGGGGCGCCGGGGGCGAGGAACTGCGCCTGGACCCGGTCCGCCGCGCCCTGCCAGGTCTCGGCCCGGGTGCAGAGCCAGGCCGCCGTCCCGCCGCCCTCGGGGAGCGGCTGCTTGGCGTACGTCCAGGCGTTGACCGTACGGACGCCGTGCGAGCGGACCGACGGCAGCAGGCAGGCGATCCGCTGCCAGTCCCCGAGCTCCGCCGCCTCCGTCACGTCCCGCTCGGCGCCCGGCGCGCCCGACGTCAGCCGGGCCGCCGTCAGTTCGCCGAGGTCGGTGATCAGCCGGGTGGCGCCGGCGCCGGTCAGCGCCAGCGCGTTCCAGCTGGTGCAGCTGCCCGCGGGCGCGGGGCCGGCGACCGGCGGGGTCACCCCGTCCGGGGTCAGCTTCAGGGGTGTCGGGGCCGCGCCCGCCTTCAGCAGGTCCCGCAGGGCCGCCCCGGTGACCCAGGGGGCCGTGAGGTAGCGCACGTTGCCGTCGACCCGGCTGAGGACCAGGGCCGCCGCGGTGTCCGCCGAGGCCCCGTCGGTCCGGGCGAAATCGAGGGCGGCGCCGGTGCTCCCGGACCGCGGTTCCGCGTACCGCACCACGCGCAGGCCGTCGTGGAGGAGGACCACCACGGCCTGGTCGACGGTGCCCGCGTACAGCAGCTGGGCCGGTCCCATCGCCGGTCCGGTGGGGGTGCCCGGGGTGGCCGAGACGACCACCGGGGAACCCGGCCGGGCCCACACGGCCAGGGCCCGGCGCAGCAGCGCCGCGTCGCCGGCGCGGTCACCGCGCGCGGGCCAGGTGGAGAAGCCCGTACGGGAGGACGTGCGCCACAGCGTCGGCGCGGCCCGGACCAGCTTCCCGGGGTCCAGGGCCTGCTCGGCGGCGGCGTTGAGCGCGTACGGCGGCGCGGCGGGTCCGTCCGACCCCCAGCCCCCGCCCGGCAGCGCGAGGAGCACCCCGCAGACGGCGAGGGCGGCCCCGGCGGCGAGCGCGGCCCGCGTGAGCCGGCGCCGGCGCAACAGGTCGGTCGGGCGGGCCTGGAGGACGCACGGATCGAACTCGGGGGAGGCGAACAGCGCGTCGTTCGCCGGGCCACCGGACTCCGCGACGGCGGCGGCCGGGTCGGCCACCCCGGCGTCGTCCAGCACCTGGAGCACCTCGGGCTCCGACAGCCGCTCCAGGGCGCGCAGCACGCAGGCGGCCCGGCCGGGCCCGCCGAGGGTGGCCAGCCACTGGTCGAGGGCGAGCTCCTCGGCCCCGCCCGAGCGGGGGAACAGCCGCAGCCCCCACACCTGGGGAAGGGCCGGCGGCAGCTGCGCGCGCCGGGGGAGGGCGCGGAAGGTCAGCGGGACCCCGGCCTCCAGGGCCGCGCGCAGCACGCGCAGCCGGACGTAGGCGTAACCGGAGTCCCCCGCGGCCCCGTCGCGCTGGCCCGGGACCCCGCCGCGGACGGCGGCCGTCGTCTCCCGCCGTCCGCGGGGCAGTGCCCGCTGGGTGAGCGAATGGGCGGTGAGCACCCGCCGGTTGCGGCCCAGGGCGGGCGGCAGCACCAGGTAGGCGAGCCGCACCAGCCGCGGGTAGTGCTCGACGATGGCGGCCTCGGCCTGTTCGACGTCGGGAGACAGGGGGCGGGTGGCGGTATCCGGCGCAGTCACGTTCAGCAGAACGAGCGAATCGTCGGATGGTCACCCGTCGCCAGCGCACACGTTCGGGCCTCAGGCCACCAGGCGGGCGCGCAGCGCCCCGACCGTCTCGTCGGGGACGCCGAGGCCCTCGCGCGCGTACTTCTCCACGGAGCCGTAGCGCGTCGCGACCTCGTCCAGCGCGGCCTCCAGGTACGAGGGGAAGACCCCGATCAGCGCGAGCGCGATGTCCGGGTCGCCGCCCGCCGCCGTGAAGCCCTCGATCATCGGGGCGAAGGCGCGCTTCACCGCCGGGTTCACCGAGAGGTACTCGGCCATCAGGGTGTCGTCGTCCGCGCCGAGCAGCGACAGGATCACCGTCGCGCCCCAGCCGGTGCGGTCCTTGCCGGCCGTGCAGTGGAAGAGCAGGGGGCCGGACGCGGGGTCGGCCGCCTCGGTGAGCAGCATCCGGTACGCGGCCTGCGCGGACCCGGAGTGCACGAAGGACCGGTAGACGTCCCCGAACAGTGCCTGCGCCTTGCCGCCGCCCAGGTGCTCCTCGGCGACCACCGGGTCGGACAGCAGGTCCTTGAGCTGCGCGGCGGCGGGCATCCTGCCGGAGTTCACCTTGTCCGCGAGCACGTCGCCGACCAGCAGCCGGGCACCGGCCGGGAGGCGGTCGGGGTGGTCGGCGCGCTCGGCGTCGGTGCGGAAGTCGATGACCGTGCGCAGGCCCAGCGCGGCGACCGCCGGGTCGGCTCCGAGGTCGAGCCGGTCGAGCTGGCCGGAGCGCAGGAGCAGACCGGGCCGGACGGTGCGGCCGCCGGACAGCGGGGTGCCGCCGAGGTCGCGGAGGTTGGCGACGGTGGTGGACGGGGTGGCGGTCATCGTGTCGGCTCCAGCGGTCGGCGAAGGGTGTGGGCAACGGGACCGGACGGTCGTGGTTACTCGTGTCATGCGGTGATTCGGGCCATCTTCCGACGGGTCGGCGCGGAAAGACAATCGACGGCCAGCGAGATCCCGATGCCCATCCCGAGCGCCGCGAAGTGCCCGGCGTCGGTGAAGGTCCGCCCGCGCTTGAGCACCGGGGCCGCGGCGAGCGCCAGGAGCCCCGCCCGGGCCGCCGTGCGCACCGTCCCGCGCGGCAGGGCCGAGGTCAGCGCCCCGAGGACGGCGTTGAACCCGTAGCTGGTCCCCACGTCCAGGGCCTGCCGGGTCCGGGGTTCGGCCGTCCTGCGCAGCACGCCGTACACGAGGAGGGTCGCCGAGGCGTGCCCGAGCAGGAACACCCCGGCGGTCCACCAGGCCCCGTACGCGTACTCGGCGTACCCGAGCACGGCGACGAGCAGCAGCGCGTACGGCAGGGGCATCGGCTCCTCGACCACGAAGGCGCTGGTCAGCAGCGTTTCCCAGCGGCCGGCGGCAAGGTTGTCGACGTTCGTCGAGCATCCGCGCAGCAGCTGCTCCCGCTCGGCCGTCCCCATTCGCTCCAGGGCGTACGCCCCGAGCTGGACCCCGGCCGCGTACACCGTGCTCAGGGGCGACGGCCATGGCAATGGATTCACGCTTCCATGATCGGATACCGCCCCCGTGGGGGCATCACCGGGGCCCGTGGGAACATGGCCCGGCCATGTCAGAGAACCCCGCGCCGATGCGCGCCACCCGAGCCGCGCTGTTCGCGGCGGTGTGCGTGGCGCTGGGCGCGGCGGGTCACGCGCACATGTCCGGCACGGACGTGCCGATCGCGGGGCTCCTGGGGGCCTTCGGGGTGACCGCCGGACTCGCCTGGCTCGGAGCCGGACGGCGGCGGGGCCCGGTGGGGATCACCGCCGCGCTGCTCGCCGTGCAAGGTGTCCTGCACCTCGTCTTCAGCGGCAGCCAGACCGCACAGGCGCCGCCCGCGGCGGCGCCGGGCCACGGCCACGACCACGCGGCGGCCGCCGCCCCGACGGCAGCCGTGACGGCCGACGCCACGGGCGCGGCCGGAACCTCCGGGATGCCGGGGACGCCGGGCGCGGCCGGCGCGGGGGCGATGGACGGCATGGCCGACACGGCCGGCGTGGCCGACCTGGGTTCCACGGCCGGCGCCGGGGCGATGGACGGCGTGGCCGGGATGGTCGCGATGGCCGGGCACGGCGGGTTCGGGATGCTGGCCGCGCACGTGCTCGCCGGGCTGTTCTGCGCCCTCTGGCTGGCCCGGGGCGAGGCCGCCGTGTTCCGGCTGGCCCGGGTGCTCGGCTCCGCCGCGCTGCACGCCGCCCGCCCGCTGGCCCGCGCGGTCGCCCTGGTGCGGGCGCGGGTGGTACCCGTACCGGCTCCGCCCGCCCCGCGCCCCGCGCACGTACGACCGCGCCGCCTGCGCGGGGCGGTGCACGCCCACGCCGTGGTCCGGCGCGGGCCGCCGGGGAGCCGAGCCTTCCGCACCACGGCCCCCGGCCGTCCCGCCCGCGCCTGACCGGCGCGCCTTCCCGGCCCCGCGCCGGCGGTGGAGCGGGACCCGGGGCCGATTTCCCCATGTCTCCGCCAACACCGAGGACCCCCATGTCCCTTGAAGAGGTTCAGGACGTCCGCACCCCGGACGCCGACACCGCCGCCGACAGAACCGCTGCCGCCGGCACCACCGCCGACACCGGCACCGGGACCGACAGCGCCACCACCGGCGCCGCGCGCAAGCGCCCCGGCAGCGGCTGGGCCGCCCTGCGCCCGCTGCTCCTGCGCATGCACTTCTACGCGGGCCTGCTCATCGCCCCGCTGTTGTTCGTCGCCGCCGCCACCGGGCTGCTCTACGCCGCCTCCTGGCAGGCCGAGGCGATCGTCTACGCCGACGAGCTGACCGTCGACCGCGTCGACGACCGCCCGCTGGCCCTCAGCGCCCAGGTCGCCGCGGCCAAGGACGCCGCGCCCCGGGGCGAGATCGTGTCCGTGTGGCCCGCGCCGGACGCCGAGGCCACCACCCGCGTGATCATGGAGAGGCCGGGGCTCCCCGAGGGCGAGACCCTCACCGTCTTCGTCGACCCGTACACGGCCGAGGTGCGCGGGCAGCTCACCACCGTGGGCGACGCGCTCCCGCTGCGGGCCTGGCTGAGCGAGTTCCACTCCAGCCTCCACCTGGGCGAGATCGGCAGGAACTACAGCGAGCTCGCCGCGAGCTGGCTGTGGGTGGTGGCCCTCGGCGGCCTCGCCCTGTGGATCGGCCGCCGTCGCAAGCGGGCGTCGGACCTGGTCGTCCCCGACCGCACGGCCACCGGCCGGCGCCGCACCCTGTCCTGGCACGGCACCGTCGGACTCTGGGCCGTCGCCGGCCTCGTGGTGCTCTCCGCCACCGGTCTGACCTGGTCGCGGTACGCGGGCGAGAACATCGGGCAGCTCCAGGACCGCCTCGGCGGCGCCACCCCCGCCGTCTCCGCCTCGGTGAACGGCGGGCCGGACGGCGGCGCCGACGAGCACGCGGGCCACGTCATGCCCGACGGCACGCAGATGGCCCCGCCCGCGCCCTCCGCCGACCTCGGCATCGACCGCGCCGTCGAGGCCGCCCGGGCCGCCGGGGTCACCGAGTCCCTCCAGGTGACGCTCCCGTCCCAGGGCAAGGGGTACGTGGTCAAGGAGAAGGACAAGCTGGTGCCGGTGCACCTGGACGCCGTCTCCGTCGACCCCGCCGACGCCCGCGTCATGGACGAACTCCGCTTCGCCGACTACCCGCTGCTCGCCCAGCTGACCCGCTTCGGCATCGACCTGCACATGGGCATGACCTTCGGCCTCGCCAACCAGCTCGCGCTGGCCGCGCTCGCCGTCGCGGTGATGCTCCTCGTCTTCTGGGGCTACCGGATGTGGTGGCTGCGCCGGCCGACGAAGGACCGCGCGCTCTCCGTGGGCCGCGCCCAGCCGCGCGGAGCCTGGCGGAAGCTGCCGGTGACCGTGCTGCTGCCGCTGGCCGCGGTGACCGCCGTGGTCGGCTGGTTCGTCCCGATGCTCGGGATCAGCCTGGTGGCCTTCCTCGTGCTCGACGCCGTCCTCGGCTTCGCTGCCGGACGCCGGGCCGCGGCCGCCGCGAAGACCGCCCCGGGCGCGGTCTAGCCGACCGGACGGCCGAAGGGCCCGTACCCCTCGTGGGTAGGGGCCCCGCTGCGCGTTCGCCGGGCCGGTCGGGGCGCGCACCCGCCGGTCACGGCGCGTACTTGTAGCCCACCCGGCGCACGGTCTGGATAGCACCGCGGTGGGCCGCGCCGAGCTTGCGGCGCAGCCGGGCGATGTGCACGTCCACGGTCCGGCCGTCACCGACGTGGCCGTATCCCCAGACCGTGGTCACCAACTGGTCCCGGCTGTGCACCCGGTGGGGGTGCTTCACCAGGTGCGCCAGGAGCTCGAACTCCAGGTACGTCAGGTCGAGCACCTCGCCGTCCACCTCGGCGGTGCGCTGCGCCGAGTCGATCCGTACGAGCGCGTCACCGCTCGTGCCGGCCCCGCCCTCGGGTGCCTGCGGGGCGGGGGCGGGGGCGGCGACGGCGTGGGGGGCGAAGGCGATCTGCGGCTGCTGGTCGGCGGGCACGAGGACCAGGTAGCCGACCATCGGGGGCTGCCCCGGCAGGGTGGGCAGCGTGTGCTGGGGGGCGGGCAGCCAGGTGGCGCCCGGCGGGAGCAGGTCCACGACCCGCGCGACCTCGTCCCGGTCCACGGCGCGCAGCCGGTGGCGCGGACTGGGGGGGAAGGTCAGGGGAGCGGCGGTCGCGGCAGAGGTGAGGGTTCGGGTGTTCGCCATGAGTGGTCAGCTCTTTCACGCGGAGTAGTCGGCAGGAGACGCACATACGTCATCGATGTCGGTACCGCACAGACCGAAGGCCTCGGGGGAGTTCTGGTGGGAGATCCCGGAGGCTTTAGAGGGCCGGCGCGTTCTTCGCGCGGCAACACACCCGGTCGAAATCGTCATGCTGACGAGACGGCCAGAACGGCTCGAGGTCGCTGCGACCTGACGAGGTGTACGAGTGGCTGGCCATGCGCCCATTCAAGCAGATGACGGCCCGCCGGGGCAGACCCCGTCTCACCTCGTGGAGCGGAATCTCATGTTCAGCGTTCATCGTGACGTCACACCGTCACATTCCCGACATAGACACAGGCTTCCGCGTGCCCGCGGCCGCCCCTAGTACCGCATCGTGGGCAGGGTCGTGGGCAGGGTCGTGGGCAGGGGCCTGGGCAGTGTCGTGGTCGCGCTCGCGGGCAACGCCGAACGCCCGCCGCTCCTCTCGGACGCGGCGGGCGTTCGGTCCGGCCCCACCCTTGAGCGGGCGGGCCGACGGGATCAGGCCAGGCCGTCCTTCTCCAGACCCGTGCAGCAGGTGTCCGTGATCAGGCGGGTCACCACGTACGGGTCCACGTTCGCGTTCGGGCGGCGGTCCTCGATGTAGCCCTTGCCGTCCTTCTCCACCTGCCACGGGATGCGGACCGAGGCGCCGCGGTCGGAGACGCCGTAGCTGAACTCGTTCCACGGGGCGGTCTCGTGCAGACCCGTCAGGCGCTCGTCGATGCCCGCGCCGTAGTTCTTCACGTGGTCCAGCGGCTTGCTGCCCTCGCCCAGCGACTCGCACGCGGTGATGATCGCGCGGTAGTCCTCGCGCATCGCCTTAGTGGAGAAGTTGGTGTGCGCGCCGGCGCCGTTCCAGTCGCCCTTCACCGGCTTCGGGTTCAGCGTCGCGGAGACGTTGAAGTCCTCGGCGGTGCGGTAGAGCAGCCAGCGCGCGATCCACAGCTGGTCGGAGACCTCCAGCGGGCCGACCGGGCCGACCTGGAACTCCCACTGGCCGGGCATGACCTCGGCGTTGATGCCGGAGATGGCCAGGCCCGCCGCGAGGCAGTGGTCGAGGTGCTTCTCGACGATGTCGCGGCCGAAGATCTCGTCCGAGCCGACGCCGCAGTAATAGCCGCCCTGCGCGGCCGGGAAGCCGTTGACGGGGAAGCCGAGCGGGCGGGCGCCGTCGAAGAAGGTGTACTCCTGCTCGATGCCGAAGATCGGCTCCTGGCCGGCGAACTTCTCCGCGACCGGGCGCAGCAGGGCCCGGGTGTTCGACTCGTGCGGGGTCATGTCGATGTTGAGGACCTCGCACATGACGAGGACGTTGTCGCCGCCGCGGATCGGGTCCGGGCAGGAGAACACCGGGTTGAGCACGCGGTCGGAGGCGTGGCCCTCGGCCTGGTTCGTGCTCGATCCGTCGAAGCCCCAGATCGGCAGCGCGTCGCCGTCGCCGAGGATCCTCGTCTTGGAGCGAAGCTTCGCCGTCGGCTCGGTGCCGTCGATCCAGATGTACTCAGCCTTGTAGCTCACGGGCCCCATCCTCAGACTCTGCGGGTGCTGCTGGTCGCTGCTTCATCGCTGCGGTGATGACCGCAGCGTGCCCGCCCGCGATTTCCCTTCCGTTGCCCGTGTGTGAACCCCGTGTTACCGAGGTTTACCCCGCAGGTCGGGCGGGTTGTGCGGGTTGGTGGCAGCGCGACCGCTCGGGTGGGGCAGACTGGTCGGGTGAGCATTTTGTCTGATGTGAACCCTGCCGGAGACCCCGCAGAGGGCCCCGCCGAACGTGCCGCCGACCAGGCCCCCGCAGGCCGCCGACCCCGGGTCGGACTGCTGGGCACCGGTCCCTGGGCGCACCGCACCCATGCCCCCGCGCTCGCCGCGCACCCCGGCTCCGAGTTCGCCGGAGTGTGGGGCCGGCGCCCGGAGGCCGCCGCCGAGCTGGCGCACGCGCACGGCGTGAAGGTGTACGAAGACCCCGACGCGCTCTTCGCCGACTGTGACGTCGTCGCCTTCGCCCTGCCGCCGGACGTGCAGGCCCCGCTCGCCGTGCGGGCGGCCGCCGCCGGCTGCCACCTGCTGCTCGACAAGCCCGTAGCGACGACCCCCGGGGACGCCCGGGCCGTCGCGGACGCGGTACGCCTCCACCAAGTCGCCTCCGTCGTCTTCCTCACCCTGCGCTTCGCCGAGCCCACCGCCGGCTGGGTCGGGGAACAGGCCGCCCGGCCGGGCTGGTTCACCGCCGCAGCCCACTGGCTCGGCGCCGTCTTCCCGCCCGACGGCTCGCCCAGCGCGTACGCCGACTCGCCCTGGCGCAAGTCCAAGGGCGGGCTGTGGGACGTCGGCCCGCACGCCCTGTCCGTCCTGATCCCGATCCTGGGCGACGTCACCGCCGTCAGCGCCACCCGAGGGCCCTCCGACGTGGTCCAACTGGCCCTGCGGCACAGCTCCGGCGCGTCCAGCACCGCCGTGCTAAGCCTGGGCGCGCCGCAGGCCGCCGCCGGGGTGGGGCTGCAACTGCGCGGGACCGGGGGCGTGTACGAGCTGCCCGGCTGGAGCGACGTTCCGGCCGCCTACGGGCGGGCCCTGGACGCGCTGCTCACCGCCGCCCGCACCGGTGTGCCGGACGCGCGCGGGGCGGAATTCGGGGCCCGGCTGACGGAGATCCTGGCCGAGGCGGAGGAGCAGCTCCCGGCGCAATGACGGCCGCCGGCGCGGCGCCCGGCCCGGGCGCCCCGGCACGGGCTACTTGATCAGGGCGTTCGCCACGATGACGGCCAGGCCGATCGTGGCGTCCGCCAGCCCGATGAGCAGCGCGGAGCGGAGCCGGTAGCCGACCCGGATCGCCACGAAGGCGCCCCAGCCGAACAGCAGCGCCGTGTTCAGGCCGAGCCCGACGGCGGTCACCCCGTACGACTCCCAGCCGGCGAGGCCCGCGCAGACCAGGAGCAGGACGGTGGGGAGGGTGGCCACGACCATCGGCCACTCGTTCCACAGCGCCAGCGCGAGCAGCCGCCACCGGTGACCGGGTCCGCCGTCCCGATGGGTGGCCATGTGGTGCGCGTAGCCGTGCGCGGCGCCGGCCGTGACGGCGGTCACGAGGACCCAGCTGGCGTCGTAGAAGGGCGTGTACTCCCCGCCCTTCTGGTCCAGGGCCGCGAGCAGGCCGCTGGCCAGGACCGTTCCGTAGACCCCGCCGAACATCCAGTCGGCGCCCCGCCGCGGTGGCGGGAGCGGCGCCCCGCCGGGCAGGGGCTGCGGGTGCTGATGCTCGTTCACTCCGGGTCCTTTGATGCGGTATAGGGGGGTATATTGATGTGATCACCCTATAGAGATCCCGTGTGAGGGCGCTGTCAGTGCAGCCCGGTGCAGTGCGATGCGGTGCAGTGCGCTGTCGGTGTGGGCCGGCCGGCGCGCCCGCACTCACCCGCCCGGCGTGCCGCCCGCGCCGCCCGGCGCCCCCGCCCGTGACCCCGTCAATGGCTCCGCCGGTGGGGTGGCCAGTACGTCCGCCAGCGCCGTCAGGGCCCGCGCGAAGGCCGCGTCCGGCGCCGCCGCGTAGCCGACGACCAGGCCCTCGCGGGCCGGGGCCGGGTCGGCCGGGTGCCGATAGGAGGAGAGGCCGTCCAGTGCCAGGCCCGCCGCGCGGGCCGCCGCCAGGGCCGGGGCCTCGCCGCCCGCCGGGAGCTCCACCACCGCGTGCAGCCCGGCCGAGATGCCCGTGACCCGGGCCTGCGGGACCCGTTCCGCCAGGAAGGAGACGAGCTGGTCGCGCCGGTCCCGGTAGCGCCCGCGCATCCGGCGGACGTGGCGGTCGTACGCACCGCACTCGATGAAGTCGGCCAGCGCCAGCTGGTCCAGCGCGCTCGCCCAGGACTCCCGCAGGCCCTTCGCCGCCAGCACCTGCTCGACCAGGTGGTCCGGCAGGACCAGCCAGCCGAGGCGGAGCGCGGGGGAGAGGCTCTTGCTGAGCGAGCCCGCGTACACCACGTGCCCGGGAGCCAGCCCCTGGACGGCCCCGACCGGTTTGCGGTCGTAGCGGAACTCCCCGTCGTAGTCGTCCTCCACGATCATCCCGCCGGTGCGCCGGGCCCACTCCACCGCCGCAGCGCGCCGTGCGGGCAGCAGCCGGCCGCCGGTCGGGAACTGGTGCGCCGGGGTGAGCAGCACCGTACGGGCCCGGTCCGGGAGTTGACCGGTGCGGGCACCGTCGTCATCGACCGGGACGGGGTACGGGCGGACCCCGGCGGCGTCGAGGATGCCGTGGTGGAAGGGGAGTCCGTACGCCTCCACGGCCCACTCCCGGGGCCGTACGGCGGCGAGCAGCCGCAGCCCGTTCGCGAAGCCGGAGCAGACCACGACGTTCTCGGGGCCGGTCCGCACGCCCCGCGCCCGGGAGAGGTACGCGGCCAGCGCGCGCCGCAGTTCCGGGCGCCCCCGCGGGTCACCGGGGCCGAAGGCCTCGGTTGGGGCCCCGGCCAGGGCCCGGCGGGCGCTGGCGGCCCACGGACCCCGGGGGAACGACGCGGGATCGGGCTTGCCCTGCAACAGGTCGTGGAGCGCCGGCTGGGGCGCGGGCCCGCCCGGGCCGGCCGGTGCGGCGGCGGCCGCCGCACCCTCGGCGACCCGCGTGCCGGAGCCCTGGCGGGCGGTGAACCAGCCCTCGGCGACCAGCTCCGCGTAGGCGTCGGCGACGGCGTTGCGGGCGAGGCCCAGGTCGGCGGCGAGCGCCCGGTAGGGCGGCAGCAGGGTCCCGCCGGCCAGCCGTCCGCTGCGCACGGCGTCGCGCAGTGCCCTTGCGAGCGCGGTCCGCCGGGCGCCCCCGGCGGGGAGCTCCAGGTGCAGGTCGGTGCCGGGGGCGGGGCGGTCGGCGGCCGGGACCGCGCGGGCGGGGGGCGTGTGCGGGGTTCCGGAGGGGGTGCGGGGGGCGGTCATGCGCGGGGCTCCGGGGCGAACGCGCCGAGGGCGGCCGTCAGGAAGCGGCGCACGGCGTCCCGTTCGGCGGGGTCGAAGGCGTCCAGCACGTCGAGCACCGCGTCGGTCCGGGGGCCGAAGAACTCCCGCCCCAGCCGGACCGCCTCCGGCTCCACGCGCAGCAGGATCCGGCGCCGGTCGCGGTCGTCGCGGACGCGCGCCACGTGGCCGAGCCGCTCCAGCCGGTCGATGACGGCCGTGGTGCCCGCCGAGTTGAGGCCCAGCCGGGCCCCCAGCAGGCCCGCCGTGGCGGGCTCGTCCGCGCGGGCCGCGTCCAGCAGGCAGATCAGGGCGCGCACATCGGTGGGGTGCATGCCGTTGCGGGCGGCGAACTCCGCCTGGCGCAGCCCGAACTCCACGGTCACCGCCCGCAACAGGTGCACGAGTCCGGCATGCTCGCCCCGCCGGCTGTCGTTCACTTCGCCTCCGCCCAGGATCTCTCGCTCAGCGAGATTATCGCCCGACGAGGCAGTGAAGCGGGGCCGTCGTGCCGAAGCCGTTCCCGAATACGTCCCCGAAACCGTCCCCGGCGTCCTCCGCCGCGTCCTTCCGGGCCCGCCTGCGACGAGGTGCTCGGCGGATGGCCCGACCCGTGGACGCCGCCGACGTGCCCATCCCGTAAGGCTCCGCGCGCGTCAACCGCCGCGGCCCGGCCGAGGCCCCGGAGCTGGCGCCGCCGGGCCGGGGCTGAGCGGGGTATCCGCCCGGCCGCGGTCTCAGGCCGTGCGGGACAGGGCCTCGCGTACGGCCTCGTCGGAGCGGGCGATCACGGCCGTGCCGTCCTCCGCGGTGATGATCGGGCGCTGGATCAGCTTCGGGTGGGCCGCCAGGTGGGCGATCCAGCGCCCCCGGGCCGCCTCGGTCGCCTCGCGCGGCAGGTCCCGTACGCCCGTCTCGCGCGCCAGCGGGTCCGAGGTGCGCGTGATGTCCCACGGCTCCAGCCCCAGCCGGCCGAGCACCGTGCGGATCTCGTCCTCGGAGGGCACGTCCTCCAGGTAGCGGCGCACGGTGTAGTCGGCGCCCTCCGCGTCCAGCAGCGTCAGCGCGGCGCGGCACTTGGAACAGGCGGGATTGATCCAGATCTCCATGCCGCAAACCCTAACCAGGACTGGTCTGGCCAGGGGCTTTTGTCAGTGGTCCCCGGTAAAATCGAAGGAGAACGACAGGAAGCCAACTACCGTTTGGGAGGCTGTAGATGGCCACTGCCACAACCATTCAGCACGTCAAGAAGAAGCCGCTGCCGGCGGGCCTGCCCCGCGAGTGGTACGAGAGCCACAACCGCCGTCTGAAGGCGATGCGGCTGGCGATATTCCTGCTCGACTCGGGGACGTACGACGCACGGCGCGCCACCAACCGGAAGATCCGGACGATGGCCGTCCGGACGGGCATCCACCGCCCTTCGAACGTCACCTGCAAGCTGGTGCGCAACTTCATCAAGGAGGCGTAGGGGGCGTCGGCGGCCGTTCGCCCGGCCCGGCGGGGTGCTGTGCGCCGGGCCGGCGGGTCACGGCAGCGGCTCCCCGAAGGCCTCGACGGTTCCGGTACCGGCGGGCGGGGCCGGGTCGCCGCCGTCCACCGCCGGCCGCGCGGGTGCCTCGATCGCGACGCGCCCGCCGGTCCCGGCGCCGGAACCGGCCCCGTCGAGCGGCGAGCCGAGGAGGACGGCGGCCGAGAACAGGCCGGCGGCGGCCGTCACGACCGCCGCCGTCGTGATCGCAGCTATCCGCCTGCGGTGCTTGCGCGGTGCGCGCACCGGGGGGCTCCTCTCCGTCGGGTACAGGAACGACAGGGCCGAGCACACCACAGAAACCGGGCAAATGGGTCCCTTGTCATTGTTCGGTCACATGATCCGTACGGGGCGGTCATCTCGGGCGGGGGCCGGATCCGTCGCCGCGTCGGGGGCCGCTGCCGGAGTCGGGACCGGCGTCGGGACCGGCGGGGCCGGCCCCGTCCAGGGAGAGCAGCAACAGGGCCACGTCGTCGCGCGGGCCGCCGTCCGTGAAGGCCGCCAGGTCCCGCCACACCGCCTCGACCAGTCCCTCCGGGTCCCGCGCCAGCACGGGCACCCGCGCCGCCAGCGGGTAGAAGTACCCGGCCCGGTCCCGGGCCTCCGTCACCCCGTCGGTGTACAGCAGCAGCCGGTCCCCGGGCCGCAGCAGCAGCTCGACCGCCACCGGCTCGGCCGGCCCGGCGACGCCCAGGCCCAGCGGCGGACCCGGCTCCACGACCACCTCGTCCACCGCGGATCCGTGCACGAGCAGGGGCGGCGGATGCCCGCACGACACGATCCGTACGAGGTCCAGCCCGGGCGGGAACTCCAGCAGCACCGCCGTCGCGAACAGCTCCGGGGGCTCCGCGGAGGCGTCCGTCGCGTGCGCCGTGTCTGCGAGCAGCCGCCGGTCCAGCCGGGCCGCCACCGCCGCCGGCTCCGGGTCGTCGAGCACCGCCTCGCGGAAGGCGCCGAGCAGCGCCCCCACGGTGCCGACCGCCGCCAGCCCGTGGCCCTGCACGTCCGCGATCAGCGCCCGTACGCCGTACGGCCCCGCCCGTACGTCGTACAGGTCGCCGCCGACCAGGGTGCCGCGCTGGGCCGCCCGGTAGAGCGCGGAGCAGCGCACCGGGCCGACCCGTTCCGGAAGCGGCGGGAGGATGGCGAGCTGCGCCGCCTCCGCCACCGTCCGTACGGTGACCAGCTGGGCGTCGCGGCGCCGGCGCACCCAGGCGATCACCACGCCCAGCAGCCCGACCGCGGCCACGGCGGCCAGGTCCGACCCGCGGGCGTGGGCGACGCCGATGCTCGGTGCGCCCAGCAGGACCAGCACCAGCGCGGCGAAGCAGGCGGTCCCGGCCGGTCCGTAGGCGAAGGCGGCCACCGGGGGCAGGGCCGCGAGGAAGTACCCCAGCTCCACGTCCCCGGGGGTGAGGGCCTGGGCGAGGACGAGCACGACCAGGGCCGCCGCGGGGGCGATCCGGGCCCAGACCGGCGGCGGCTGCCCCCGCAACCAGCCCGGCTGCTCGCTTCGGCCTCTCACCCCTCCACCCTGGTACCGGCGCAGGACCCGCGCACCCCGGACCGGCGGCCGGGTGGGCCGTCCGGCTCCGTACGGGCGGCCGGGAGCACGCGCCGACCCGCGGCCCGGCGCAGGTACGCCCGGGACCGGCGGTGCGGTGGCCGGGTACGGCCCGGAGCGGGGACAGTGGGGGCGTGACGGAAGACGAAGTCCCGAGCAGGCCGCCGACGCGGGCCCACATCGAGGCCCACGGCGGCGGGCGCGCGGGCGGCTCGCAGAGCGCGGAGATCAGCACGCGTCTGAACTGGCTGCGCGCCGGGGTGCTCGGCGCCAACGACGGGATCATCTCCACCGCGGGTCTGGTGGTCGGCGTCGCCGGAGCGACCACCTCCCGCCCCGCGATCTTCGCGGCGGGCATCGCCGGGCTGCTGGCGGGCGCGCTGTCGATGGCGGCGGGGGAGTACGTCTCCGTCAGCTCCCAGCGGGACTCCGAGCAGGCCGCGCTCGACCTGGAGCGGCGCGAGCTGGCCGAGGAGCCCGAGGCGGAACTCGACGAGCTCACCGACCTGCTCGCGGCCCGGGGGCTGAGCCGCGGTCTGGCCCGGGAGGCCGCCGAACAGCTGACGCGGCGGGACGCGCTGCGGGCGCACGCCCGGGTGGAGCTGGGCATCAACCCCGACGAGCTCGCCAACCCCTGGCACGCGGCCCTCGCCAGCCTCGTCGCCTTCACCGTCGGCGCGCTGCTGCCGCTGCTGGCGATCATCCTGCCGGGGCCGTCGGCAAGGGTGCCGGTCACGGTGGCGGCGGTGCTGGCCGCGCTCACGCTGTGCGGGGTGGTCAGCGCCCGGCTCGGCGGGGCGCCGAAGGGGCGGGCGGTCCTGCGGAACGTGGGGGGCGGGGCGTTGGCCATGGCGGTCACGTACGCGGTGGGCACCTGGCTCGGCACCTCCGCCTGACCACCGGGGCCTGCCCCTGGCCCCCGCCACCCGGACCGGCCCGGCCCCGGCCCCCGCCACCCGGACCGGCCCGGCCCCCGCCACCGGGACCGGCCCGGACCGGCCCCTCCTCCGCACCATGGGGCCCCGCCCCGGGCCCCGCGCCTCGAACGCCGGCGGGGCTTGATTCGGCCCGGGGGCGGGGAGCGGTGCGGCCCGGTTCGGACGGGTCGGCGGGGCGACCCGGCAGGATGGGGGCATGCGCATCGCGGTCACCGGTTCCACCGGCCTCATCGGCAAGGCCCTCGTACAGTCCCTCCGGGCGGACGGCCACGAAGTGGTCCGCTTCGTACGGCGCGCGCCCGCCGCCGCCGACGAGGCGCGCTGGGACCCGGCCCGGGGCGAGGTGGACCCCGCCGGGCTGGCCGGGTGCTCCGCCGTCGTCCACCTGGCCGGGGCCGGGGTCGGCGAGCACCGCTGGACCGACGCCTACAAGCGGGAGATCCGCGACAGCCGGGTCCTCGGCACCGCCGCGATCGCCCGGGCCGCGGCCGCCCTCGACGAGCCGCCCGCCGTGCTGGTCAGCGGCTCCGCCATCGGCTACTACGGGGACACCGGCCGGCGCGCGGTCGACGAGGACGCCCCCGCGGGGCAGGGGTTCCTGCCCTCCGTGTGCGTGGAGTGGGAGGCGGCCGCCGAGCCCGCGGCCGCGGCGGGGATCCGTACCGCGTACGCCCGTACCGGCCTGGTCGTCGCCCGCGACGGCGGGGCGTGGGGGCGGCTGTTCCCGATCTTCCGGGCCGGCATCGGCGGCCGGCTGGGCGACGGCCGCCAGTACTGGTCGTACCTCTCCCTCCGGGACGAGGTCGCGGCCCTGCGCCACATCATCGACACCCCGTCCCTCTCCGGCCCGGTGAACCTCACCGCCCCCGATCCGGTGACCAACCGCCAGGTGACCGAGGCCATGGGCCGGGTGCTGCGCAGGCCCGCGGTACTGCCCGTGCCGGCCGTCGCCCTGCGCGTCGTGCTCGGGGAGTTCGCCGAGGACGTGCTCGGCAGCCAGCGGGTGCGGCCGGCCCGGCTGCTGGAGTCCGGCTTCGTCTTCCGCGACCCGAGCATCGAGCAGGCGATCCGCGCCGCCCTCTAGGCCCGAACTCGGGGCCGGGCGCAGCCCCCAGGCGCAAGCGCAAGCGCGGGCCCAGGCCCCGCGAGGGCCCAGGCCCGGGCCTTCGCCCCGCGACCGGTGCGCGACCGTCGTGCGACCGTTCGTGACCCGTATGCGACCGCTGTGCGACCGGAGTTGACCGTAATACCCCAACCAACTTGGGTTCCGCTGGAGCCGGTTGGGGGAAGGACGGTGAGACACAGCCGCGCCGACCTCGGGGAGGGGCACGTGCTCAGCAGCTCACACCATGCCGCACACCATGCGGACGTCGTCATCGTAGGAGCCGGGGTCTCAGGACTCGCGGCCGCGCAGCACCTGATCGCAGCGGGGGTCACGGTCACCGTCCTGGAGGCCGCGGGCGACCCCGGCGGGCGGATGGCCACCACGTCGGCCGACGGGTTCCGGCTGGACCGGATCGGCCAGCTGCTCAACACCTCGTACACCGAACTGGCCCGCACCCCGGGCCTGGAGACCCTGACCCTGCGCCCGTTCGCGCCCGGCGTCCTGGTCCACACCGACGGCAAACAGCTGCGGGCCGGAGCCCTCACCCCGGCCCGCGCCCTGGCCAGCGGCTCCCTCGACCAGGCCCGGCTCAGCGCCGCCCTCGGCCGGCTCGCCGCCCTGCCCGAGGAGAAGCTGCTCGCCCGTCCCGAACGCACCGCGCACGCCGCCCTGCGCTCCCGCGGCCTGCCGCCCCGCACGGTCAACGGCGTCCTGCGGCCGCTGCTCGCCGCCCTGCTCCGCGATCCGGAGCTCACCACGTCCAGCCGCGTCGCCGACCTGGCCCTGCGCACCTTCGCCCGCGGCCGGCTCGCCGTGCCCGAGGGCGGCGCCGCGGCCCTGCCCGGCCTGCTCGCCGCCGCCCTGCCGCCCGGCACCGTGCACACCGGGGTCCGGGTCCGGTCGGTGGCGACGAACCTGGTCACCACCGAGGAGCACGGCGAGTTCAGCTGCCGCTCCGTCGTCCTGGCCACCGGGGCCCGCGCCGCCGCCGGGCTCCTGCCCGGCCTGCGCGTGCCCGCCTTCCACGAGGTCACCGTCCTGCACCACGCCACCGCCGGAGCGCTGCCCTGGGACGGCTCGCTGCTCCTCGACGCCGCCCGCGAGTGGCCCGTCTCCCACACCGCCGTGATGAGCGCCGTCGACCCGACCCGGGCCCCGGCCGGCCGGAGCCTGGTCACCACCACCGTGCTCGGCCCGCCGCCGCCCCCGCGCACCATTGCCTCGCGCCTGGCCCGGCTCTACGAAACCCCGACCCGCGACTGGGAACTGCTCGCCGTCCACCACACCCCGGAGGCCGTCCCCGCCATGCCCCCGCCGTACGACGCCCGCCGCCCGGTCCGGGTCCTCGCCGGGCTGTACGTGTGCGGGGACCACCGCGACACCAACACCGTCCAGGGCGCCCTGCACTCGGCCCGCCGCGCCGCCACCGCCGTCCTGCGGGACTTCGGCATCCCGGTCCCGGCCGCCCCGGAGCGCGCGCTCCGGGTGGCGGCCTGAGCCACCGCCCCTCCGGGGCCCGGCCCGACCCGGGCCCGGACCCCGGAGGGGCGCCGCCGGATCAGGACAGCGCCGCCACCCGGTCCCGGTACGTCCGCACCGCCGAGGCGTCCCGGAACGGCTCAAGGCGCCGCTCGAAGTCCCGTACGTACTCCACCGCGCGCACCGACCGCATCTCGCTCGCCTGCTGCGCCGCCTCCGCCCCCAGCGCGCACGCCTGGTCCAGCTCGCCCAGGCCCAGCCGGGCCGTGGCCAGCACCACCCGGCAGAACAGCCGCGACCGGGCGTACCCCGGCGCCCGCAGCTGCAGGGACCGCTCCGCGTGCTGGGCCGAGGCCCGGTACTGCTGGAGGTCCCGGTGGCAGTGCCCGAACTCGTCCGCCAGCTGCGCCTCGTCGTAGAACCGCGCCCAGTGCGGTACGTCGTCCCCCGGCCGCGCCGCGCCCAGGGCCCGCTCGGCCCGCACCAGCGACGCCGTCGCCGCCCGGACCTCGCCGAGGACCGCGTGCCCGCGCGCCTCCGCCGAGTGCAGCAGCGCCTGCACCACCGGCGGCGGGCCCGAGCCGACGCCCTGCTGGGCCACCCGGGCCAGCTGCACCGCCTCGCGGCCGTGGCCGAGGTAGACCGCCTGGCGGCTCATCGTGACCAGCACGTACGCCCCGTACGGCCGGTCCGCGGCGGCCTGGGCCAGCCGCAGCGCCTGCACGAAGTACCGCTGGGCCAGGCCGTGCGCGGCGATGTCGTAGGAGGTCCAGCCCGCGAGCCGGGTCAGGTCGGCGGCGGCGGAGAACAGCCGCCGCCCGGTCGTCTCCCCGTAGGTCCCGCGGAGCATCGGCTCCGCCTCGTGCTCCAGGTAGCGCACCAGCGCCTGCCGGGCGTGGCCGCCGCCGTACGCGTGGTCCAGGCTGCGGAACAGCTCGCTCACCGATCTCAGCGCCGCGATGTCGCCGCCGGTCACCCGCTGCCCGGGCCCGCGGTCGATCTGCCGCTGCCGGGGCACCGAGGCCCGCCCCTGGACCGGGACGCGGGCCGCCGCCGGGTCCGCGCCGCGGCCCACCCGCTCGTCCGCCCTCCCGATGAGCCAGTCCCGGCTGGGCACCACCAGCCCGGCCGGGGTGAAGGCGATCTTCCGGAGCTCGGCGTGCGAGCCGGAGTCCTTGCGCCACAGGCCGGCGGCGATGTCCACGGCCTCCTCGGGGGTGGCGGCGAACTCCAGCCCCGCGTACACGGGTGCGCAGGCGTCCAGCCCCAGGTCCTGGGCGGACAGCCGCCGGCCGAGCCGCCGGGTGAAGACCTCCGCGATCAGCGCGGGGGTGGTGCCGCGGGGCTGCTGCCCGCGCAGCCACCGCGTCACGGAGGTCTTGTCGTACCGCAGATCGAGACCGTGCTCCAGACCGAGCTGGTCCACGCGGCGGGCGAGCCCGGCGTTGGAGAACCCGGCCTCCTCGATCAGCGCCGCGAGCTGCCGGTTGGGGACGCGCTGGGCAGGTCGTTCCGTCATCGGCTCCACGGTCTCCTGACGTGACGGACCGGGGTCCCGGCCCTGTGAACGGCGTGAATGTAGCGGCGAACTCCCCTCAGACCGCCCTGTCTGCCCCACATTCATCCGATCGTGTGCAGAATCGGTGGGTCCCTTTACGGACTGGACCCTTTCGTCCGCGTACGCTGCGCCCATGACCCGCCGGCCCCTCGGGGCCCACCCCGCCGCGGAGCGCCCCGAGTCCACCGCTCCGCTGCCGCCGCCCGAGCTGACCGAGGCGGAGTGCCGCCGCTGCGGCACCTACATCGCGGGGCTCGACGGGCGGTACGCGTGCGGGGTGTGCGGCTGGGTGAACGACCACGCCGAGGGCCACCGCCGGCTGCCGCGCGCCGACGAGGACCCGGACCGCCCGCCGAAGGGCCGCCGCCGGCCCCGGCAGCTCCCGGGACCCCCGCCGGAGGCGCCCGCACCGGCCGTCGCACCGGTGCGTGCGGGGCGCGGGCCGGGGCCCTGAAGGGGCCCGCGCGGGCCGCCGTACCCTTGGCTGGTGCGATACGTGCACACAGCAGGTTCAACGAGGAGGCGCCGCGGTGGCTGAGCTTGGGTTTGTCCATCTGGGCTTCGGGCCGGAAGCCGTCGAGTACACCGCGGCCTGGGAGGAACAGCGCCGGGTGCACGCCGCCCGCTTCGCGGACGAGGTCGACGACACCTGCCTGCTGCTGGAGCACCAGCCGGTCTACACCGCGGGCCGGCGCACCGACCCCAGCGAGCGCCCGCTCGACGGCACCCCCGTCGTCGACGTGGACCGCGGCGGCAAGATCACCTGGCACGGCCCCGGGCAGCTGGTCGGCTACCCGATCATGAAGCTGCCCCGCCCGGTGGACGTGGTCGCCCATGTCCGCCGCCTGGAGGACGCGCTGATCCGCACCGCCGCCGAGTTCGGGCTGGAGACCACCCGCATCGAGGGCCGCTCCGGCGTGTGGGTGCTGGGCGACCCGGTGGAGGACCGCCCGAGGATCGGCGGGCTCTCCCTCGACTTCGACCCGCGCCTGCACGACGACGAGTTCGACGCCCGGCTGAACGGCCCCGAGTACGCCCCGTCCAACGCCGGCCAGCGCCGCGAGGACCGCAAGCTCGCCGCCATCGGCATCCGCGTCGCCAAGGGCGTCACGATGCACGGGTTCGCGATCAACGTGAACCCCGACAACACCTGGTTCGACCGGATCGTGCCCTGCGGCATCCGCGACGCCGGTGTGACCTCGCTCTCGTACGAACTGGGCCGCGAGATCACCATCGCCGAGGTGCTGCCGGTCATCGAGCGGCACCTGAAGGACGTCCTGCGGCACGCCGAGCTGCGACCCCGCGAGATCGAGCCCGCCGCCGGCTGACCGCCCGCGGGAATGCGTCCGGCAGCCCCCAGGTTGGCGGAATGAAGAGCGTACGAAATTACGGGCGTACCCTGGTGGGCGCCGAAGAATCGAAGTCACAGGGAGCCGGTCGTGTCCGCAGTCGCACCCGACGGACGCAAGATGCTGCGCCTGGAAGTCCGTAACGCCCAGACGCCCATCGAGCGCAAGCCCGAGTGGATCAAGACCCGGGCGAAGATGGGCCCCGAGTACACCAAGATGCAGGCCCTGGTGAAGGGCGAAGGACTGCACACGGTGTGCCAGGAGGCCGGCTGTCCGAACATCTACGAATGCTGGGAGGACCGCGAGGCCACCTTCCTCATCGGTGGCGACCAGTGCACCCGGCGCTGTGACTTCTGCCAGATCGACACGGGCAAGCCCGAGGCCCTGGACCGGGACGAGCCGCGCCGTGTCGGCGAGTCCGTGGTCACGATGGACCTGAACTACGCCACCATCACCGGCGTCGCCCGCGACGACCTGGCCGACGGCGGCGCGTGGCTGTACGCCGAGACCGTGCGCCAGATCCACGAGCAGACGGCGGGCCGCGAGAGCGGCCACACCAAGGTCGAGCTGCTGGCCCCCGACTTCAACGCGGTCCCGGAGCTGCTGGAGGAGGTCTTCGCCTCCCGCCCCGAGGTCTTCGCGCACAACGTCGAGACCGTGCCGCGCATCTTCAAGCGGATCCGTCCCGGCTTCCGCTACGAGCGCTCGCTCGACGTGATCACCCGGGCCCGCGCGTACGGCCTGGTCACCAAGTCGAACCTGATCCTCGGCTTGGGCGAGGAGCGCGAGGAGGTCTCGCAGGCCCTGAAGGACCTGCACGAGGCCGGCTGCGAGCTCATCACCATCACCCAGTACCTGCGGCCCTCGCCGCGGCACCACCCCGTCGAGCGCTGGGTGAAGCCGGCCGAGTTCGTGGAGCTGGCCAAGGAGGCCGAGGAGATCGGCTTCTCCGGCGTGATGTCCGGCCCGCTGGTCCGGTCCTCGTACCGGGCCGGGCGCCTGTACCAGCAGGCGATGGAGAAGCGCAGCCACGCCGAGGTGTAGGTGTGACGCGCGCTACCACACGGACTGTGTGAATTCGCGCACAAAGTCTTACCAAGGAGTAACACCGCATCGACGCGGCCCCTAGGCTCTTTTCAGGGAAGAGTGCCCGGCGGGCCGCGTCTGCGTGTTTGCAACGTGTCCATCACATTTGACGGGCCGGTCACGCCCTGGTAACACCAGTCAGTGACGCTGGACCCACGCACCGCAACCGTTCTGCCGACGTGTTTCCGTGAAAGGGATCGCCATCATGCAGGCCGCGCCCGTACGCGCCATCGCCATTCCCTCCTTCACCGACGCCTTCCGGGGCGTCGAGTCCCTGCTCATGAGCGGTGCCCGCCGCAACGCCTGGACGGCCGTCCTGGAGGACCGCCGCCGGGCCAAGGACCGGGTCGAAACCGAACACGTACTTGAGGCCGCGGCGACCCGTACCCCTCAGGCCACGTAAACTCGCCCTATGGCGAGGAAGTCAAACGCAGAGACTGCTGCGAACCCCGGGCGACTGAAGCAGATCGCCCTGACGTACAAGATGACGCGCAAGGCCGACCCGAAGGTCGGTCTGATCGTCGCGGGCGTGGGAATCGTCACCTTCGGTGTCTTTCTCGCGATCGGCTTCCTGATCGGCCACCCGGTCTACCTGGGCATCCTGGGCTTCCTGGTGGCGTTCCTCGGAATGGCGATCATCTTCGGGCGACGGGCCGAGCGCGCTGCCTTCGGGCAGATGGAAGGACAGCCGGGCGCGGCCGCGGCCGTACTGGACAACGTGGGACGGGGCTGGACGACCACCCCGGCCATCGCGATGAACAAGAGCCAGGACATCGTCCACCGGGCCGTGGGCAAGGCCGGTGTGGTGCTGATCGGCGAGGGCAACCCCAACCGGGTCAAGCTTCTGCTCGCGAACGAGAAGAAGAAGATGGCCCGGATCATGCCGGACGTGCCGGTGCACGACTTCATCGTGGGCACGGGCGAGAACGAGGTGCCGCTCAAGAAGGTGCGCACCACGCTGCTCAAGCTGCCGCGCGTGCTGGCCGGCCCCCAGATCACCCAGGTCAACGACAAGCTGCGGGCCATGGGCGACCTCATGAGCAACATGCCGCTGCCGAAGGGCCCCATGCCCAAGGGCATGAAGATGCCGCGCGGCGGAAAGATGCGCTGAGCGGATCAGCCGCTCACCCGCTTTTCGTATACGACACGGGGGCGGGGCCCCGGCGCCGGGGTCGGGGGGGGGGCCCGAGGCCGGTGGGGGATAGAAAAGGGGAGGAAGAGAATT